>NZ_JBGQOQ010000113.1:0-1051 GCF_052119765.1 Pseudorhodobacter sp. W20_MBD10_FR17 | reverse complement strand
AACGCAGGAAGTTCATGCCCGACTATTCTACGAGTTTGATCTCGAGACGCACATCCCTGCCGATCATCTTTTGCGTGGCATAGACCGCTTCCTGGATCTGGATGATCTGCACGAAGAGATGCGCAGTTTCTACAGCCACACCGGTCGTCCCTCTATCGATCCCAGACTCATGATCTGTTACCCGGCAGTGCATGTTTACATGCACGATAGGGCGGATGCTGGTTGTCGGCTATGTCATGGGGCTGCGGTCTGAACGTCGCCTGTGCCAAGAGGTGCATCTCAACCTTGCCTATCGCTGGTTTTGCCGTTTGGGGCTAGAGGACAGGGTGCCGGATCATTCCAGCTTTTCAAAGCTCAGACATGGCAAGTTTCGCGACAGCGATATCTTTCGTCATATCTTCGAGCGCGTGGTGGCCCAGTGCATCTCCCATGGCTTGGTCGGCGGCCAAGGCTTCGCGGTCGATGCCAGCCTGATCCATTGCCCGGCAGGCGCCTGACGGTGAATGCAAGCATTCACCTGACGGCCAACGGATTGCGTAGCAATCTGCCGAGAGGGGGGGCCGATGTCCAGAAGCAGAGCTCCAGTCGTCAGGATAAATGGGATGCGGTTGCAATCGATCCAACCGATGCCCCGAGGGCGGTGCGTGAATATCTCGACACTCTCGACGAAGAGGCTTTCGGCGCTGCAACGCCCGTAAAACCCAAGTTCACGGCCCATGCTGATCCTGCCAGCCAGTGCCTCGCGGTGATTGCATGCAATCACCTGCCGGTAATAGACTGCGGCCCGTAAGTGGCCTGCTTTCTTTGCCTATTCAGACAATTACCTGATTGATACCGATCATGCGATCATCATGGATGTCGAAGCGACCCGATCGGTCAGGCAGGCCGAGGTGGGTTCTACCCTCACTATGCTCGACCGCACCGCGGAACGTTTCGGCCTGCGCCCCGAATGGCTGGTCGCAGACACGGCTTACGGGTCCGAGGAAAGCCTGGTCGAGCTCGTCTTGAAACGGCTGATCCTGCCCTTTATCCCGGTCATCCACTGCCCCCC
>NZ_JBGQOQ010000112.1:0-1130 GCF_052119765.1 Pseudorhodobacter sp. W20_MBD10_FR17 | reverse complement strand
CGGTCTTTGACTTGATCGGCGGGGACACCTGCAATGATCGCATCGATCAGTTTGGAGTGGTCTTTTTTGGCCGCTGCCAGGTCTTTCTCCAAAGATCCCCGATTGGACGAGGCTTCGGCCTGCAGGCGGTTGCGTTCTTTTGCATATTCCTCGCAGAAGAGCGTCAGCGCGTCTTGATCCATCAGGTTGTTATGCAACGCGTCGAGCACGCGCCGCTCCAGTTCGGCCTGACCAATCGTCGCCATGTTGCTGCACACCGCTTTGCCTTTGTTGCGCGCGGTTGAGCAACCAAATTGGCTTTGCGACACTTTGGCAAACCCACCCCCGCAACAGCCACACTCCAACAAACCCGAAAACAGCGTTTTGGAGCGGCGGCGGTCCCAAACCGGCGTATCGGTATTCTTGACCTTCATCGCGCCCTGACGGGTGCGCACAGCCTCCCACAGATCCTGATCGATGATCCGCAGCTCTGGCACATCGGTGATCACCCAATCGGCTTCGGGGTTGAGGCGCGAGATGCGTTTGCCGGTCTCGGGGTCTTTGACATAGGTGAGCCGGTTCCAGACCTGGCGGCCGATATAGAGTTCGTTGTTGAGGATGCCGGTGCCGCGTTCACGGTTGCCATGCAAGGTGGATGCGCCCCAGGTCTGTCCGGACGGGCCGGGGATGCCTTCGGCGTTGAGGGTCTCGGCGATCTTCTTGGGCGAAAGCCCCAAACAATAGTCCCTGAATATCCGCCGGACGGTTGCGGCCTCGATGGTATCAATTCTGCGGTCGCCTCTGATGGGTTCGCCTGAGGCATCATACTGAAGGATGTTTTGATAGCCGAAAGCTTTGCCCCCCGCCGATTTGCCTGCCAATGCCCGCCCTTTGAGGCCGCGATGGGTTTTGACGGCGAGATCCTTGAGGAACAGTGAGTTCATTGTACCCTTAAGGCCAATGTGCATCTCTGAAATGGCGCCTTCGCTGACGGTCTCGATCATAACGTCGCGGAATTGCAGTTTTTGATAGATTGATGCGATGTCGGCTTGGTTGCGCGACAGGCGGTCCAATCCTGTTAATTGTCACTGAGAACTGACCCGGCGGGGGTGCGGACGAAAACTTGGACTATCTTGGAGATAGTTCATGTA
>NZ_JBGQOQ010000111.1:0-1163 GCF_052119765.1 Pseudorhodobacter sp. W20_MBD10_FR17 | reverse complement strand
TTGTTCAACGACTAGGCGACCATATCGAGTGTGTTCAGGTTTGCATAGAATGTCTCCTCTGCTTCTGCGGGGGTGATATATCCGATGGGCCCGAGAAGGCGGCGGTTGTTATACCAATCGACCCATTTCAGCGTCTCCCATTCGACTTCGCGCATCGACTTCCACGGGCCGATCTGGTTGATGACCTCAGTTTTGAAGAGACCGATGACGCACTCGGCCAGCGCATTGTCATAGGCGTCGCCGACGGTTCCGACCGAGAGATCGATTTCTGCCTCTGCCAATCGCTCGGTATACTTGATCGATAGGTATTGCGATCCGCGGTCGGAATGGTGGACCAACTCCTTGTTATCTGGTGTTTTTCTTTGCCATATCGCCTGCTCCAGCGCATCGAGGACGAATTGTGTCTTCATGGATGTGGAGGTCCGCCAGCCTACGATCCGCCTTGCGAAAACGTCGATGACAAACGCCACGTAAACGGTGCCCGACCAAGTTGGCACATAGGTAAAGTCTGAAACCCACAGCTTGTTTGGCCGATCCGCCTTGAACAGCCTGTTCACCTTGTCGTCTGGGCAGGGCAAAGATGTGTCTGGGTTCGTGGTGATGACCTTTTTGCCCCGAATGACCCCTTTGATGCCTAAACTGCGCATCAATCGCTCCACTGTGCAGCGCGCTACATCTTCACCTTCCCGCAGCAAAACGTGCCAAACCTTCCGAGCACCGTAGAGTTTACGGTTGTCCGCCCAAGCCTTGTCTATCTTGACGCTAAGGGCAGCATCAGACCTGGCGCGCGCTGACGCCCGATCAGGATCAAGCGCGATGCTGCGCCGTTCATAATAAGTGGAGGGAGCAAACTGCAACGCCCTGCAGATTGGCTCGACCCCGAGTGCATCCCGGCTTTCCTCAATGAAGGCAATCATTTGCGAAACGGGCGGTCGAGCTCCCGCTGCCCGGCAGCGGTTTGCCTTCAAACCGCGAAAGGGGCCTGGGCAAAATAAGCCGACGCCTTACGCAAAATCTCATTGGCTTGACGCAGTTCGCGGTTCTCGCGCTCCAACTCCTTAATGCGCGCCTTCTCTTCACTCGTCGGCCCCGGTCGTTCGCCACCATCACGCTGGATCTGGCGCATCCAAACGCGAAGGCTGTCCGGCGAACAACCCAATTTA
>NZ_JBGQOQ010000110.1:0-1288 GCF_052119765.1 Pseudorhodobacter sp. W20_MBD10_FR17 | reverse complement strand
ACAATAGGGTTTTCTGGAGCAAGACCAAATCTTGTGGGTGAATCAATTTGCCACACGACTTGTGGGTAACTTCAAGTCGATGACCTCCAGCGCACCTTGTCCACCCTGAACGATCGGTGCTTCGCGCAGGAGGGCGCGCAGATCGAACGGCTCGCTCATCAGGATGTCGCGCGTCAGAAGCACGCCGATGATGTCGTCTCTATCACCGTCGCGCACCGGCAGTCTGGACCGGCTCATCCCGCGCAGCTGTTTGAGTATCTGCGCCTTATTGCTGGATGCCTCGAGCGTTTCGACCTCGTGGCGCGGCGTCATTAGCCCGCGCGCTGTGCGGTCGGCCACGCGCATGACGCCCGCGATCATCCCGCTTTCGGCACGGTTCATGGCCCCGGTGCTTTCGGCCTCAGCGATGATCAGGCGCACCTCCTCATCGCTCACCTTGCGTGAGTGGGCGCCGGACTAACCGAGCAGACGCAATACAAGTTTTCCCGACCGATCAAGCACCCAGATCAGCGGCGCCGCAAAACGCGCGATGAGCCCCATCATCGGGGCCATTCGGGCCGCGACCTGTTCAGGCGCACGCAAGGCGATCTGTTTGGGAACAAGTTCGCCCACGATCAGCGACAGATAGGTAATGGCCACAACCACGGACCCCACACCAAGAGGTTGCGCAAGGTTCGCCGCCAAACCAGCCTCGATCAACGATGTGGACAAACGCGCACCAAGTGTCGCACCAGAGAAAGCACCCGCCAGCACCCCCACCAGCGTGATGCCGATCTGAACACTGGACAGGAACCGGCCGGGGTCCTTGGCAAGCGTGATGGCAATCGCGGCTCCCCTGCTGCCCTTGTCGACCATCAGCTTCAACCGGGCGGGGCGGGCAGAGACAATGGCTAGTTCAGACATCGCCAGCGCGCCATTGATCAGCGTGAGCAGAACGACGATTGCAATTTCTAAAACCATTTTCTCCAACTTTTACCGGACAGTTCCGGACTTCATTTCACAGATTTTGCGTCAAATACCACGATGCGAGACCATGAAGAAGCGCGTTAATTCCGAAAGAGCCGAAATGCGCTGCCGACGATATCCCAAAGGTCCAACTGTTGAATTCTGCGAGAAATTGACCCAGTTTCCCGAAACGCCGTGACCCACTGGCATCAAGAATTCCGTCGACTTTTCATGAGAATATCATGTTGCAGAGGGGTCAGCGCCAAATGGAAAAATGGGGGTGCGGACGAAAACTTGGACTATCTTGGAGATAGTTCATGTATAGCTACGAAGAACGAATGCG
>NZ_JBGQOQ010000109.1:0-1380 GCF_052119765.1 Pseudorhodobacter sp. W20_MBD10_FR17 | reverse complement strand
TGTGTGGATGCCCCCGGTTTTGCAAGCTGATTTTTCGACATTTCGGCTGGGCTTCAATCGGTCGTGTGTCAGGCCTCAAAGGTGTGGCCTTTATGACGCCACGGGCCAGTATGCTGTTCGGAAGACGGGACCCACATCGGTTCAGAGAGCTGTAGCGCTCGAGCCCCGGGCCTGGGTTTTCCTGTCTTGAACTTTGAAGTCCGTGTCGCTTACTCCGTCTGTCGATCACCTTGCCCAGGCCTTGCGGCCTACAGCGTTACCCCGCGCCTCGCGACTCGGGATTACGCTATTCTATAGTCCTCGCCTTTTGTCGTCATGGCCCAAACCATCCGTGCCATCTTGTTTGCTAAGGCGACCGCCGCAACCATTCGAGGCTTGCGGGCGACAAGGCTGGCAAGCCACCGGTTGGCGCTGCCGCCCCTGCGCACAACCCATCGGATCACGCTCATGGCTCCGATGATCAGCAGCTTACGGATGTCACATTGACCCATCTTACTGACAGCGCCAAGGCGGGTTTTGCCTCCCGTCGAGTGTTGTCGTGGGACGAGACCTAACCAGGCAGCAAAATTGCGGCCACTGTCGAATGTTTCGAGATCGGGGGCGAAGGCAGCTATTGCGCCAGCGGTCACTGGGCCGATGCCGGGCACCGTGCAAAGACGGCGTAACTCGTCATCCGTTTTCGTTGCGACTTCCAGTTCATCAGCCAGACGCGTGATCACCTTGGTCAGATCGCCGATCTGCTGCACATAAAGCTGCCCCATCTCGCGCACTGTTGTGGGCAAATCAACCTGCGGCCCATTTAGGGCTGCTTGCAGACGCTTGAGATGCACCGGGCCTTTTGGCGCGACCAGACCGAACTCCGCCAGATGCCCTCTGAGCGCATTGATTAGTTGTGTGCGTTGTCTCACAAAGCATTGGTGCGTCCGAAATGCCACGGCGCGCGCTTGTTTCTCAGCGCTCTTCACTGCAACAAAACTCATGCTGGGGCGGGACGCGGCCTCCGCAATTGCCGCTGCGTCGGCAAAATCGTTCTTCTGCCGTTTCACGAAGGGCTTCACATAGATCGCAGGAATGATCCGCACTTCATGGCCATGTGCCTGCGCCATCCGTCCCCAGTAATGCGACGTGGCGCAAGCTTCCATCGCCACAATACAGGGCGTGTGATCCGACAAAAGTTGGATAAGCCGTGACCGCGACACTGATTTGTTGAAAACCGCGACTCCATCGATCTTGACGCCACAAACCTGAAAACTGTTTTTGGCAAGATCGATCGCCAATATGCTAATCTCCGACATGGATGCCTCCCTCTGCTTGGTTGCAATAAAACCATCTTGGCACAATTGATGCCGTTGGGGTGGGGGCATCCACCGCATCAGTTCA
>NZ_JBGQOQ010000108.1:0-1418 GCF_052119765.1 Pseudorhodobacter sp. W20_MBD10_FR17 | reverse complement strand
AAAAAAACGAGGCCGAAGGACCAACCCATTGGGTAAGCGATAAGCAAAGCAATGCCCGCCGTTTGCCCCGTGAGGAAACCGAGTTGCGTAAGAAACACAAGTCCCACGGATGTCAAAAAGCAGCCGATCAACAGCCCCTGCGCATCTTCGAGCGGCGTATGGGCAACGGTGTTGGGGTCTATGGTCAATGGAGCTGGCATAATTTGAAACTACGCTGCATCGCAGCAAAGGCAAGGCCAAATTTGGTGTTTGATGTATTGGTCGGCCCTAAGCCGACATTGACCGATTGTAGCATCGCCGCGATGCAGCTTCCCTGAAGCGGACGTGGGATAAAGCATAGCAATTAGGCGACGCCAGCGTAATTTAATGCGGCTTCGCGGGACGCTCCTTCTCCCGATAACATGCAGTGCGTTTTCCATCCATTTCAAAGTACCGAAGTTCTAAAATGTGCGTCTCATGCACGACCTGCTGCCAACTGGCGCATTCATACTTGGCAGGTAGTTGCTCGGGGTACCGCTTGGCTACCCATCTTCCAGCCTCAGCTACAGATGCCCACCCATCGACAACCAACGCATCGAATGCTTCTCGCAAGGCGCTGACGATGCCCGAGCCATCCCAATTTACTTTTCCATCGGGGGAAATACCGTTGACGACGAAGTCTATGACCTCTTCGGACTGCAGGGCATCAGACATCGCCTGCCGCGTTTTCACAATTATTTCAGCCCATTGCCGAAGTTGTCCAAAATGTTGGTCAATGAGGGTGTATGCTGAAATCAATGCTTCTTGCGCGCTACGGCATCCATCCGAGCTCGAAATGTCATGTTGATCGATAAAGTGGTGAACCCGATTGTTCCGCAGACGCACCAATTCTTTCAATTCACTCTCGACCCGGACGAACTCTGCGGCCGGTAAGCCAAGCTTCATCTGCATGGCGAGCCAATTGACGTTCTCAGATGAGTTGGTTTCCGTCTCTTCATTGGGGTCGATTTCACCAGCAACGAAATATGATCCAAGGAGTTCGCCAACCAAGGTGCCAAGCGTCTTAAGGGCTATGCCGTCAATCTGCGCAGACCGTGCCTCTTCCAAGGCATTCATCGGCCCCGAGAGCTTATGATCCACCACCATAGCTTTGATCAGCCGTTCATACTGTTGCAGCCGTAACATGCACCGCCCCAGCAAACGCTGAACGTCTTGCTGAAGTGTCCGCAGTTCATCCTCGTTTGACATCGTCATAGTACAATCCGGTCTCAGTCCCACTGACATCAATCATATTTCGACCCGAGATGCGATGCAGCTTGTCATTCTGCCAACCCCGAATTCATTCCCTAGCTCTGTCACGGACGGCCCAGAGCCGACCTCCGCAGTCAGCTACGATGCTGCAACGCAGCGTCCCCAAAGCGGCCATTCGTGCATTGTGC
>NZ_JBGQOQ010000107.1:0-1434 GCF_052119765.1 Pseudorhodobacter sp. W20_MBD10_FR17 | reverse complement strand
AGTGGCAACATTTTACGCTGCCCGCAGCGAGATTATCACGCCACTTCCGTGGCTCACTTTTGCACTGCCGTTCTCACCCAAAGGGGTGTTTCAAATCTGCTCTCCTCAAGGTGGGATCGGGTTTGAAGCCTTCGATCCTCATTAAACTTCTTTCATTTTCATTGAGAAATAGTGAACGGTCAACCGCGAAGGGGAGAACCGCGCGGAGTGTTGCCGACAGGAAGCAGGGTTTGCACGACAAAACGCGCCCCGTTTTTGATATTGGGCGCGTTTTCAACAGATTGGTAGACAGGCCGATTATTGCCAGTTGTGCGGGAGAGGCGGCCCGAGTGAGGCGCAAACGGGCCGCAGGACTGTCAGTTCAACACATTTGCCGTGCGGCGCCAGTTGGGAAGACCGAATCCATCGGGCCAAGGATAGACCTCTTGCTGGTTGAAATAGACCACGGCCTCGAGTTCGGGATACTTCGCAGCAGACGTGCGTACAGAGTCATCCCATTCAGTGACGTGGGCGATATCTCCAATATAGCCTAATTCCGCTATGATGATGGGTTTGCCAAATTGGAGAGCGCGTTGGTAGCGTGGGCCAAATATGTCGTCAAAGCTCTGCACGCCGCCCAAGGTCGCCTCTTCCCACGGTTGCAGGCTGAACACAGACAGGCCTATGACATCGACATAGTCATCACCGGGATAGTAGGCTGCCATCGTTTCTGTACCCAGCGGGGACCACATAAATTTGGCCTTGGGGGCTGCGATGCGGCAAATGTTGATCATCTGGCGGTAGGCGTCGATATAGGTTTGTGGCGTCCACCCGGCCCAGATGAACTGGCCGCTGGCATCATCCATTTCCTGCGCCCAGCGGATTGTCATGGGTACGTCCACGGTGGCAAGTGCCGCGCAAACTGTGCGCATGGTATTGTCATAGGTACCGTCGGCGATGCCCTTTTGCAGCGTCTTGGGCGAGTTGCGTTCATCGCGCGACCAAGTCCACGGTTCTATGGTCACAAGAATCGAGCGGCCGCGAGATTTTGTATAGCGTTCCGCCTCGGCCAAACTGGGAAGGAAGACGTCCTCCCACGGTAAGAACAGATGCTCTATTGCCACGTCCTGCACGTCCGAGAATTCGCCGTAGGGGTCATAGATGCCAAAGGGCAAAGGTCCCGGCGGCACGGTTTGCGTGGAAACGGGGTTTGCCACGAGGCTGGCCAAGGCGAGAGAGATGAGGATGAACTTGGGAGGTAAAATGCGTTTCATTTTGCATACCTTTGGGCGGCTTGGTTTAAAAGAAGTTGGGAAAGCCAGTTGGCATTGTAGGAAGTATGGACCGTGCCGGGTGCGCCTTGCCCGGCCCCGGCCACGGGGGATGCGGACAAAAACTTGGACTGTTTTTACGTCATAAGTCCTAGGCTTTTACGGTATTCGATTGGGCTTCGAC
>NZ_JBGQOQ010000106.1:0-1473 GCF_052119765.1 Pseudorhodobacter sp. W20_MBD10_FR17 | reverse complement strand
CTAGGCGATTCACACATTTCGGAGCCTCCATCCGTGGGCGAGGGATTTGAAGTATTGGAGCCCGTGGCGGAAGGTGATTGGGCCGGGCGGTTTTGATTTTGGGTAGCCATCCCATCCACCGAGCTTGGCAATGATCCACGCGGCCCAAGCAAGTGTTTCCGGCGGGTGAGGGTTCTTCTGGAGCGCGGTCTTTCCTTCGATCTCGGGCAATAGTGCGTGGAGGGTCTCGATTTCGGGGGGCGAGAAGGCGATCTTGGCGTCTTGCCCAGACCGACCGTCACGCGCCTGGACGAGTTGCATGATGGTGCAGGCAGCACGGGCGGCAATCGCAGTCAGCTTGATCAACCGCCCTGCATTTTCCAACTGGCTGTCCTCCAGTTGCAATCCCTGCTGTTTCAGGGTGCGGAAGAATTGTTCGATATGCCAGCGCTGCCGATACCAGCCAACCACGCGCCATGCCATCGCCGCATCTTTGACCCCATGTGTGGTCAGAAGCCGCCACGCAATGGGCTTGGCGCCTGGCGGCGCATTCACCTCGCAGACTTCGACAAGGCTGACTTTCACCGTCTCGGCCAACCCTTCCTGCCTGGCCAGAATGGCGGGGCGCTTGAGCGTGACGTGGCCAAAGCGAGCCACGAGCCTGGCGTTGCGGGCCGGACGGCCAGGGCGTGCGCGCAACGCTATCAAGGCGGTGCCCGCCATTTGCAACGGTGCCGAGGAGAGCTTTCCGCCCCCCTCCCTGATCGAACGATCCACCATGGCGCGGGTCAGGATGTGAAAGCCCGGCTCCGGCAATCGCGCCCATTTCTCATAGATGTCACTCTCACGATCACTGATTTCGGTCACCATATGCGCCCGGGCCAGAACCGTCTTGGCGGCCTCTGCCGTGCTCAGCCACCGTTGCGATTCCTTCTCGGACAACGGCCGGTGCCGATGAGGAACCGTAACCCGGCCATCGCGTGTCCATATCCGGCCCGCGGCCAGGCCCAAAATGCCGCCCGTTTCGGCATCAACACCCAGCATCGCGTGCAGCAAAACACCGCGTCCCGACCCCTTGCCGATCTCGCCTAGACCGCGACTGCGCTCCTTGGTCGTCGTGAAATTGATTTCGCTGCTGTCCTGGATCGCCAGAATATGCCGACCCGCGCAGCCTTGCGAAAGCTCCGCTCCCCAGCCATCGAGCAGCGCATCAACCGTCACGCGCGGATTGGCCAGAAAGCGCGAAAATCCCACAATCCCACTGCGTCGGCCACCCGCCAGGCGCCGCAGGCAGATGCTCGTGCGCGCCACCATTCCCGCGAGCAGCAGACCCCCCTTTTTGCTAGGCGCTCGTCTCCAAAGTCGCCCAGCCCCCAGTTCTCCGAAGTCATCACAAGCCGCCCTCCATTCAAGGTAGGACAATCGAATCATGCAACGCAAAACCCGTCAAGCGCTCCGCGAAAACCAAACCTGAAGATGTGTGCATCCCCTAGC
>NZ_JBGQOQ010000105.1:0-1554 GCF_052119765.1 Pseudorhodobacter sp. W20_MBD10_FR17 | reverse complement strand
TGAAGCCCAGCCGAAATGTCGAAAAATCAGCTTGCAAAACCGGGGGCATCCACACACGCCCCGGGTTTACCGGAGGGTGATTTGTTCAACGACTAGGCGACCATATCGAGTGTGTTCAGGTTTGCATAGAATGTCTCCTCTGCTTCTGCGGGGGTGATGTATCCGATGGGGCCGAGAAGGCGGCGGTTGTTATACCAGTCGACCCATTTCAGCGTTTCCCATTCAACCTCACGCATGGATTTCCATGGACCGATTTGATTGATGACTTCGGTTTTGAAGAGGCCGATGACGCACTCGGCCAGCGCATTATCATAGGCATCACCAACGGTTCCGACCGAGAGATCAATGTCGGCTTCAGCTAGCCGCTCGGTATATTTTATCGACAAGTATTGCGATCCGCGGTCCGAGTGGTGAACCAAATCTTTGTTATCAGGCGTTTTTCTTTGCCAGATTGCTTGATCCAACGCATCTGTTACCCGGCAGGCTTTTGCGTAGCAAACGCCGAGAGGGGAGAACGAACTGGGTCTTCATGGATGTCGAGGTCCGCCATGCAGTTACCCGGAAGGGATTTGCGTGCAAATCACGCAGGGCGACAATTCGCCGCGCGAAGACGTCGATAACGAAGGCGACGTAGACTGTCCCTGACCATGTGGGTACATAGGTAAAGTCTGAAACCCAGAGCTTGTTTGGCCGATCCGCCTTGAACACGCGATTCACCTTATCGTCTGGGCACGGCTGTGACGTGTCCGGCTGGGTCGTGATGACCTTTTTGCCCCGCACCACCCCCCTGATCCCTAAGTTGCGCATCAAACGCTCAACCACTGCCCGGCAGTGCATGTTTACATGCACGAGAGGGGGTGCAGCGGGCGACATCTTGACCCTCCCGTCGCAGAACGTGCCAAATCTTCCGCGCGCCATAGAGCTTGCGATTGGCATCCCAGGCCGCGTCGATCTTGACGCTCAAGGCGGAGTCCGACTTGGCCCGGGCCGATGCACGGCCAGGATCACGCGCGATGGCACGCCGGTCATAATAGGTGGAAGGGGTAAACTGCAACGCCCTGCAGATTGGCTCGACCCCGAGAGCTCCACAGCTTTCCTCGATGAAAGCAATCATTTGCGAAACGGGCGGTCGAGCTCCGCCTGGGCAAAATACGCGGAAGCTTTGCGCAGGATCTCATTAGCCTGCCGAAGTTCACGCACTTCGCGTTCAAGTTCCTTGATCCGTGCCTTCTCTGCACTGGTTTGCCCCGGTCGTTCGCCACCATCACGCTGGATCTGGCGCATCCAAACGCGAAGGCTGTCCGGCGAACAACCCAATTTACCAGCGATCGCTGTCAGCGCCGCCGCTTCGCTCTGATAATCATCGCGGTGCTCCATAACCAACCGAACCGCACGCTCGCGGAACTCAGGTGAATACGGCTTCGAGGTCTTCTTCTTTTGTGCATGTTCCATAACGGGCAATTCTCCGAGAGTTTTGCCCTCCGGTAAACCCGGGGCGTGTGTGGATGCCCCCGGTTTTGCAAGCTGATTTTTCGACATTTCGGCTGGGCTTCA
>NZ_JBGQOQ010000104.1:0-1637 GCF_052119765.1 Pseudorhodobacter sp. W20_MBD10_FR17 | reverse complement strand
GTGCCGAGCATCAAGCGCCCGGCACCCAGCTAAATAAAGACCCTGTAGTGTTTCGCTATTTATCGCTGCTACGTGCTGCAACAGCATACGTGGTGTAAGTGTTTTTCTTACTCGGCGCTTGGAGTCGGGCGCTGGGCGCTTTTGGAATGGCCCCGAATAAGTAGACACTTCTTCAGAGTGAGGAAGTGTATGCAATACCGAACCAAGCGTAAATTTAGTAATGAATTTAAGCGGGAAGCCGTTAGACTCTCTGTTTCATCACCTAAAACATTAGCTGAAATCTCCAGTGAATTAGGGGTGCATCCGAACGTATTAAGCCGTTGGCGTCGGGAGTGGATAATGGACAAACCAGATTCGAAACAGGATAAGCCCGTTAAAAATGAAGGGCCAGATAAAAGCCTTCGTCAGTTAGAGCAAGAGAATAAGCGTCTTAAGAAAAAGCTAGAGCGCGCTGAACTGGAGCTCGATATCTTAAAAAAGCTGGAAGAGTACGCTACCAAGACTCGGCGATAAAATTTGCCTTCATCGACCGGTATCGCAGCATGAGCTGGACGGTACTGGTGATGTGTCGCGTACTTCAGGTATCTCGTGCGGGTTATTATTGTTGGAAGCAGCGCCAACGAGAGCCTTCGGTTCAGACGGAGCGTCATCGCAGTTTGCTCGCCTTTTTATTGGCTGAAGCTGAACAGCAACATGGTATTGCGGGTTATCGGAAATTGTGGCGCGAAGCGGTTAATCAAGGCTTTGCTTGTGGTAAGAATCAAGTGCAGCGCCTATTACAGAGCGTGGGCTATCGTTCTTGTGTCGCGCCTAAGCCTGGGCATCGTAAACATAAGCCAGGCATCGATGCGACGCCGAATCTATTAAACCGACAGTTTACGGTTGCACAAGAGAACCGTGTTTGGGTGTCAGATATTACTCAAATACGCTGTGAAGAAGGCTGGCTCTATCTGGCTGTGATAATCGATCTTGCTACCAGACAGGTAGTAGGCAAGGCTCAGGGGCCGGTGAATAGCGCTGAATTAGTGATTAAGGCCTTAAAGCAGGCTTGGAAGCAGCAGAAGCCTAATGGCCGTGAGCTGATGTTCCATTCAGACCAAGGCAGCCAATATCATTGCATGGCGACCATGGCGTGGTTGAATAAGCGTAAAGTGACCATCAGCATGTCTCGTCGGGGAAACTGCTGGGATAACGCGTGCTCAGAAAGCTTTTTTGCTTTACTGAAAAAGGAGTGGACCCGCCGTTTAGGGCTTTTAACTCGTAAAGAGATGACAGAAGAAATACACTTCTACATCACGCAGTATTACCACAAAGTAAGGCAACACACTGCGCTGGGAGGATTAACCCCCAACGCATATGCGCAGCAACTTAATGCTGCTTAAACTGGTGTCTACTTTAGTCGGGCCATTCCACCAGCCTCACTCCTCACTCCTCACTCGTAAATCATAAAAAAGCCCCAACTAGGTTGGGGCTGTGAGGCATTGAATCATCACGCTATTAATCGCTGCAGCTTACATAATGCTAGGCAGCGGGTGGCGCTCCTTTACGGGGTAGCGACGGCGTTGCAGCCAAACCACTAGCGCCAGCACTAAGAAGCCATGGATCCACATTAACTCTTTGGTCCAGCGCTCGGTGGG
>NZ_JBGQOQ010000103.1:0-1671 GCF_052119765.1 Pseudorhodobacter sp. W20_MBD10_FR17 | reverse complement strand
CCGACATCCCCCAAGTGGCTTGCCGTTTGACCTCAAGATCGCCCAACCAGGCCACCCGATCAAGCGTTTTTTGCCCCGCGCGGTGTCTGCGGTCGCGGAAACAACCCGGATCGGTCGGAGCGAGCCGCGACTCCTTGCCGTGCTGGCGCGGCGGCCCTGTTTTTCAGGGCGGCGGACAGGCCTGTCGAGCCGCTTTCGTTTGGTTTGGGTCTGGATCACGGTCACGCGCATAACAGCGGCGCTCGCAAGCGTTGGATCGCGGCGAGAATGGCGCGCACCATCGGGCCGGTGACCGCGACCTCGGCAAGCTGGAAGGTGATGGCGCGGGCGTGGCGCACGACGCGGGCGCCGATCTTGATCAGCTTGAGCTGGAGGCTGGTCAGCGACCAGTCGGCCATGGCCTCTGGCAGTTCGATGCAGCGCAAGAAGGTAGCCAGGTTGTAGGCCAGCGCGTGCAGCTGCAGCCGCACTTCGTTGTCGCGGAACCTCCTGCATGACAGACGCGTCCAGTGGAAGGCGTACTTTCCTTCCTTGATGTGCTGCTCAGCTGTGCCGCGTCGATTATAGAAGCGGGTGACCTCGTCCGGCTCCATGGGCAGGTTGGTGACGATGAAGCCCACGCGGGGGAACAGCTCGCCCGGATGCCACTCGATCTTGGCGATGACGCGGCGCGCCTTGTCCCAGGACGCAGCCTGATACTGGAAGTCCTCGTGAAAGCGCTTGACCTTGGTCTGTGACGGACGCCCTACGGGCCGCGTCAGCCGATGGGCGATCTGCTCGCGCAGGACGTTATTGGCGCGCAGCCGGATGGCGTAGAAGTAGCCCGTCTCCTCAAGCCGTTCATAGAGTGCCGGGATCGCATAGGCGGCGTCAGCGCGGAAGAAGCGGCCCCCAAGGTTGCGGCCAGCGTAGCGGGCAATCACCGGATCCAGAACCTCCTGCCAGCCATCGGCACTATGGACGTTCCCGTTGCGCAGCGCGCAGCGCTCCAGCATGCCGAACTGGTTGAACAAGAAGTTTGGGTGGTAGCAGGTGCATCCGAAATGCCCATTCCAGGCCGCGCCCTCTTGGTCCCCGTGTGTCGGACTGACCGAGCTGTCCATGTCCAGCACGATGTATTTGAGCCCGTTGCGATCATGATAGCGGTCAATCCACGCGCCGTTCAGATCGGCCAGCGCCGCCCGGTTCTCGGGCAAGGCCAGCGTCTCTGTCTCGAACCGCCCCATCTGCGTTGCTGAGGCCGCTTGCGCATCGACAGCCCGGCCACCTACGACCTGGCGCATGACCGGATCGAGGGCCAGCCGGTCGGCGTCGTTGACATCCTCGTATCCGGCCAGACGACCAAACACCGATTGCCGGAACAGCCCATCGAGTTGATGGACGGAGTTCTTGCCTGTGCGGGTGTCGTGCAGTGCCGCTGACGCCAGATCCGACAGCCCGAGCGCGTCATCCAACTCGCGCATTATCAAGAGACCGCCGTCGGAACTGAGCTGCGTGCCATTGAACTCTAGCCGCACACGACGGTCGAAATCCACCCGATCAGCCCGCTGCAAGTCCGCACCCTCCGGGTGACCCATAAAATGCTCCCTTCTCAGCCGTCAACACCATGATTTATATACGAAATACCACAATCAGGATAGCAAAATCAGAGATTTACTTGGGGAATGCGGG
>NZ_JBGQOQ010000102.1:0-1756 GCF_052119765.1 Pseudorhodobacter sp. W20_MBD10_FR17 | reverse complement strand
CCAGCCATTGTTTAGTCCTCCTGAAAACGGGATAATCATATCCCAATTGGTGGACCACTTCAGTGGGGGCATTCCAATCCGCATAGCCGGTCACGCAGCGCAATAGGAGATAGCGTGGCGGCGTGCGCCAGTGAGCGAGATCGGAATGAAACGGAAAATGGCCAAGACCGTAAATGCCGCTATAGCTGTTTGGCGCAGCTTCGCTGCGCGGCACCAGAGCCTGGACGAGCCCGTCTTCCCACGGGGCAATGGGCTTGCCCCAATACTTCGCTAGCTCGACGACGCTTTCGTTCGGTCGATGACTCTTGAGGAATATGTAGCCACTCCTACGGATCTCATCTCTGACTTCTCGTGACATCTTGGCTCATATACTGGGCACGACATAATGTTTTTCAGTCGTCTTTGGTCCGATTCTCACATTTGATAGCATAACACCCCAGCCAACGCCCGCAGAATTGTCGGCTCCTGACTGGGGCTGCGTGAATGCTCGCTCCCGTCATTGGACGACAATGATGTCCTGAGATGAACAACTGCTTCCCATGTGATGGATTTGCGGTCCATCCAGTCGCCGAACGCTGTATAAATTACTCGTCTTCCAAGGTTGCTGCGGATGCTATGCAGCGCGTGGGTGAGGTCGCAAACCGACCACCACTTAGATCTGGGGAGAAAATGCTGCGTCATGATCGAATGACTGCTTTGGGCAAATGCCGCAACCATGCTGCTGCACAGGCAACGGTCGGCTTTACGCCCGACCTGCATAAGCAACCTTCGCGCTAGCACGGCAGATAGCGGGTCTGCTTAGGGCTGGGAAGGGTCATCCGGTTGGTCGCGCCGAAGCCTGTGAGGTTAAGATCTGCGTGCCGCACCGCCGCAAGTCCGGTTTGAGCCCATTTTGGCCGATGCTGCAGCACGTGCGAATGGCCGCGAACCGCTGTAAGCGGAATTCGGCTTTGCAATTACATCCCGTATTGATGACTGCAAAAGTACACCATGAAACCGTTGCTTGAGACTTGTTCCCCTTCGCTCTGCATGATGCCTTGATTCAAGGCGTCGAGGCAGTGGCTATGCCGCGACGGGCCGTGGACGCAGATACCAGTACCAGACACGGTAGGCCTCAAGCGCGATCAGGGGCCCAAAGTGGACTAGGGCGGGTGCTGCTCCGTTCCAATCATGCAAAGCGGCCCAATGCACCAGCGTCAGCACGGCGGCGGCGTAGGTCCAGCGTTGGAGCCACTTCCACCATATGCCCATCTTGCGCACGAAGTAATCCATGGATGTCAGCGCCAGTGGCACGAAAATGACAAACGCGATCCAGCCGGTCCAGATGTAAAGGCGCGGCAACTCATCAACGACAGTTGTCAGTGACGCCTTGTCCAGCAGATAGAAAATTGTGTGCAACACCGCATAGCCAAAAGCAGCGACGCCCAGATAACGGCGGTTGCGTTTCAACCATAGTGGTCCGCGCCATCCTTTCAGCAGCATCGCCAGAGGGGTCGCCATCATCGTGACAATCAACAGCCTTGCAGAGGTTTCGCCTGATGGGTGCACAAGTTGGTGAAAGATCCTCGGATCCGTTGATGTCAGTGCGGTGAAGGTCATCATCACGCCGAGGGAGGCAAGCACCGCCCATGTGAGGTAAGGTGAGGTCGCGGCGAAAAAACGTTGCATGCCTTGGGTCCAACTAGGGCCTGTGGACAATCAGGATTCCCATTGGGTTTGATTTCTGATTCAAACTTCCCAAATGGAGGTTTGAATG
>NZ_JBGQOQ010000101.1:0-2139 GCF_052119765.1 Pseudorhodobacter sp. W20_MBD10_FR17 | reverse complement strand
ATTCCGCTATGGCCTGAGCCGTCGGGACGCATTCAGCCTGTTCCTGACGGACGGTCGTGTGGCCATCGACAACAATCTAGCCGAGCGGGCCTTGCGCCCGATTGGAATAAGGCGGAAAAATTGGTTATTTGCAGGGGCCGACACCGGTGCGGAAACCCTCGCGCGTGCCATGACCATCATAGAAACCGCCAAGCTGAATGGCCTCGACCCGCAGGCCTATCTCGCAGACATCCTCGACCGGATCCACGATCACAAGATCAACAGGCTGGATGAACTGCTCCCGTGGAATTGGGTGCCGCTGGCCGCTGCCCATTCACAGGCCGCCTGATGGCTGCGGTGACCCATGTCTGCAGCATTGACTACGTCGCCAAAATGTTGGGCGAGGATGCCGAACTTCTTGAAGCGATCATCTACAACGACGACAACCTGACCTATGGAAACATCGTCAGCGTTTACGTCGGACCCGACGAAACAATCACCGCACTGACCGATGACGGAATCGAAGAGCTGACGGACATGATCCGCGCCGCTCGTATCACCAACAAAACCTGGCATGAGTTCCTTGATGACTTCGTGGATGACACCGATCTCGCGGCGCGCATCAAAGCTAAATCGCTGCGGTAACAATGGAGCGGTTACGGTGCATCAGCGGACAGCGGATACGGACGCTTTACGTGCGCTCCTGTATGAGCACGGCCATGTGTTTTCCATAGGAATGCGTCACCTCAGTCGTATGACGGCGCTTGTTAAGGATGATGAGCATTCCAACCTCATTTACGACTTCGTGATGCTAAAAGCCCAGTTGCTATCCCAAATAAGGCTGTATAATGAATGGTCGTTGCTTGGCTCGCCACAACTATACTGACGAATCCAGCAAGATAGCTAGCCCTGCGTTTCGCGTCACCTTTTAGACATTGCAGCACTCCATGTGACAAGATGTACGCTAGAAAAACCAAATATATAGATAACCCAAAGATGCCGGAATCATGTAGTATACCTATGAACATTTGGGAAATAGATATTTGCCGAGCATCAGTTGACCCCACGATACTTGCTACAAATCCCATTGATTCAGAGAAATCCAAAGGGCCATTTCCAACCAATGGAGATTCCGAGAATCGGTCTAGCGCATAACTGTTGACTATGTAGCGTGTTTGCAGGGTACCTTCTCGATTTATAGTGCCTTCAATATATGGATAAATGTAGCCCCAAAATGGAAACGTAAAAAATAGTACTAGAAACACAAATACACATGCTGAGAGTAATTTACTTGGGTGTCGGAGGGTGCCAGAGAAAACAAAATATACCAAAAGGCCTGCAATCAGAGCAGCATAGGGGCCTCGTGAAAAGGAAAGAAAAATTGCGAATATCGCTAGGGTAATAATTGCAAATCCATTTTTTTTCTCATTCAGTTTGTGAAGAGATAAGAGAAGAAAAAATGTTAGTGTTGAGCCGAATATATTAGGTTCTATGGTTGTAAACTTAACACTTTTGTCGTTCGATGTATTGCCGATGATCATCTGGCTTATAGATGAGGGTAGATATGGGGCTATGAAATAAGAAATAACTCCGCCGATAGAGAGATAGAGAACAATTTTCAAAGAGGTTTTGTCTGAGATATCCTCAATGTTTGGATGGGTCGCAAGGTATGCAGCAATTAGTGTTGGTATGGCGCATATCACAATTCCCTGTAGGTGTGATGCAGTACTTTCCGAGAAGTACGATGATAGCAAAAGGGATATGTTCCATAATGCAAGAACCAGTATCGACGGAGAATAGCTAGTGGTCTGCGTGAAGACTGTCCGTATTATGATATAATATATTAAAGGTAAGAGCAGAGCTAAAAATAGAAGCCGTTCAATGTTGAGGTTTTGCCCTAAAATGGAGAAGTATATTCCGCTGAATGCAGGCGCCCACAAGAATAGCGTAACCATAACTGTATCGGCATATTTTCGCCTAATTGCTTGATTCATCGACTACCTCTTACTGCGTCACGGCATCTATTTTGCGTACTTAATCTGATGCTATTAAACAACCCTTGTCGATCAGAGGTGGCTCGGAAAAGAGCTATGACTGAATCTGGTGTTTGGGCGGTTTGAAGGTTGGCGGCGTATCTGGTTGATTTGTTGTTGCGAGACA
>NZ_JBGQOQ010000100.1:0-2148 GCF_052119765.1 Pseudorhodobacter sp. W20_MBD10_FR17 | reverse complement strand
CCCCCCCCCCCCCCCCCCCCCCCCCCCCCCCCCCCCCCCCCCCCCCCCCCCCCCCCCCCCCCCCCCCCCCCCCCGCCAGCCACCCGACCACCACCGATGAGCTCGCACAGTCCTTTGCCGCCACCCCCGATGCGACCCTGGTTGCAGGCGCCACCGACATCGGCCTTTGGGTGACAAAACAGCTGCGCGACCTTGGCCCCGTGATCTTTCTGGGCGGCATTGCCGATTTGAAAACGATAGATGCCACCGGCGACACGTTGCGCATCAGTGCAGGCGTCACGATCAACCAGCTGATGCAGGCCGTAGCCCCGACGCTGCCCTCCTTGGCCGAGCTACTGCGCCGATATGCCAGCGACCAAATCCGCAATGCGGCCACCATCGGCGGCAATATTGCCAACGGCTCGCCCATTGGTGACGGCCCGCCCGCGCTGATCGCCTTGGGGGCCACGCTGCATCTGCGCCACAATAATACCCGCCGCGCTATGCCGATTGAGAATTTTTTCCTCGATTACCGCAAACAAGACCGCCTGCCCGGTGAATTTGTCGAGGCTGTCAGCTTTTCCACAAACGCCCCAAATCTGCGCTGCTACAAGCTGTCCAAACGCTTTGACCAAGATATCTCGGCCGTGTGTGGCTGTTTCAATGTGACGCTTGAAAACGGTACCGTCCGCTCCGCCCGCATCGCCTTTGGCGGCATGGCAGGCACCCCGAAACGTGCCGCGCAGGCCGAGACGGCGCTGATTGGCCAAACGTGGACACTGGAAACCGTGCTTGCCGCCCGCACCGCAATGCAATCAGATTTCGCCCCTATGAGCGATATGCGCGCCTCGGCGCAGTATCGCAGCACGGCAGCTGGCAATATGCTGCTGCGCTATTTCCACGACCTTGCCGGAACCCCCGTAAATCTGCTGGAGGTAGAGGCATGAGCATCGGTAACGCCCTGCCGCATGATGCGGCCCCTCTGCATGTGACTGGCGCCGCGCGCTATGTCGATGACATCCCGCTGCCCCAAGGGGCGTTGCATTTGGCTTTTGGCATGTCGACCATCGCGCATGGCGATATCACCGCGCTTGACCTTTCTGCCGTGTATGCCGCTGAAGGCGTTGTCGCGGTTTATGCGGCGACTGATTTTCCCGAGATGCCAGATTGCTCGCCCTCAACCCATGATGAGCCGCTTTTGGCAATGGACCGTGTGCATTACATTGGACAGCCGGTCTTTTTAGTAGTGGCAACCAGCCATCTTGCCGCGCGCAAAGCCGCGCGTTTGGGCAAAATAGACTACGCCCCGCTGCCCGCCATTTTAACGGTGGATGACGCGCTAGCCGCTGAGTCTCGTTTTGAAAGCGGGCCAGTCGTGTGGACCAAGGGCGATGCGGCGTCGGCGTTACGGGCCGCAGGCCGAGTGGTAGAAGGCGAGATGGAAGTTGGCGGCCAAGAGCATTTCTATCTTGAAGGCCAAATCGCTGCCGCCATCCCGCAAGAAGGCGGGGATATGTTGATCCATTCCTCGACCCAGCACCCGACTGAGATTCAGCACAAAGTGGCGCATGCGCTGCATGTTCCTATGCATGGCGTAAGGGTGGAAACGCGGCGGATGGGTGGCGGGTTTGGTGGTAAGGAAAGCCAAGGCAACGCACTGGCGATTGCCTGTGCCATTGCTGCACGCGATACGGGTCGCCCGTGCAAAATGCGCTATGACCGCGATGATGACATGATGATCACCGGCAAACGGCACGACCTGCGCATCCGGTACCGCGCAGGGTTTGATGACACAGGACGCGTGACGGGGGTTGAGTTTACGCATCTGTTCCGCTGTGGCTGGGCGTTGGACTTGTCTATCCCTGTGGCTGACCGCGCGATGTTACATTCGGACAACTGCTATCACCTGACCGACGTGCGGATTGAAAGCCACCGCCTGCGTACCAACACCCAAAGCGCCACCGCCTTTCGCGGTTTTGGCGGCCCGCAAGGGATGGTGGGGATCGAGCGCGTGATGGACCATATCGCCTTTGATTTGGGGATGGATCCGCTTACCGTGCGGCGCGTGAATTTCTATGCTGGAATGGTGGAAAAGGGGGGGGGGGGGGGGGGGGGGGGGGGGGGGGGGGGGGGGGGGGGGGGGGGGGGGGGGGGGGGGGGGGGGGGGGG
>NZ_JBGQOQ010000099.1:0-2207 GCF_052119765.1 Pseudorhodobacter sp. W20_MBD10_FR17 | reverse complement strand
TAGGACTTATGACGTAAAAACAGTCCAAGTTTTTGTCCGCATCCCCGCCGGGTCAGTTCTCAGTGACAATTAACACTCAAGGCCGTTTGGGTAGGGTTTTTTTCCGTTTTATGGCTTTTTGATTTCTTCGTTTCTTGGTTTTTAAGAACGAAGCAGTTTTTTGGTTTTTTCAAAGAACAAAGATAAAGTGATTCTGTTTTTTGGGTTTTTGCACAAGTCAGAAACTACGGATTTTTGAGTTTTTGGGTTTTGGAATTTTTATAGATATTTTTTTGTTTCAGGTTCGAGTTTTTGTATTGGAGTTCTTTTTTCGACACGCTGACTATCCACAAAATTCAGCGATTTTCGAGCATTTCCAGCCACTTCGCCCGACCAATGAGGTTCCGCATGCTGTATAGTGAAGTCTACACCGCCGACCAAATTCTCGGCCTAATTTACATCAAAGCACCCCGACTGATCAAGCATCAGGACGGGCAGGAGACCTCGGCTAATGGCACGGGACCGACAGACACATGCGCAGAACAGAGAGGTGCCAACCGCACCGCTCGACGCTGTTGCAATGCCTTCGGTAGCGCCTGTTGCTATGTCACAAGTAGAGCCTCACCCTTCACTCATCGCAATTGCCCGCCTGCTCGCGCGCCAGGCCGCAAATGCCGATCTCGCCGCCCAACGTATCGCAAATTTGAAGGACTAACCCCATGACCCAGCCGCTTCGTGCCGCAACCTACGCCCGCTATTCCAGCGATTTGCAGTCCAGCGCATCGATCGAGGATCAGCAGCGCATTTGCCTTCGCCTGATTGCGGATCGCGGATGGGACCTTGCACAACATTATTCAGATGCCGCCATTTCCGGTGCTTCGCTGCTGCGGTCGGGATTTCAGCAGCTGCAAGAAGATGCCCGTCACGGATTGATTGATGTGGTGGTGGCAGAAGGTCTCGACCGTATCAGCCGTGATATGGAACATATCGCGGCATTCTATAAACAGATGCAGTTTCTCGGCATTCCCATTGTCACGGTTTCTGAAGGCGAGATCAGCGAACTCCATGTCGGGATCAAAGGCATGATGTCGGCGCTCTATTTGAAGGATCTGGCGCAAAAGACCCACCGCGGTTTGGAGGGGCGGATCAAGAAAGGCAAATCCGCTGGCGGGATCTGCTATGGCTACGAGGTGGTGCGCGCGTTCCACGAAGATGGCAGCATCGTCACGGGCGAACGCGAGATCAACCCTGAGCAAGCTGCCGTCATTGAACGTATTTTCCGGGAATATGACGCTGGCCATTCCGCGCGCATGATCGCTGCCGGATTGAATGCGGACGGCATCCCCACAGAGAGCGGCAAGGGCACCGGAACCTGGGGGCCGTCTACCATCATGGGCAACTGGAAACGCGGCACCGGCATCTTGAACAACGAACTTTACATCGGGCACTTGGTCTGGAACCGCCAAAAATACCACAAAAACCCGCAAAACCAAAAACGGGGTGGGACGGCTGAACATGCCTGCAAAGGTGGACACAGTGCCGGTGCCGGAATTGCAGATTATTGACCTCGCCCTCTGGGACCGTGTCAAAGCGCGGCAGGCCGCCATTCGCGACGCCATGAACCCGGCAGGGGTCAAAAACGGGGCAACACGGCCCGAGAACGCACGGCGACCCGGCTATCTGTTTTCCGGTTTGCTCAAATGCAGCTGCTGCGGCGCCGGCTATACGCTGATCAACAAGACCCGCTACGGCTGCGCCGGGGCCCGCAACAAGGGCGAGGCGATCTGCGCCAACCGCGCGACGATCGAGCGTGAGGTCGTCGAGGACCGCGTCCTGACAGGGCTGCGTGACAGCCTGCTGCATCCAAACCTGATCAGCACCTTCATCGAAGAATATCGCCTGGCGTTCAATGCGACTGCCGCAGGGGCAGATGCCGAACGGGCAAAAGCGCGCCGCGATGTGGGGCAGGTCGACAAGAAGATCGCGGGTATCATGGCGGCGATTGAGGATGGAATGTACCAACCCAGCATGAAGGACAGGATGGAGCAGCTGGAAAGTGAGAAGCAGACTCTGACCCGTTTTCTGGCAACGACCCCCGAGCCCCCTGCCCTTCGGCTGCATCCGAGCCTTTCGGATCTCTACCGCACTAAGGTAACCGCTCCATTGTTACCGCGGCGATTTAGCTTTGATGCGGGCCGCGAGATCGGTGTCCTCCACGAAGTCATCAA
>NZ_JBGQOQ010000098.1:0-2389 GCF_052119765.1 Pseudorhodobacter sp. W20_MBD10_FR17 | reverse complement strand
CACGCCCGACATTTCTGCGCAATGCATCCAAATTGACACTGGCGCTTGGCAAAGTGGTAAACTTTCGGCGTTGCGGCTTGTTTCGGGCTGTTCGCCACGGGTTATTTCACTATAGCTCGTCACGGATTTATATACACTAAGCTTAGATCGATCGATCGATCGAGCGCAGGCTGGCTGAATAAGGACGTATGTTTTGGATAGTGACCAATTAGACTTAAAAGCAATTCTGGCAACGATGTCGCGCCAAAAGCGCCCGATACTGCTAACGATGGTTTTGTTGCTAGGCTTGGCTTTTGCATATCTTATTTTGGCAAAACCGATCTACCAATCGACCGTTTTGCTGCAGGTTGACGGCCGCAGTTCAAACTTGTTGGATCCATCGGCTTCGGGCTCCGAGCAAAGCTCTGTTCTCAACTCGCGCGTTGACAGTGAGGTTGAGATTCTGCGCTCGCAGGCGACGGCGCTGGCGGTGGTTTACGCCGCCGACCTGATCCGCGACCCGGAATTTGGCCCGCAGCTGGGCTGGATCAGCAAGCTCGGTCTGGCGCTTGGCACCGATTTCGATGCCAATTCCTTGCGCCGTCTGGTGGGGCTAGAGCAAACCTCGACCGACAGCCAAGAGTCGCTGGTCAACGGGACGCTGAAAAGCCTGCAAAGCGCGGTGAATATCCGCCGCAGCGGGCTAACCTTTCTGATCGGCATTTCCGTTTCTTCGGAAACGCCAAAACGTGCGGCAGACATCGCCAATATCTATGCCCAATCGTATATCGAGCGGCAGGTTATGGCCAAAACCCAAGCGACAATTTCCGCCCGCGATGTGTTGCGGCGACAAGTTGCAACCGCCGAGGCCGATCTTGCGGCGTCGGAACGCGCGGTGAACACCTTTATTGAAACCAACCTGTCGCGTCTGGAAAAAGAAAGCGGCGACCCTGCGATTGCCGAGCTGCGCCGCCGTCTGAACAGCGCGATGGACACCCAAACGAGCGCAAGCGCCCAAGTGCTTTCTGCCGAAGCCGCGATCAGCAGCCAGGATTGGGCCTCTGTCGCCAGCACGTTGGGCGATCAGGCAATTGCCGAACTTGCACGTCAGCGCAAGGCGATCGAAAACCGGCTTGGCAGCGTTGCCGCCGGTTCTACCGAAGCGATTGATATGGCGGCCGAAATGGCGCGGCTTGATGCCGACCTTGCCAGAACGTCAAGTGCCACTTTGACCACCGTTCGCGCCGATATGGGGGCGATGCGAGATCGTGAGCGCGAGACCCGTGACCAGCTGCGCACCCAATTGCTGCAATCGGATCTGTCGTCGGAAATGCTGGCCGAGCTGTTTAACCTGCAGCAAAGCGCGACCGTCGCCCGAAATCAGTACCAAACACTGCTGGCCCGTGAGCAGGATTTAGGCGCTTTGGCCAACCTGCAAATTGCCGATGCCCGCGTGGTCTCGGAGGCGCTGCCAGCCAATAGCGCCTCGTCGCCAAACCGCAAGCTTATCATTGCCTTGGCCCTTGTTGGCGGGCTTGGGCTTGGGGTGCTGCTTGCCTTTTTGAAAGAGTATTTCTTTGGCGGCATCGTGTCGTCCAGCCAGCTTGAAAACATTATGCAGGCCCGCGTTCCTGTGACGTTGGCCATGCACGCAGCGGGCAAAACCGGCCCTGATCCGGCCGAAACCGTGGTCGCATCGCCCATGTCGGCCTATGCGGAATCCTTTCGAAAATTGCGCGCTGTGATCGACATCGGCCTTTTGAACAGCCGCAAAGAAACAACCCCGGTGAAACGCGGCAGAATCATCGTGGTCAGCTCGGCGATTCAGGCCGAGGGTAAGACGACGACGGCGATATCTCTGGCACGCACCTATGCGCTTTCGGGCACTTCTACCCTACTGATTGATGGCGATTTGCGGCGCCCGACAGTTGCGCCCCGATTGGGCGATACGACCGCCGGGGGCTTGATCGATTTCCTTGCCCCACGGACAGCAGGCGACACCTCGCCGATCGTAACGTTCAACGATCCGCAAACCTCGCTGACCGTTATCGGCGCAGGGGCGCGCAGCGGCATACCCACCGACCAATTGCTAAACGGTGCGTCCTTCCAAGGCCTGATGGAGGCGGTTGTTGCCAGCTTTGACGTCATCATCATCGACAGCCCGCCGCTGTTGCCCGTGGTTGATACCCGCTACCTTGCCCGCTTTGCCGATGCTGTGGTGCATGTCGTGCGCTACGGCTCGACCATGCAAGGCGAGGTCCGCGAAGCCGCCGCACAGATGCGCGAGTTCCTGAAGGCCGATGCCCTCTACATCGGCGTCCTGAACATGGAAGAGCGCGAGACACGGCGGTATGGCTATTACGGCGAATACGGCCATTACGGTAAGGACAGCGATTGATCGACCGCACTT
>NZ_JBGQOQ010000097.1:0-2511 GCF_052119765.1 Pseudorhodobacter sp. W20_MBD10_FR17 | reverse complement strand
GTCTAAGGTTTGTGGCTGCTGTCATCGCGAGATGCAGCGGCGACAAATCCGACAAGGAGGAAAGCGCGGGCGGGTTTCGATGCTATGGGGATTGTGGGCTACGTCTGAGGTGATCCCTGTGCGGGACGAGCGTCGGAGTGACGACGCGCAGTGCAAGTATATCGCTTTTTCCAGCCCGATCGGGCCGATTGATCTCGCCTTTCTCCGCCACAGGCCTTTTGTAGCGAAGGTTTTGGTGATTGGGCCGCACTGACTGGTCCGGTGCCTGTGCAAGAGCGGGCCGGGTTTGTTCGT
Source organism: Pseudorhodobacter sp. W20_MBD10_FR17 (assembly GCF_052119765.1). NCBI lineage: Bacteria > Pseudomonadati > Pseudomonadota > Alphaproteobacteria > Rhodobacterales > Paracoccaceae > Pseudorhodobacter > Pseudorhodobacter sp. W20_MBD10_FR17. The sequence goes on along the minus strand of NZ_JBGQOQ010000097.1, from coordinate 2,217 downwards.
AGCATCATGCGGCGTCCTCGTATGGCGGTGCGCGGGACTTGGGTGTTTGGCCGCGCGTGAAGGTCTCGATGATAATCATCGCGCTACCGCATTTGGGGCACGGCTGGGGCTGGTCTCCTGCGTCGGTATCGACGTCTTGATCCTCACGGGCTTTCGGATTGGCATCTACTTCAACCTCCAGCAAGCGCCTGATCTGTGCGATCCTGTCGCGGCGAATGCCGTTGGCGAGGAAGCCGGTGTGGCGGATGCGGTGGAAGCCCGATGGCAGGACATGGATCAGGAAGCGTCGGATGAACTCGTCCGTGGACAGGCGCATGATCTTCATGCGGTCTCCGCGTTTGATGCGGTAGTCTTTCCAGCGGAATGCCACCATGTCGCCATCGGCGCTGACCAGCCGGTGATTTGAGATCGCCACTTTGTGCGTGTATCGGCTCAGATAGGCCAACACGGCCTCGGGTCCGCCGAAGGGTGGCTTCGCATAAACCACCCAGTTAGTTTTACGCAGCGGTGCGAGATGGGCGGCGAAGGCCTCCGGATCGGCCAGCTTTGCCAGATCGCCGAAGAAGCGCAGCTTGCCTGTCTGGTGCAACTTAGCCAATTCGTCGAGGAACAATCGCCGGAACAGTCGCGACAGCACCTTCACCGGCAGGAAGAACTCTGGGCGGCAACTTTTCCAGCACTTGCCATCCGGCGACAAGCCACCGCTCGGCACAATGACGTGGACATGCGGGTGATGGGCCATTGCCGACCCCCACGTATGCAGCACGCTCGTCATACCGATTTTGGCCCCGAGGTGTTTTGGATCAACTGCGATAACCCGAAGCGTCTCGGATGACGCCTTGAACGACAGGCCGTAGACCTCAGCTTTGTTTTGATAGGCGATGTCCGCGATTTCCGACGGCAGGGTGAAGACCACGTGGAAGTATTCGACCGGCAGCAGATCCTCCATCCGCGCCTGCATCCAGTCGCGGGCAGAAGCTCCCTGGCATTTCGGGCAATGTCGATTGCGACATGAGTTATAGGCGATGTGTTGGTGGCTGCACTTGGTGCAGGCTGCAACATGGCCGCCAAGGGCTGCGGTCCGACAATTCTCAATCGCGGACATCACTTTGAGCTGCGGCAGGTTCAGGTGTCCCGCGTGGGCCTGGCGATAGGCAGCACTATGAGCGCGGAAGATATCCGCGACCTCCAGTTTAGGGCGGGGCATCGGAGCCGAGGTTTACCCGGATCCGGCCTCCCGGCTTACGAGCAGATCAAGCGGGCTGGTCACAGCCTGGATTGTCTTGGTTGCGACCTTGGTATAGACCGTCGTCGTTTCCAACTTGGCGTGCCCCAGCAAAACCTGAATGACCCGGATATCGGTCCCACCCTCCAGCAGATGGGTGGCAAAGCTGTGTCGCAAAGTGTGGGGCGACACCTGTTTCTTGATCTCGGCAAAGTCGCAAGCCACTCCGAAGGCCCGATTGAACTGGCGTGTCGAGATCGGATCGATCCGGTTGCGACCCGGGAACATCCAACCTCTCGGCCGAGCTTCTCGGTAATAGTCGCGCAACAGGCTCAGGAGATTCGGCGACAACATGACCTGCCGATCCTTGCGGCCTTTCCCTTGCTCAATCCGGATCAGCATCCGGTCGCTGTCGATATCGCCAACCTTCAGATGCGTGACTTCGCTTGCTCGCAAACCGCCGCCGTAGGCCACGCTGAAGGCTGCGCGGTATCGCAACCCTGGTCCGGGCGCGGCTTCAAGAATGCGCGCGACCTCTTCGGCGCTCAGCACCACCGGGATCTTCTTGGCGGCACGCTGATACCGCATATGTCGTTTCATCTCGGGGCGCTGACACGTCGTTGCAAAGAAGAAACTCAAAACCGTCAGCCGGTTGTTGAAGGTCGGCGCGCCGACGCCACGCTCCTTCATATCAAGTTGGAACGCCCGCAACTCTTCCGGCGTGGCGCTATCTGGCGCGTGCCCCAGAAACCGCGTAAAATCGCGCATTCCGCGCAGGTACATCGTCTGCGTCTTCGGCTGCAGACCCTTGATCTGCATGTCTTCGAGGAAACGGCGGCGCAGCGCCGGTACATATTGGTCTGACATTGAAACCTCCTATCGTCAGATTGAGAAGGTCCCAATCGTCCAACAGGTTCGTCAGTTCACCAAATCACGGCGCTTCGATCAGCGCGTATCGCCTGCAACAAGCGCCAATACCGCGAGAGCGGTTT
>NZ_JBGQOQ010000096.1:0-2538 GCF_052119765.1 Pseudorhodobacter sp. W20_MBD10_FR17 | reverse complement strand
TGAGAACGGCAGTGCAAAAGTGAGCCACGGAAGTGGCGTGATAATCTCGCTGCGGGCAGCGTAAAATGTTGCCACTTTGGCCCTTTCTGTTTGCAGGGAGGGCGGGAGATTTTAGTCGTGGATTTATATTTGAAGGTCCGCCTCGCGCGTCGGGGTGGTATGAGCGAACGGGTGGCAGCAGGCCATTTCGGCATATCTCGTGCAAGCGTGAAGAAGATGATGATGTTTTCGGTCCCGCCCGGATATCAACGAACGGCGCAGATCAAGCGGCCCAAGTTGGACGGGTTCACCGGCTTCATTGATCAGTGGCTGCAGGACGATCTCAGCCGGAACCGGAAGCAGCGCCATACCGCCAAGCGCGTTTTTGAACGGTTGCGCGACGAACATGGATTTCGGGGCGGCTATTCGACGGTCAAGAACTATGTCCGGGAACACGGGCGCCGCAGTCGGGAGATGTTTGTGCCGCTGGCGCATTCCCCCGGCCACGCCCAAGCTGATTTTGGCGAAGCAATGGTTGTGATCGGCGGTGTCGAGCAAAAGGCGTATTTCTTTGCGCTGGATCTGCCCTACAGCGATGCGTGCTTTGTGCGTGCGTATCCTGCAGCGGTCTCCGAGGCTTGGGTTGATGGCCATGTTCATGCCTTTGCCTTCTTCGGCCGTGTTCCGCAGTCGGTTCTTTATGACAACGATCGATGCTTGGTCGCGAAGATCTTGCCGGACGGTTCGCGCAAGCGGACCAAGCTGTTCAGCGGGTTCTTGTCGCATTACTTCATCCATGATCGCTATGGTCGCCCGGGCAAGGGCAACGATAAAGGCGCTGTTGAGGGTCTGGTCGGGTATGCCCGGCGCAACTTCATGGTGCCCATCCCTCATTTTGCGACATGGGAGGCGTTCAACCTTTGGCTTGAAGAGCAATGCCGCAAGCGTCAATCAGATGTCTTGCGCGGGCATGGCGACAGCATCGGGCAACGTCTGGCCCGTGACCTTGATGCCATGATGGATCTGCCCGCATCGCCGTTTGATGCCTGTGATCAATCCAGTGGCCAAGTGAACTCACAATCCTTGGTGCGCTACAAAACCAATGATTACTCGGTGCCGGTTGCCTATGGTCACCGTGACGTTTGGGTGCGCGGCTATGTCGATCAGGTTGTCATTGGCTGTGGCGGAGATGTGATTGCCCGCCACCCCCGGTGCTGGGATCGGGAGGATATGGTCTTTGATCCTGTCCATTATCTGCCGCTGCTTGAGCAAAAGATCGGTGCTTTGGATCAGGCCGCCCCATTGGCGGAATGGGATCTGCCAGAGGAATTTGCGACCCTACGCCGCTTGATGGAAGCCCGCATGATCAAGGCTGGTCGGCGCGAGTATGTGCAGGTCTTGCGGCTGCTGGAGACATTCGAGATGGGGGACCTGCAGGTCGCCGTTAAAAATGCACTCCGAATGGGGGCTATTGGTTTTGATGCCGTCAAACACCTTGTGCTGTGCCAGATCGAGAAGCGGCCGCCCAAATTGGATCTTGATGTCTATCCTTATCTGCCAAAGGCCAATGTCGGCACGACGTCAGCGGCCAGCTACATGTCCCTGATGCAGCGGGGCAAGGCTGCATGACACAAGCCCCTCAAATCTTACTGGATCACCGGCTCAAATCACTACGGCTGCCAACGGTGCTTCGAGAATATGGCAAACTGGCCCGCCAGTGCGCCACAGAGGGGCAGGATCATGTTCAGTTCCTCGCCCGCTTGGTTGAATTGGAAATGATCGACCGTGAGCGGCGGATGATCGAACGGCGCATCAAGGCTGCCAGGTTCCCGGCCGTCAAAAGCCTGGACAGCTTCGACTTCAAGGCGATCCCGGCCTTGAACAAGATGCAGGTGCTGGAGTTGGCGCGTTGCGAATGGATTGACCGGCGCGAGAATGTCATCGCACTCGGCCCTTCAGGCACCGGCAAAACCCACATTGCCCTCGGCCTAGGGTTGTCGGCATGCCAGAAAGGCCTGTCTGTCGGCTTTGTCACCGCCGCAGCGCTTGTTCATGAACTGATGGAGGCCAGAGACGAACGCAGACTGCTACGGCTTCAAAAGCAGATGGTGGGTTACAAGCTGCTTATCATTGACGAGCTGGGCTTTGTTCCGCTGAGCAAAACCGGGGCCGAGCTTCTGTTTGAGTTAATCTCCCAACGCTACGAGCGCGGTTCCACGCTGATCACCAGCAACCTGCCATTCGACGAATGGACCGAAACCTTTGGGTCAGAACGCCTGACCGGCGCACTCCTCGACCGACTGACCCACCACGTCAACATCCTGGAGATGAATGGCGAAAGCTACCGCCTTGGACAAAGTAAGGCGCGTCAGGCAACGCCCAAAACCTAAATCACAATCAGCACCGATTGGCCCTGACGGGCCAAAGCATCCGGGCAACCGCCAGCTATATGACAAGCGCGGCCGCCCGGATGCTGGCGCTCGTCTATACGCTGATTATCCCAACCCCAAAGTGGCAACATTTTGCACTGCCCTTTGGCTCACTTTTACTCTGCCGTTG
>NZ_JBGQOQ010000095.1:0-2558 GCF_052119765.1 Pseudorhodobacter sp. W20_MBD10_FR17 | reverse complement strand
CCATTGCCCGTTCATTCTGCCCATGTCGGCGAAGAGCGGGAAGTTCACTATCATTGGCATCCGTATTTTGGCCTAAAAGTCAGCGTGCGGCGGGTAGAGCAGCGCGCGACCGGCCAGTTTCTCAAGGTAGAAGGCCCGTCTGGCGTTGTCGTCTCGATCCCGTCTTGGATGATTGATCCCCTGATCTGCGCCGACAAGCGCGTTGGCCAGCCTCAGGTTGATCTCGTGGCACTGTCGGAACTCAGGAGACTGGTCACGCAGGCTGCTGCTCCCGCAAACTCCCGAGGTGAAGATGGATTCGCGAGGGAGAAAGTCAATGAAACAGCACGATGCGCCCTTGCCGGCCGCGGGCAGGCAAATGAGCCTGATGTTCGAGCCCAGCAAAGTCGACGGGATGGACGAAGTGGAGCGGGCGGGGGCCATAACTACACTTGCCCAAATTCTGATGCAGGCTGCGGGCCTCATTGTGGAGGAGCTTGACGATGAGCAACGTTGAACTGATCCCCACTCAACTTTTGAAGCGCAAAGCCGTCGTTTATGTGCGCCAGTCGACGCAATCACAGGTCATGAACAACCTGGAGAGCCAGCGGCGGCAATATGATCTTGTCGACATTGCTCGTCAGCACGGGTTCACCGATGTCGCTGTTATTGACGATGATCTCGGGCGATCCGCGAGCGGAACGGTGGCGCGCCCCGGTTTTGATCGCCTGGTCGCTTGGTTGTGCGCGGGCAAGGTGGGTGCTGTTTTGTGCCAAGATGCGTCGAGGCTCGCGCGCAACGGCCGGGACTGGCATCATCTGTTGGAATTATGCGGGCTTGTTGAAGCCCGTGTCATTGACCACGACGGCATCTACAATCCCTGCCAGCCCAATGACCGCCTGCTCTTGGGTATGAAAGGCAGCATCAGCGAATTCGAGCTGGGCGTACTTAGGACGCGGATGCTGGATGCTGCCAAGGCAAAAGCGCGTCGGGGCGAGCTGCGACTGTCAGTTCCGTTCGGTTACATCTGGCATCGCGAAGCAGGACTGGGGCTTGATCCTGATCTGCGTTTGCAGGAGGTAATCCGGCTTATATTTAACCGATTCAGCGAGCTTAGCAGCGCGCGGCAGGTGCTGCTGTCAATGACTGCCGATCAAATTTACTTCCCTCGGCCTTCGGATGAAGGGCGCATGACCAACTTCAAATGGTTGCCGATCCGATATCGCAACGTGATATCCGTGCTCAAAAACCCCTTTTACGCAGGCGTTTATGTTTATGGTAAAAGCGAGAAACGAACCGCTATTGTCGATGGGCGCGCTCGGCGGAGTTATGGCCATAGCAAGCCGGCCGGAACTTGGGACGTCTTTATCAAGGATCACCACGAGGGGTACATCACCTGGGACGATTACGAACGAAACCAGAAGCAGTTGACGTTAAACAACTATGGCCGCGCCGATGGTATAAAATCGGGGCGAGGCGGCCGGGCGTTGCTTTCCGGCATGATGACATGTGCGCGATGCGGACGGCGACTCTCGGTTGCTTACACCGGGACCCCCCAAAGCCGTCCCGTCTATCGCTGCGACAAGCCCAACTTGATGATGGGTTTGCCTCGGTGCATGACCTTCGGTGGCCCCCGGGTGGACATGGCTGTTGCGCGTGAACTGTTGCGCGCGGTAGAACCTTTGGCGATCGAAGCCGCGTTCGAGGCAGAACGGATGTATCGGAAACGACAAGATGATCAACGCCAGATCATTGATCTGGAACTTCAGCAGGCCCGGCACAAAGCCAATCTGGCTGAGCGCCGCTATGCAGCCTGCGATCCTGACAATCGTCTGATCGCGGCGCAGTTGGAGAAAAACTGGGAAATGGCGTTGCGCCGTGTACACGACCTCGAAGCGCGTCAACCAACCGAAAACGCATCGACTATCGAGGTTGACCGCTACGCATTTGCCAACATGGCCGAGAATTTGTCAGCAGCCTGGAATGCTCCCGATGTGACGATGCGTGCCCGTCAGCAACTGCTCAGGACATTGATCGCCGACATCATCGTCGATGTCGACGATACGGTGCGTGACGTCGTTCTCATGATCCATTGGCGGGGCGGCCAACACTCGGAGCTGCGCGTTCGGAAACCTCAAACTGGAGAGCATGGTTGTGCGACAGCCGATGATGCATTGGCTGTGATACGTAGCATGGCTGGTCGTTGGTCTGACGAGCATATCGCCGCGTCGCTTAATCGGATGGGCTTGCCCACCGGACAAGGCAAAACCTAGACAGCGCACCGGGTCGGATCCATTCGGCGCATTCGTGGTATTAATGCATATCGATCTGCAGAAAAGGACGGCAAATGGCTCACAATGACCGAGGCAGCAAAGGCATTAGGCGTCACAAACCACATGATCCGGCACCTTTTCAAATCCGACATCCTTCCGGCAGTGCAGGTTGTATCCGGTGCGCCTTATCAAATCCGTGCCGATGACCTAGCGTCGGAGGCGGTCAAAACTGCCATAGTCCGAAAAGGACGCCCGTGTCGCATTACTGACACCGACACACTTCCAATGTTTACAGACACTTAAAGA
>NZ_JBGQOQ010000094.1:0-2586 GCF_052119765.1 Pseudorhodobacter sp. W20_MBD10_FR17 | reverse complement strand
ACATTAGGGTTTTCTGGAGCAAGACCAAATCTTGTGGGTGAATCAATTTGCCACACGACTTGTGGGTAACTTCAAGTCTCGGGTCCCCACCTTCTGCATGATCGATTAACCTGCGACTCCGCACCTGTTGGATATGGGGCAGGAGTTTCGCGATGGCGGCTACGGTGGAGTTTCTCAGGGACTATGGGGTGGATATACGGGCCAATGGCCAGAAGCGCTGGCCTGACGAGGTCAAGGCGCAGATCGTTGCAGAAAGCCTGAAGCCTGGCGTAACGGTGAACGCGGTTGCGGCACGTTATGGGCTGCGGGCGAACCATTTGTCGGAATGGCGTGGTCGGGCTCGGGACGGCAAGTTGGTTTTGCCTGCGATGGAGGACGACGGCTTCTGCTTTGCGTCTCTCGTGCTGTCGGAGGGAAATGCGCCTTCTTTGCCGGTGCGTTCGGGTCAACCAGGCAAGCCAGAAGCGCAGCCTTTGGGATCAATCGAAATCGCCGTGGGCCAAGTGACAATCCGGCTGGACGGTGCCGCGACAGCCACCAGAATTGCCGAGATTGTGCGGGCGATCGGGCCTTCGCCATGATGTTCCCCTCCAACCGGGTGCGGGTTCTGGTCTCGACACAGCCGATCGACTTCAGGAAGGGTCATGATGGGTTGGCGGCGTTGGTGTCTTCGGTTCTGCGCAAGGATCCGTTCACTGGGACAGTGTTTGTCTTCCGGGCGCGCCGGGCGGACAGACTGAAGCTTTTGTATTGGGATGGCACGGGTCTGGTGATGGCCTACAAACGGCTGGAGGATATGACCTTCATCTGGCCCGCGATCAAAGACGGGGTAATGGCACTGAACCATGCCCAGTTCGAGGCACTGTTTGCCGGTCTCGACTGGCGTAAAGTCAGGGCTCTGGAGACGCGCCCACCAGCTGCGGCAGAGTGACTCAACCGCTTGGTGTGGCGTGTTTTTGCTGGGGTTATGTGATAGCTTCGGCCCATGCAAACCGTCCCCGCCCTCGATCTTTCCGCCATCCCTGCCGCGCAACGCGCGGCGGTTCTGGTGTTGATGGAAACCGTTGCGGCGTTGATGGAAATCACGCGGCGACAAGAGCATCTGATTGCCGAGTTAAACCACGCCCTGCACGGCAAGCGGTCGGAAAAGCTGACCGAGGATGAGCGGCAACTGGCGTTCGAAGACCTGTCCATCGCGCTGGCCGAGGTAGAGGCGGAAAAGGAAACCCGTGCCGCCAGAGCGGGCGACGGGGTGACCAGGCCCGCGCCGAGGCGCACCATCGGCAACCTGCCGGCCGCGCTGCCCCGCGTTGAAGAGATCATCGAACCCGCCAGCCTGATCTGCCCTTGCGGCTGCGGCCTTATGCACAAGATCGGCGAAGACCGCACGGAACGGCTCGACATCGTGCCGGCCCAGCTGCGCGTCATCGTCACCATTCGCCCGAAATATGCCTGCCGGGCCTGCACTGATGGCGTGACCCAGGCCCCGGCACCATCCCACCTGATCACAGCTGGCCTGCCAACCGAGGCAACGCTCGCCCATGTGCTGGTCAGCAAATATGCCGATCACTTGCCGTTGTATCGCCAAAGCCAGATCCTGGCGCGGGCGGGCCTTGATCTGCACCGCGCCGTGCTGGCCGATTGGGTCGGCAAGGCCGCGTTCCACCTGAAGCCCGTGGTTGACCAGCTGGCAGACCATCTGAAGCGCTCATCAAAACTGTTCATGGATGAGACGACAGCCCCGGTGCTGGACCCGGGGCGCGGCACGACAAAAACCGGATATCTCTGGGCGCTGGCCCGCGATGACAGGCCCTGGGGCGGCGATGACCCGCCTGGCGTAGTCTACTTTTACGCCCCCGGTCGGGCGGGGGAGAATGCCGAAACCTTCCTCACAGGCTTCGATGGCATCCTGCAAATCGACGGCTATACCGGCTACAATCGGCTGACCAAACCCTCGCGCAAGGGCGGCGTGCCCATTCGGGTGGCGCATTGCTGGGCGCATGCGCGGCGTAAGCTCCCGTTCCCAACGTCGGCCCGTGGCGCATCCCCAACGGGGCCAACCATCAGTGCCGCGAACTCTACCGGATCCTCCGGCGCAGGCAGCACCAACCGCCCTTTCCGCGCCAGCGTCCGCCACGAGGAGACGTGGTTCGCGGGAACACCATGACGCCGCGCCACATCGTTCACCCTGGCGCCTGGCAGCAAGGTCTCCGATACGACCCGCGCCTTCACCTCATCCGGCCACTTCCGGTTCCGACGGCTGCCACCGCCAACCGGGAGAAACTCTAATCCAAACTCCACGGAGAAACTCCATCCCAACAATCATCCCTCTCCAATGAACAGATCAGGAAGCAGCTCGGAAGGTGGGGTTCAGAAAACGCTTACTGTGCAGCAAAGGAGATGAGCTATGGGCACAGTCAGGACGGATGAATTTCGCAAGGCTGAATAGATGGGGTGGTTGCCGTCCAGCCCCCTTTCTGTGGGGCGTTTGTGTGGCATGATCTGGTTTTGGAGCTATGCGGGAATTTGGGTGATGGCGTGATTTGAAAGGCGGCGTATCGTGGCAGGTGATCAAGCCAGCCAGAA
>NZ_JBGQOQ010000093.1:0-2590 GCF_052119765.1 Pseudorhodobacter sp. W20_MBD10_FR17 | reverse complement strand
GTGTTGAGCGACAACCATCTTGGCCGGTGCCGACAACCACCTTGGCCGGTGGGGCTGAACGGAAGACGGGCTTGCCCGTCTGGAGGGCAGCCCCACCGGCCTGATTAATTTCTTGGTTAGGTGCTGGTCGCTGCGGGTTGGTAAGCCGGGTCTCTCTGCCATCAAACGGAGGACCCGGGTTGGCCTACAAACCCATCACCGACCAGCAATTGAGATTATATATGACCGACCTTCAAAATCACAGTCAGCGCACAGCGGCTGCCCGCGCCGGGTTCAGCGAACGGACTGCGCGGCGCTTCGATGCCGACCCGACACCGCCTTCAAAGCGCAAGATCGTTCACGGGCGCACGGTGGGCGATCCCCTTGAAAGCTATTGGGAGAACGACCTTCTTCCCTTGCTGGAGAAGGACAGCGCGTTGCAGGCCGTCACCCTGCTGCGCCACCTTCAGAGCGAGCATCCACTGGCGTTCCCCGACGATCGTATTCGGCGCACCTTGGAGCGGCGAGTGCGACAGTGGCGCGCGCTGAACGGTCCCGAGCGCGACATTATCTTTCGCCAGACGCCGGAGCCGGGATACATGGCCCAGTCCGACTTTACCCACGCCGATGAGCTGCGGGTGATGATCGCCGGCCAGCCGTTCCCGCACCTGCTCTACCACTTCGTCATGGTCTATAGCCGCTGGGAACATGTCGGCGTGGTCCTCGGTGGGGAAAGCTTCACAGCGCTGGCCGAGAACCTGCAGCAAGCCCTCTGGTCGCTGGGCGGCGTGCCGCAAAACCACCGCACCGACAGCCTCTCTGCTGCCTTCCGTAACCTGACCGCCGATCAGCGCGAGGACATCACCAAGCGCTATGATGCTTTCGTTAGCCATTACGGCATGGACGCCAGCCGCAACAACCGTGGTGAGGCCCACGAGAACGGGGCGGTGGAATCCCAGAACCGGCATCTCAAGAAAGCCATCGAACAGGCACTGATCCTGCGCGGCAGCCGCGACTTCGCAACGATTGAAGATTACCGGCGCTTCATCGACACGCTGGTTGCCCGGCGCAACAAGCAGCGGGTGGCTGCCGTTCAGGCGGAACGGACCCATTTGAAGCCTCTGCCGCAACGGCGGACGACAGACTTTACCGAGATCGTGGTGCCGGTCACGAGGACGGGCGGCTTCCTGGTCAAGAGCATCTTCTACAGCGCTCCGTCACAGTTGATCGGCCAGCGTCTGCGGGTTCACCTCTACGATGATCGCATCGAGGCGTTTCTGGGTGGCACCCTCGTCGTGACCCACGCCCGGGCCCGCGGGCGCGGCGACGGGCATCGCGTCCATGTCATCAATTATCACCACGTGATCCATGCCCTGCGGCGTAAACCGCAAGCCTTATGGAGTTCGATCTACCGAGACAGCCTGTTCCCCCGCACCGAATACGCTGAAGCATGGAAGGTATTGCAGCGCGATTTGCCAAGACGGGATGCCTGCCGCCGGATGGTCGATCTGCTGTTTATCGCCCATGAACAGGCCTGCGAAGTGGAGTTGGCACATTTGTTGTCGGCAGACCTCGATGCTGGTCGCGTGCCTGCGCCTGAAGCAATGGCATTGCGGCTGACGCCGAGGACCACGGCACTGCCGAGGGATGTCACTGTCGCCCATCCATCTCTGGACAGCTTCGATGCGCTGTTGGGGGCAAGCGCATGACCGCCCGCGAGATCGACATCCACACACTGCCCAGCATGCTGACCGCGCTACGGTTGCCCAGCTTCCACAAGCTCTGGCAGGAGATTGCCACCCGCGCCGATACCGAAGGCTGGCCCGCCGCCCGGTTCCTGGCCGTGCTGGCGGAATATGAACTGGCCGAACGGGATATGCGCCGCATCCGGCGCCATCTGAATGAGGCGCAGCTCCCGGCCGGTAAGACGCTTGCAACCTTCGACTTCAAGGCGTTACCAACCTTGCCGCGTGCCCGCATCGAGGCTCTGGCAGCAGGCGATTGGCTGGATGGGGGCGGCAACCTGATCGCCATTGGCAATTCCGGCACCGGTAAGACCCATATTCTGTGCGCTATAGGTCATGCCCTGATCGAAGCAGGGCACCGCGTCTTCTACACCCGGACCAGCGATCTGGTGCAAAGACTTCAGGCCGCTCGCCGTGATCTCGTTCTCGAAGCAGCCTTGGCCAAACTCGACAAGTTCGACCTGATCATCCTTGACGACATCACCTATGCCCACAAGGATCAGGCTGAAACCGGCGTCCTCTTCGAACTGATCGCCCGACGCTATGAATACCGCAGCATCGCCATCGCCGCTAACCAACCGTTCAGCGGCTGGGATCAGATCTTCCCCGACAAGGCCATGACCGTCGCCGCCATCGACCGCCTGGTCCATCATGCGACCATCCTCGAGATGAACGCCGAGAGCTTCCGCCAGCGTGCGGCCGCCTCAAACAAGAGGGCGCAGGATGCAGCCCCAGCGACAACCATTACCGACAACCAAAACGAAGGAGCAACCTAACCCAAAACACAGAACGACACGCCAACCTCAGTGGCCTCAAAACCGGCCAAGATGGTTGTCGCTCGCGGACAAGGTGGTTGACGCTCTACA
>NZ_JBGQOQ010000092.1:0-2657 GCF_052119765.1 Pseudorhodobacter sp. W20_MBD10_FR17 | reverse complement strand
CATCTATCTTCAGGCGCGGATGGAGGAAAATGCCGAATGCATGTTGGTAATCATTGGTGCGACACCAGAGGGAAAGAGTAAGCGACAAGGCAACCGCGTGGGTTAAAGGTTTGGCATCTTCAGGTTAGATTTTCGGCGTTCACGCAAGCGCCGGGGGTTCTATGTCTACGACCAGTTCTAAGCCTATGCCTACGCATGGTAGCTTTCAGTTGATTGAAGCTGTCGTCGAACGTCTTGACGGTGCGCCAGTGGGCGAGCGTCGGCGTTGGTCGGATGAGTTCAAGGCGCAGGCCATCGCCGCGGCGATGGCTCCAGATGTCAATGTTTCGGCTCTGGCCCGGCGATTGGGCATTTCGCCACCACAGCTGTTTGGTTGGCGCAGGGCTTTTCTCAAAACCCAGGATGAGGCGACATCGGCGCATCCTTCACCGCAGGCTCTGACGGAGATCGTGATCGGGGATGCCATCATTCGTGTTAGGCAAGATATCGGGGAAGCCGATCTGCGCCGGATCATTCGTGCGGTGCGCACAGAATGATCCCGTCCGGCGTGAAGGTTTTTCTGGCCAGCCATCCTGTCGACTTCCGCAAGGGACCGGACAGCTTGCTGGCACTGGTTCGCGATGCGGGGAGCGATCCGTTCAACGGCGCTCTCTATGTGTTTCGTGCGAAACGTGCGGATCGCATCAAGGTCGTTTGGTGGGACGGTAGCGGCGTCTGCCTTTATGCGAAGCGTTTGGAGAAGTCGGGGTTCTGCTGGCCGCGGATTGGCCATGTCCGGGTTCAGCTGAACACCGTCCAGCTGATGGCGCTGGTGGATGGCCTGGACTGGAAACGGGTGCGGCCGGTAGCCATTCGTCGCCCTGAAACCGTTGGCTAAAACAGCTCCTGCGAAGTGCATTATTTGCAGTGGAAGCGCAAAAAACACGAGCAAAACAAGAGGAAATATGCTTTAATCGAAGGCGATGAACAGCAGCGCACTTCCCCTTCCTGATGACATAGATCAGTTGAAATCCATGGTGCGCGCTATGGCTGCGAAAGCGTCCCGTGCGGACGCGTTGGAGCTTGAGATCGAGACGCTCAGGGCCCGCAACGCGGATGCCGACGAGCGGATCAAACGGCTAATGCAGATCCTGAAGGCTTACGACCGGGCCCGGTTCGGGCGACGGTCCGAGAAGCTTGGTTCTGCTGCGGCAGCTGGCGAGGATGCACAGCAGGCTTTCCTCTTCGAGGAGATCGAAACGGGTATCTCGGCGCTACGGGCGCAGGTCGGAAAGGGTCAGGCTTCACAGGAGAAGCGGGCGCCCCGGCCACGCAAAGGCTTCCCGCCACATCTCGAGCGCGTCGAAGTGATCATCGAGCCGGACGATCCGCCGGAACACGCTGGCAAACAGAAGGTGCTGATCGGCGAAGATGTGGCCGAACGGCTGGATGTGATACCGGCGAAGTTCCGGGTTATCATTACACGTCGCCCGAAATACGCGTTCAAAGGCTGGGACGGCATCATCCAAGCTTTGGCCCCGTCTCATATCATCGAAAGTGGCCTGCCGACCGAAGCGTTGTTGGCACAGATTGCGGTCTCAAAATACGCCGATGGCCTGCCGCTCTACAGACAGGAAGGCATTTATGCCCGCGATGGCGTTGACCTTGACCGACGGCTGATGGCCCAGTGGATGGGCCGGATAGGCTTCGAACTGGATATCCTCGCGGACCATGTTCTGGGTGAGATCCTGAAAGGCGACAGGGTCTTCGCGGATGAAACCAGCCTGCCAACACTCGCCCCTGGCACCGGCAGCGCGAAAAAGGCTTGGCTCTGGGCCTATGCCCGCGACGACACACCTTTTGGCGAGAGCGGTCCCTCCATGGTGGCCTATCGCTTCGAGGACAGCCGCTCTGGAGACTGTGTGCGGCGGCATCTCGGGAGATATCGCGGTATCCTGCAGGTGGACGGCTATGCCGCCTACAACAAACTCGCGCGCAAGGATGGTGGCAACGATGGTCCGCTGTTGGCGGGATGCTGGGCGCACAGCCGTCGCCGCTTCTATGAACTGCACACGACCGGTGCTTCCGAGGTTGCCACTGCGACGATCGAGAAGATGACGGAGCTTTGGGCGCTTGAAGCGACTGTTCGCGGTCAAAGCCCCGAAGCCCGCGCTGCCGCACGCCAGACTGCCTCGGCCCCGATTGTCGCCGCGCTGTTTGCGCTCTGGGAGCGGACCCTGCCGCGTATCTCGGGCAAGTCGAAGCTGGCAGAAGCGCTGCGCTATGCCATGACGCGTCGCGAAATCTTCGAGCGCTTCTTGATCGACGGCCGCGTCGAGTTGGATTCCAACATCGTCGAACGTGCTATCAGGCCTCAAACCATCACGCGAAAAAATAGTCTGTTTGCCGGATCGGACGGCGGGGGCCGAACGTGGGCTACCATCGCGACGCTCCTGCAGACCTGCAAAATGAACAATGTCGACCCTGTCGCCTGGCTGACGCTGACATTGGAGCGCATCGCCAACCAGTGGCCCAGTGCTGAAATTGATGCACTCATGCCATGGAATTACAACGCCTGAACGGCCATGCCTTCCCGCTTACGGGAAAGAAGGAGCTGATTGGCTTTCAGGTCGGCCTGCGAGAAAGCGCGCAAAGCTGGCACGAGTTGCTGACCGACA
>NZ_JBGQOQ010000091.1:0-2717 GCF_052119765.1 Pseudorhodobacter sp. W20_MBD10_FR17 | reverse complement strand
ACGACACGCCAACCTCAGTGGCCTCAAAACCGGCCAAGATGGTTGTCGCTCGCGGACAAGGTGGTTGACGCTCTACAGTTCAGCCTAAAACGCGTTATCAACCTTGATGATCTGACATTAGAACAGCTCTCCGAACTTGGGGACCTCGACAAGGACGCGCTTGAAGAAATGCTGTCCTGGACTGGTAAAGCGGTCGGGAACGTCCGGATGGTGTTTCGAGGTGAGGTATTCGTCTCGCGCG
Organism: Pseudorhodobacter sp. W20_MBD10_FR17; assembly: GCF_052119765.1. NCBI lineage: Bacteria > Pseudomonadati > Pseudomonadota > Alphaproteobacteria > Rhodobacterales > Paracoccaceae > Pseudorhodobacter > Pseudorhodobacter sp. W20_MBD10_FR17. Next base: position 2,476 of record NZ_JBGQOQ010000091.1, on the reverse strand, counting down.
CGCTCAGAAATCCAAAGATCAGATGCTGTCCTCATTGTTTGCGCGAGGATGCGATGAGCAATACGGGTTCCCCCTTGTCCTCCATGGTGATGCGCGGAGATTGGCAATTGCGGGCGGTTAGCTATTGCCTCCGCCATAACCGCCCGCTGGTGCCGCTTTGGGAACGGAATTCACCCACCGAACGGTATGACATCGGGGCCCGCCTTGGAGAGCGCATGGGGGCCATCCTGAACGGACATCTGGACGCGCCCCAGAGACTGCCTTCTCCCCATGATCTATGGCTGGATGAGCGGCTTGAGAGCGGCAAAGACCTAACTTGGTTGCACAATCAAACCCTACATGCCGCGACAACCTTTTGTGGTCTTTTAGGGACCGAGCTCCTTCGGCTGCAAAAATCCCCTCTGGTAGACGAAGCAGAATTCAATTCTACCGCACAGGCTGCTGGATTTGATGTGGCCGCGCGCGGTCCTGAGGCGATCCGTGAAGCCTTGGATCAGCTGGCCGCGCGAGCCTCAGGCCATAATGATGAGCCCAAGAAGGCCTTTGGCAATTTATATGCGACCATGTCGAGGGCCTATTTGCATGAGCCTGACTTTGCGGTGTTTCGAGATATTCTTAGGGAATGCATTCTCGATATCTGGCCCGTTCCGGCGGGGACTTTGGTTTTAGGAACGATCTTGCCGGAGCGGCGCTTGCATTCTGTCAGCCTAGCTGCCCATGAGGTTGGCATCGGCACAACGTTGATGGAACAATTCTTGGTGCATGCCAGAGCGATTTCAGCGGACGATGGTCGACCTCAGGCGCGCAAGACTTTTGACCCATCGCGATACGCCGACCTGTTGACCGAAATCCCAACGCTGGTCGGCCCTATAGAAATGCAGGCCTTGATGGGCGCGACCCGAGTTGAATTCCGGACGCTCGCCCAAGACAATGTCCTAATCCCTCGCATAGACATCCCATCGGTCAAGTTCCCGTGGCGCCCATCAGATGGTGTGGACCTTGTTGCGATGCTTTTCAAACAGGCAGTTATGCTGAATTCGATTCAAACGGGCTGGGAGAGCCTGCAAAGAGCGAGGCTCCGTGCCGGGGTCAGCCTCTCTACAATAGTTGGCGCGATACGGGATGGGCAGGTTCAGGTAGGGCACGTCAGGGGCCGCGGCGGCTATCGCGACCTGTTAGTGCTGAAAGTTGAGATTGATCGTCTCGCTGGGGCAATGGAAGACGGCCAAGGCCCTAAACCGTTGTTGCCGGAAGACGTCATCACCACGGCGGCGGCCTTTGGGCGGTCTGTCGGTATACGAGACGGAGGGCGGTTTGCGGCGTTTGTTGCCGCAGGCCATGTTCCGGCATTACAATTGCCGCATCCTAAAATCGGCGGATTGCACTATTTCATGTCAAAAGCCAACATCGCAGCATTTCATGAGCGATTCCTCACTTTGACGACCATGACCCAAGAGTTTGGGTCCCACCCGCAAACGCTCTTGGCCAAGGTCAAAGCCGCTGGCGTGAAACCTTTTGCGCCGAAGGGCGAGGAATACGGGTTTTTATATCTGCGCATAGATATCGAGACGGCTCTCGACTGATTCCAATTTTCTTAAGGTTGTCATCCGCGCCTGCTTTTTGAATCTGTCTCATCGATACCAAAGCGCAACAAATTCGGGCCTCGGTGCAACATCAAGAGTCGTAGCTATCAACCCTGTCAGATCTGCGGTCATCGTTCATGCGATCCCTTTGATTGTAGGGAGGTCATCTCTAGCATGATGAATTGATCATTTTAAATTGAAAGCCATTAAAAATCAAGTACTTAACTTGCTCACTCCTCTGCGGAAAATCACCCGCAGAAAAGTTATGGTGTGATTCCAGGAAAAGGTATGGTGTGACTGACAATTGGCACACCGCGCGGCCCCTGAAGGACTCGAACCCTCGGCCGTCCGCTTAGAAGGCGGATGCTCTATCCAGCTGAGCTAAGGAGCCTGCGGTGCACACCGCACGTTTAAACGATTGGCGAAGATAGCACAATCGACGTTCGACACGTTCTGTGCACGTTAACGCGCTGCTAACCTTGATTGGTGAATGACTGAGCAATTCTGGTTCCCTGATCGCCTTGCGGTTGCTACCCTTCGTGTCAGTAGGGTACGATGCACCTATACATGTCCGGCACGCTGGTCTTGTCCCGCTTTTGTGCCGTTCCTTTGATTGCGTAATGTTCGTTTCTCTCACCTATCATTTCTCGTTTACTTTTCGATTTATTGAATAGCCAGCTCGCTGGCCCTTTGACAGGTTGAACCAACATTCGATCCAGCCATTGGTCTCGCGGCGTTCTGAATTGTTCGATCCCGATAGTCATGGCCTCATGGCCCGCGGCAGGCTGTGCCCTATAGGTGCCCAGTAGCCTGTCCCGAGTTATTGTCAAATCTGGTGTTTGAGGCTTGTCGGTCATGCGGCGATCTGGTCTGGGGTTGTGGCTTCAATTCCG
>NZ_JBGQOQ010000090.1:0-2755 GCF_052119765.1 Pseudorhodobacter sp. W20_MBD10_FR17 | reverse complement strand
GTCGGGAAGAATTGCCCGTCACTCGAAGCGGTCTGCCCTGCGCCCCAGAACCGGGCCATCGGCAAGGCAGATTGACCTTCGATCACCATGGCCAGGGCGCGTGCCATCGCCTCGCTTTCCACATGCCAGCGCGACAGGCGCGAGAGCTGGAAATAATCATGGGTGTTCGTGGCCCCAGCCATTTTGCTGAGGCCAAGGTTCAGCCCTTCAGCCAGCAGCACGTTCAGCATGCCGACCCTGTCTTTGCATGGAACGCCGGTGCGCAGATGGGTGAAGGCCTCGGTAAAGCCGATCTCGTCATCCACTTCGAGCAGGAGGTCTGTGATCCTGATCTCCGGCAGGCGTTTGTAAAGATCGAGCACCATGGCATCGGCCTCTTCGGGGACAGCCGCCGTCAGACGGTCAATCTTGAGCACGCCACCTTCGATAGAACCTCCCGGAATGGCACCCGCCCTGGCGGCGCGGGCCAGTCGTTCCAAGCCATCTGCCAGGCGAGATTTTCGATCCGCGAGCCAGAGCTCCGGTTCAAACGGCATGGCCAGTTTTGGCGTGGCCGTAGCAACTTCTGTCGGAACCAGCGCGTCCTTGAGATCGCCATATCGGCGGGAATGTGTGAGCCAGATGTCGCCGGCACGGAATGCGTCGCGCAGGTGGCACAGGACCGCCACCTCCCAAAGCCGGTTCCCATCGTCGTGATTCAAATGTCGATGCCATTTCGAAGCCTGGCGCAGAAAGGTCAGTGGCCGGGTAGTCGTCGTTTCCGTACCCGCGACGATGTCGGCCGCGGCAAGCAACGGTTCGGCCACCGGCGCCGCCTGAATATCGAGCGCCCGCAGCATGCGTGGCGCATAGCGTCGGAAGCGATGATACCCGTGAACAACATGTGCCAGTGGATCAGCCGCCAATGTGTCGGTCAGTTGGGCGGCGGTGGAAACAAGCCCCCTCAGCGATGACCAGCCTCCGGCGTTTTGAATGGCCTCGATCAGGGAGGCCTGATCTTCATGTGCTTCCAGCAGAGCTGATCCAAAATTTGAGAAGCCCTGCAAGGTGTCTTTCAAAGCAGCCTTGGCGTCATCTGCCCGAGCATCGCATACGCGTTTCGCCTCGCGCCACGTCTTCCCCACAATCCGGTCATGGCTTTCGACCACGGCATCGGCAATGGCACTGCGCCATTCCAGAGCGCAGACCGCGAGGATGGCAAGGCGGCGGTCGCTGGAGATATCCCGCAGATCTCCAGCGAAGTAACGTTCACCTTGCCGTCGGAGGCGCGCGATACGGTGGGGCGGCACACCCGACAGGACGGTTCGGTCCACGGCCATGGTCTGCAAGAATTCCAACCGGCCGAGCAGCCTGTTCATGTCGGCCGAGTTCTGGCCCACCTCAAACTGGCGCAGCCAGACAAAGCGGGTGACAGAACCGTCCGCCATTTCCGTCAGCAAGGCGTCAAGTCGACTGCACATCTCATTATCCAGCCGATCGGCAATCCGAGCGTCGATCCGTCGCTCTGCAGCAACGAGTGCATCCGCGCAAAGGCGTTCGATAACCGTGATCCCCGGCAGGATGGTCTGGGTCGCCCGGCATTGTTCCACGAAACGCCGCGCCAAGTCCTCGTTCGACCGGGCAGTTTCGGCTGTTCTCTCCAGCCAGGCCTTCAGGTCGCGCGATCCTCGGCCAGTGAACATTTTGTAGCTATAGAGATCCCGCAGGGCCGCCAGATGTTCATGACGCGTTTCTTCCCGGCTTGCATATCCAGCCAGATCGTCTGACTTCAGCCCAAGCTGCGCAGCCAGGAAGCGCGTGATCTCCATTGGAATGACCTCGCCCGGGGTCAACAACCGACCGGGATAGCGCAATGCGCAAAGCTGGAGAGCAAACCCAAAACGATTGTGGGGGCGGCGGCGGGCGCGGATGATTTCCAGATCGTCGTCCGCAAGGGTGTAGTGGCGCAACATCGCCGTTTCATCGGTCGGAAGATCAAAAAGTACTGAGCGCTGACGCTCGGTGAGGATAGTACGATGCGCCATGTTCCTTTTGCTTTCTGCATATGGTTTGCGTATTGATGATTAAGATACTGAATAAGGAATTGTTCGGATGGCTGAAAGCGCGTCGTTTTTAAGATCGTCTCAAACGAACGTTTGTGAAACATGCTGATCGGGTATGCCCGCGTCTCAAAAGCCGACGGAAGCCAGTCCCTAGACCTGCAGCGGGATGCCTTGATCACAGCGAGCGTGGAAGAAGAACAGATTTACTCAGATCTGGCGTCGGGCAAGAAGGATGACCGATCCGGTCTGGAGGCCTGCCTCAAGGCATTGCGTGAGGGGGATGTGCTGGTCGTGTGGAAGCTCGACCGCTTGGGGCGCAGCCTCCACCACCTTGTCAAAACCGTCAGCATGCTGTCCGAGCGTGGCGTCGGCCTCAAGGTTCTAACCGGGCAAGGGGCGCAGATTGACACAACAACTGCGGCAGGACGGCTTTCATTCGGCATCTTTGCCGCTCTCGCCGAATTTGAAAGCGAGTTGATACGCGAACGCACAATGGCGGGGTTACAAGCCGCCCGCGCCCGCGGCCGGAAAGGTGGAAGGAAATTTGCTCTGACAAAAGCGCAGGTGCGAATGGCGCAGGCCGCTATGGCCAGCCGCGATACATCGGTTTCAGAACTTTGTAAGGAATTGGGGGTCAAACCGGTAACACTCTACCGATATGTCGACCCGAACGGCAATCTGCGCGATTATGGGAAACGGGTTCTCACCGCTTA
>NZ_JBGQOQ010000089.1:0-3232 GCF_052119765.1 Pseudorhodobacter sp. W20_MBD10_FR17 | reverse complement strand
CAACCAGACCATCCGTATCCAGACCGCCGCGGGTCAGGCCCACCGCTACCCTGTAGGGGGCGGTCATGGATAACCTGCGCGCAAACCGTTTCGCGGTTCTGTCTCCGAACCTTGCCGTGCCGCGCCTTGAGGATATGGAGCGGGGTTTCATCAATGCATGGATCCGGATGAAGAGTAATATTGCGTTGGAAAGCAGCCCGCCAAAGCTGAGCTTCAAGCAAGAGAAGCTGGCGCAAAACCTTGCAGCCGATGCGCATTCGCGCCGGATGCGTCAGGCGGGGTTGACCGCATTGACAAAAGAGGCGCGGGCGCAGGTCACAGCCTTGGCCCGTTCTGGCGCCACACTGCGGGGCCCATCGACCGAGGATGAGGTCTATCAACTGGCCGCCGATCTTCATGCGGATAGCCCGTGGATGCGCGAGGTCTCGTCCTGGGTCATGCAGCACATGCTGGCCCATGTTGGCGCGGGCGGGCGCGGGCTGGCTTTGCCGCCGGTGATCCTTGCCGGACCGCCGGGTATCGGCAAATCGTATTATGCGCGGCGGTTGGCGGACTATGCGGGGACCCTATCGCGTCTGATCGACGTTGGCAGCGGCAGCGCCGGCTTTCGAATCACCGGAACAGAGAAAGGGTGGGGCACCGCCCAGGCCGGTATTCCGGTCGAGGCGATCTTGTCTGCTCAGGTGGCCAATCCGGTGATGATTGTGGATGAGGTTGATAAGGCTGGAGAAATGCGGAGCGAAAGCGGACGGTCAACAAGCCTGACGACCGCGCTACTGCCGTTATTGGACAATGGCACGGCACAACGGTTTGAGTGCCCGTTCTATCGATTGCCCTTTGATATGTCGCGTGTCGTCTGGATCATGACGGCAAATGACACGGATCTTATTCCCGCGCCATTGCGTGATCGGGCGCGGGTGTTTCATCTGGGTGGTTTGAATGCCGAACAGGCTGTCGGTCATTTCGACCGGTTGGCGCAGCACCTGGGCGATGCTGCCGAGCTGGAGCACTGCCGTGCTTTCATCGTCCAGATGACAAATGCACCACGCGGCATCAGTCTGCGTCAGATCGGCCAGCTTGCCGAGGCGTTGCGCGCATCACCCGCGCCAAAGGCCCACTGAGCCTCTGCCGGTTCCTGTCAGGGAGCCGGCAATCATGGCCCTTGCTGACGCGGCGCTATTTATCAACTTTGCCGCTGTGGTCGATGTGCGAGGCCACTTTCTTCCAAGACGGTCCATTCATACAGCGGGCCGTAGTCAAAACCATCGGGGCTAAAGGGAGCGATCTCATTTGCGCGGAGCGCGGCACTCAAGGATTGCCAATTTTGCCCTTTCAAAATCGCCAGATCCCGCAGGGTGACAAAGCGCTGGTTGAATGCCACGATATCATGCGCTTGCATGTAGTATTGTTGAGCCCGGGTTTTAGGATTGCGGGCCATGGTGGCCGGGCTGTGCCCTTTTTTGATCAATCGGCCGGCTTGAGGTGGCTTCAAACTGACAGAGCGTGCGAATGCCTCGATCGTCATCCCGGGGGCTTCTGGGAGATCTAAAACGTTCTCGAGTTCTTCAAAGCGAATGAGGATGCTGGCGTAATCCTGCAGGCTCTCCATCTTGCCAATACGCGTGAGCCGACCCTGGGTGATAAGCTCGATGATCTGTCCTGGCCGGATCTTCAACCTCTGACTTGCTTTGGCCAAGTCAACCCATTGCACGCGGGCTTGATGCACCGTTTCGGCACCACGTAATAACCCGTTGATGAAGGATCGCGCCTGCGCAATGTCCCACAAAGGCTTGTGATCGGCGGCTGATAAGGAAGGGAGAAAATACCCGTCTTTCTGAAGCAGCCCGAATTGCGACCGCGACAGGCTTAGCTCTTTCTGCAATTCCAACGCGCTCACATGACGATTTAAGCTTTTCAAAAATGGGGCCGCAAGATCTGCGTCGAAAACATCCCAGCGATCATCGCCTTCAGTGCCAATTATTCCTGCCTCAGCCAACAGCTTGCGTAACAAGCGAGCATCCATGCCGACTTCATGAGCTGCCGTAATGACCGAGTGCTTTCGTCTTTCAAGGACAGGTTCGCCCATCAGCTCATCACCAGGCCCTAAGGCCCATGTTTCCAAAATATGGTCGCGCATAAGCGCTCGGAACGGCGCGTAATCGTCCCCTGTCAGGTCATATGAAAGTCGATCATAGAGCACACCGTATTTCCGATTAGGGCCATCCCATGGTGCGCCGATCTCGCGTTTGAGATCGTTCAATGCCGCAATGATCGCGGCTTCCCCTTTGCTGGCAACCTCATAGCCCATTTGATAAAGCGCCCAGCGTGATCCTTCACCCACCCACGATTGAGGGAATTCTAGGCGAACCAGCGCTCTGCCAAGCAAGTCGCAGAAAACACAGGCTGCATAGAGGCGACGTTGATCGAGCCAGCCACTGCCAGCGCCAAATGATAAGCGGCGCAGAAGGTATTCGTCAAAGTCGGTTGCCTCTCGGACTTCACCGTCCATTTCGCCAGACAAGATTGCGGGTGCTATTTCTTTGAAACGCTCTACCGTGTCCATGCGCCGTGTCAGATCTTGCTCTTTCCAAAGTTTCACCAGCGAACGACCATGCAGATGGCAGTATGTCGTATGCTTAGGCAGCCAATCCCCTCTGATCGCCATGGAAATGTGGGGAGGCAAATCGGAAGCTTGAGCGTCTTCACGCAGGCAGGTAGGGCATCCCTGCACGATTGTATTCCGGATTCCGCGTGCGTGGAACGGCTCCTTCCGGAAAACATAACTGCGAGCGGCGATGTAATGTGGCGACCATGCGCGGAGATCATTGCCGTTGCAGCCCGACAAATCCGCCAGCGTCTGCAATGCTGCGGGATCGCCGTTTATAACCGTCTTGAACGGCAGGCCCATGTCGCGCCCGAATTCGGATACCTCAATCCTGTTCCGTGCGGCGAGGCGCGACATCAAGGAAAAGCCAGTTTCGCGTGAGTTCAAAGACACCGTAAGTGGCAAGCAACTTGTCAATTGGTATTCCGTGGTGTTTCGTGGTTAAATATCATGCAAAAGATAACTTCGCCTGATAGCGCAGGATAGCCTTGATCGGTTCCATTTAAGGTGTTGGATCGATCATGCTGTAACGTTCAATTTTTGCATATACTGTTAATTGTCACTGAGAACTGACCCGGCGGGGATGCGGACAAAAACTTGGACTGTTTTTACGTCATAAGTCCTAGG
>NZ_JBGQOQ010000088.1:0-3302 GCF_052119765.1 Pseudorhodobacter sp. W20_MBD10_FR17 | reverse complement strand
AAACCCGCCCGCGCTTTCCTCCTTGTCGGATTTGTCGCCGCTGCATCTCGCGATGACAGCAGCCACAAACCTTAGACAAACCTGCCGTCGACACTTTTGGTTTGAACGTCCGCTATCCACGCCTTTCGCCAGCCGCAAAAAACAACGACGAGAAAAGGACTATCGCTGCAGTCTGAGATGCCCGGCACCACTTTGTTCAACCATAGGACTCGGCCGCCTAGATTGTGCATTTGGTCGTCTATGCACTACTCCAAAACGGCGGAGAACCCATCCGGTCCGGCCAAGAAGTCCAGAAAGCTTCTTACCTTGGCAGGTAGATAGCTACGATCTGCGTAGATAGCCTGAATATACAATTTCGGCCACGCAACGTTGGGCAACACTGCTTCAAGTCGGCCGTCTCTCACATCGTCCTGAGCGGCCCAGTTCGGAAGCATGGCAAAGCCCATTCCTGCAACAGCGGCTTGATGAAGAATGCTCTCGTTGGCGCTTACCAAAATTGGCCGGAGCCTAACATCCACCCCCTCCTCGCCCCCAAATTTGATGCGCCCGTCCGCTGCAACTTGGGAATAGGCAAGCATCGGGGCGTCGTTGAGATCGTCTGGGGTTTTGGGACGGCCAAAGCTGTCTAGGAACTTAGGAGCTGCCACCATTCGAAATGTGACCTCTGCTAGTTTTCGCGCGATCAACCCATCGTCCAATTTGAACGCAACGCGCAGCGCCAGATCAACGCCTTCTTCTACCATGTTGATTTTGCGGCCGCTCAGGTCGACATCAAAAGTCACATGTGGGTTCTGCTGATGGTAGGCGGCCAGAATTTTCGCAAAGGCTGGATTGGACATCCAGACAGGCATCGACATTCTGAGTGTGCCTCGCGGCGAAAGGCTGTCGGAGGTCAATTGCGCTTCGGCCTCAGACAGTCCGTCAAGTAAAGGGCGGATCGTCAGCAGGTACTGTGCGCCTGCCTCGGTCAGACTCACATTCCGGCTATTGCGATTGAGCAGACGCGCACCGACACGCGTCTCAACATGTTTAACGTGTTTGCTGGTCATCGCAGGCGAGAGGCCAAGGCGCTCTGCTACGACAGAAAAGTTTTTGTGCTCAGCGACTTCGGCGAAAACGCGCAAGCTTAGCAGTGTGTCCATCATCAACCCACAGGGAATGCTCAATCAACAAATAGCGTAATGATGTCGATTTTGGAAACGTTTATCACTGCCTTCATCACAACACGCTGCAGAAGCGATTTCAGGAAAGAAAACGACATGACAACGATTGACACAAACCCCGTACAGACCAGCAAGGGTTGGAATATTGGCTTATGGGTCGCCCAAGCCCTTTTGGCTGCGATGTTCCTGATGGCAGGCGCCACAAAGCTGATGTCCGGATCGGCCGACTTGGTCGCGATGGGCATGGGCTGGGCCGAAAACGCGCCTTTCTTGCTGATCAAGTTCATTGGCCTTGCCGAGGTCGCTGGCGCGCTTGGTCTGATCCTGCCAACTGCGACACGCATCATGCCGCATCTGACAAAACTGGCTGCAGCCGGTCTTGCCGTGATCATGGTATTGGCAGCCGGCGTACACATCGTTCGCAGTGAGTTCGAGGTCGTTCCGGTGAACGTGATCCTGTTTGCACTGGCTGCTTTTGCAATTTGGGGCCGCACGAAAAAGGCACCTATCGCGCCGCGCGCTTAATCCACCCCTGCGCGCCCCGGTTTCTCCCGCCGGGGCGCTTTTTTGCTTCAAAAGGTTGCCTTCCCGTGCTCAATTCCATGCCTTCCGCCAATACAAAACTGTCTCCGCAATGTGACCGCCTGTCTTGGGGGCAGGTGGATCTTCAAGTGACCAACATTGATCGCGCAGTTGCGTTCTGGAGTTCGGCCTTGGGTATGATCGAGCGCAATCACGCAGCGCCGGGAATCGCGCTTGGCACCAAGGATCGCACGCTGATCGTCCTGCACCCCGGTGCGGAGACCTCTGTCAAAGCGCCCTTTACGGGCATGTATCACGTCGCGATTGGCGTGCGCAGTCAGGCGGAATTTTCCCGCACGCTTGCCCGTCTGATCCAGTCGGATGTGCAAGTCGGGCCAACAGATCACTTGATGGCGAAATCGCTATACTTCCAAGATCCCGACGGTTTGGAGATCGAAATTACCTATGAGACACCAGAACGGTTCAGCCATTTTGGCGATATGTCTCAGGGCCTTACTTTGTTCGATGCTGACGGCAACGCCCATTCTGGACGCGGACCGCTGGATGTGAGGGCCGAACTGGCCCATGCGGCGGGCGCAAACCCGATGACACCCTTGGCAGACGACAGCTACCTCGCGCATCTGCACTTCAAAGTTGCGGCGCTCGAGCCGGCTCTGGATTGGTTTGAGACCCTTGGGTTTGAACGCCACCTGACGCTGGACGCTTGGGGCTTTGCCGATATGGGCGCGGGCGCGCCTAACACGCACCGCTTGGCGATGAACACCTGGGCCGGGCCAAACCGACCGCCAATGCCAAAGGATATGGCGGGGTTGATGCAATACGAGTTGATCAGCCACGGCCCTATCGCCGTGTCACCGCACCTGCACCAAGACGGCGATGTACTGCGCGGCACCGATCCCGTCGGTGTTTCCGTTACCCTGCGCCCAAGCTGATAGGATTTCCCGATGACCCAACAACCGCAAACATACCGCCGGTCTCAGATCATCCTGCATTGGATTGTTTTTGCTGCGATCTGGGTGCAATGGCTGTTCAACGAGCCGATGAAACGCACCATTGAGGCCATGCAAACGGGCGCTACGCCTGCGGGCAACGACATGACCATGGCTTGGGTTCATGTGGCCTTTGGATCGACGATCTTTTTTGCTGTGATCGCTCGGCTCTATCTGCGCTTTCGCTTTGGCGCGCCGGGCCATGCACCGGGCACGTCCCCGATGCAGGCCACGATTGCCACGGTTGTTCACTGGGCGCTCTATTGCGCGCTGATTGGCATGGTGATCACGGGCGGCATGACCTGGAACGGTGTCGCTGATCTGGGCTATATGCACTGGCTTTTGAACATTGTGCTGTTTGCCCTGATCACGGCCCACGCTGCGGCGGCGATCTTCAACCAGTTCGTGCGCAAGGACGGCACGCTTGCGCAGATGATCCCCGTTCTCAGAAAGTGACCTTTTGGTCTTAAAACATCGCCTGCGCCGCGACGGAAAACCGCGGCAAGTACGTGATAGTTCAATACATCTGTTTAGGGCCTGTGGACATTCATCTTGAGGCAATCAAAGTTGCTGCAAGGTTCCAACTGGCTGTGTAGCTGCAGTCAGT
>NZ_JBGQOQ010000087.1:0-3374 GCF_052119765.1 Pseudorhodobacter sp. W20_MBD10_FR17 | reverse complement strand
GCACCACCGTGAACGCTGTGGCTCGTCGGCATGGTGTGCCAGCGAACCATCTTTCCTCATGGCGCACGCTGGCGCGGTGGGTCGGCCGGAGATTGTCATTGGCGCAGTGGTGATCCGCCTTGAACCGAGGGCCACGGCGGAACGGATTGTATCGGTTGGCCACTGACCTGCCCAGAATCTTGGCTGACTTTGGCTTTGGTTGTCATCTGATCGGTGGTGTTTGGAAGCGCTTGATGACTGAGGCTGAAGTTTGTGTCTTTTACAGCGGTTGAATTTGAAGCCTCGACCCTGTGAGTGTTATATGGTGTTAAAATATGTGTTACGCTGTGGATAAGTGTCTGTAAGTAACTGATAGAAAAAAGTTATTAGAAGCACCGCGTGTGCAGAGTCACGAAGAAACGTGTGCAGAGTCACGAAGAAACGTGTGTAAAGTCACGAAAGCGCCCTTGCCGTGTGTGAAATCACGAAGGGCCTTGACGGCGTGTGAAATCACGAAGGGCCTTGACGGCGTGTGAAATCACGAAGGGCCTTGACGGCGTGTGAAATCACGAAGGGCCTTGACGGCGTGTGTGAAATCACGAAAGTAGGTGCATGGTGTGTGAAATCACGAACGAAACAAAGTCTCCGCTTCTGCCTGATCGTCTCGAACAGGCAGACCTGTTCATTTGTGACATTTTCGATGCCGCTCCCAAAGGGGACATGGCCTCGATGGCGCACCCGATTTTTTCGCTGTCGACGAAGCCTGACCATCGTATCCGCAGATACGAAGACGAGTCTGGCAAGAATTTTGTGGAAGTGAAGCCCTCTGCTGAGGGTTTGGCAACCATCCATGACCGTGATGTCCTGATCTATTGTATTAGCCAGCTGATGGCCGCGATCAATGACGGAAAAACGCCGTCCAAGACACTGAGGATGAAGGCTTACGACTTCCTGAAGTCAACAAACCGCGTCACTGATGGACGTGGATACGACGCCCTGCGAAGCGCCTTGATCCGGCTTCAGGGCACGCAGATTGAAACGAACATCGTAACCGGCGAAACAGAACAGTTCGACATTTTCAGCATCATCGACCGGGCAAGGATCATCCGGCAGACCCGCGATGGGCGGATGCAAGAGATCGAAGTCCAACTTTCGGATTGGGTATTCAACGCGATCCGAGCGAAGGAAGTACTTACTTTCCATCGCGGCTATTTCCGCCTGCGGAAGCCGATTGAACGCCGCCTCTATGAGCTAGCGCGCAAGCATTGCGGACAGAAGAAAGAATGGCGGATCACCCTGCCTGTACTTCAGAGAAAATGCGGTTCTTCATCGACCCTGCGGGAGTTTCGGCGGTTGATCCAAAATATCGTGGAGCATGACAAAGAGCATGCCCACATCCCCGACTATGGCGTCCAGATGGATGAAGACATGATCACCTTCACTAATCGCGGTACAATGTTTGAAGAACAACAGGCTGTGGGTGTGTCCAGCTTTGCATCCGTGCGGATTAGCTCAGAAACCTTGACTGAGGCGCGCCAAGTGGCCTCTGGTTGGGACGTATACGTCCTTGAGAGCGAGTGGCGTAACTGGATGGCAGAGGGTGGTCTGGATGCGCCAAAGAACCCTGACAAGGCCTTCCTAGGCTTCTGCAAGAAGTGGTTTGAGCGGCGGGGCAGGCCGTGAGGTCTTTTACTTCTTGATGAAGCTGAAGTCCGTTTGGCCAGCCTTCATCCACGGCGTCATATCCTTCGGATCATGAGCCGGTAATGGCTCTTCAACACGAATGAGGGCTTCAAGCTCGGTCAAGAATTTGATGCATCCCTGCGCTAGGCTGCCGACCAACTCGTTGCGGATCCGTTTGACGGAACTGGCGCTCCCCTTGGCGACGAAGACCCCGTTCGGTGCGGTCCTGCGGACTTCGTCCCAGGAGGCGTGCAGGCGCGCGAGCTGGATCCCTTCAAAGAGGAACAAGCCGCCTACAGTGAAGGAAAGTGTGTAAGGGGGTGGTGTCATGTAAGCGCACCGTTTTCAATGGTGCTGAAATGTAGAAGTTTTGATCTGGGTTTGGTCATTATCGCCTTTTCCCAGCATGTTTTTCTTTAAGAAGTTCGAAAGCCTCTCTGAAAGCATCAACTTGTGTCACCCTATGATGTACGCACCATTCTTTGAATGCCCACTTTTTTTCTTAGGTGACCTTCAGATTTACGTTGGCGAAGGCCGTTGTAGAACTTTCGTCTTTTGAGTTGGGCGTTTTTTTCCTTTCGGGATTTCTTGCTTTCGAGGGTAGATTGGATTCGCTTGTCTGTCACCGACTAAAGGGAGTTTCTCCAGATTATGTTGTGATGTGAGCAAGAGTAATGAGGCCGCGCTTTGCCCCTTTTTGTTATTCTCTTTAATTCAATATTCAAAGTTCTAAGATTCAGGGCTGATTTTCTATTTTTAATCAAAGGATTATACGATAAAATGTGAGGCTTTCGGGGACTCCGGTGAGGTTTTCGGGGCTTAAAATGAGGAATTTGGGGCATTAATGTGAGGCTTTCGGGGGAGTGCTTTAAAAGTTATCCACAGGCGTTGTGCATGTCATTCCTCGTCTTCGATTAGGTGCCGAACATCATTTCGACCGCTCCGTGCCAGTCGGCTTTGGCTCGGGTATGGGTCTGTCACGGTTGTTGCGGTTCCAGAGATTCGTGCTTTCCGGCCTACTTTTGACCGCTGAACCTCGCGCCAAGCTGCATCCAGTTCGTCCTTCGCCTTCTGCCACCATCCTATCCGGATGTGGGTTACTTTCTTTCCCGTCTTCACTGGTACAATGGTCACGCTGAAGGCCGCTAAAGCGTTGAGTTCGAGGATGGTTTGCTTAACTACATGTTTGTTTAGAGCTCCGAATGCGGAGTATTTCTCCTCTTCGACCCCGAGCAGCTCCCTAAATTCGTTAAGTGTAAGATCTTGGTAGTTTTTTCTGGTGAGACCAGTCCATTGACTGACGTGTTCGTACAGGCTGACGCTGTACTTTGAGCTGAAAGCCATCAGGACTGGTATAGATATCTTGCCCCAGATCGCAGAATCTTGCAGGATCTCGACAAGACGCTTGTCGAAGCTGTAATTCAAGACGCCCGCGGGTCGATCTGGATCATCCAGATCGTTCCCGCCCAAGAATTGGACCCGCCGCGTCCGGCCGTCCAAAAGACGGACCTTCAGGATTGTCGACATCAGCGCTTCGATCGCCTCTTCGACCTGCTCATACCCCTTGTGGCTGTCCGGTTTCAGGTCGTCGATCTCGATTGTGTAGTCTTTGCCCTCTGCGACGCCTTGCATATGTGGGGTCTGATGCCGGAGAGTGCAAAATCCTACGCTAAGCGGTGAGAACCCGTTTCCCATAATCGCGCAGATTGCCG
>NZ_JBGQOQ010000086.1:0-3508 GCF_052119765.1 Pseudorhodobacter sp. W20_MBD10_FR17 | reverse complement strand
ATGGAAGAAAAACTGCGCTTCGCCATCCGTGAAGGCGGCCGTACCGTCGGCGCTGGCGTGGTATCGAAAATTATCGCCTGATCTAGGGCGGGATCTTTCGAAGAAAAATCGAGGCGCGTAAGGGAAAACCTTGCGCGCTTTTTCTATCTGCGCGTGCACCACCTGCACGGTGCCGTTTACAAGCCCGAGATTTGACGCCAAGCTTATGGCACATCAATCTTGCCATTCATGCGTGGCGGACAACTTAGGGAGGCAAACATGGATATCCTACGCGGCTGATTTTTTTTCAACCAACGAAAGGATGACCTCAATGCCTGCTTTCCTGAATGCCGCTGCGCTGCACCCGATGCGCTTTGCAGATGGCCGCGAAAACCCTTGTATGGTGCATTTAGCGCAGACTATCGACCACCCGAATATTGAAGTGGGCGATTTCAGCTATGCCAATGATTTTGACCCGCCAAATGATTGGGCGCGGCACCTTGCGCCCTATACCTATGCAGGTGCGCCAGAAAAGCTGCGGATTGGGCGGTTTTGCCAGATTGCGCATGGTGCACGGTTTATCACCGCTTCGGCCAACCACCCGATGGATGGCTTTTCGACCTATCCTTTTCCCATTTTCGACCCAAGCAAGTTGGAGCTTTATAAAGAGAAGTTTAACGACTTGCCGGATACTGAGATTGGGCATGATTGCTGGATCGGGCATGGTGCGCTGATTCTGCCGGGGGCCAAACTGGGGAATGGGGTAATTGTCGGGGCAGGGGCCGTGGTTGCGGGCATTGTGCCGGATTTTGCTATTGTTGCAGGCAACCCTGCGCGGGTCCTGCGGCTACGTTTCTCAGAGGCGACAATCGCGCAATTACAGAAAATTGCGTGGTGGAACTGGCCTTTGTCACAGATTGAGGCGGCCTTACCCGCTTTGATGGCTGCGGATTTGGCCGCGCTTGCGGCGTTTGCAAAAGAATAAGCGGGCATTGCAAGAATTGTCTGCATGTCCCCCTTGATTCCGTCAAAGCTTTGGCCTATTCCCGCCGCAGGCATAGGAGTTTAGCTCAGTTGGTAGAGCATCGGTCTCCAAAACCGAGGGTCGTGGGTTCGAGTCCCCCAACTCCTGCCAGCCTTTTCAATCACTTAAACGGAAACTAGTCCCCGACCACCCCTGCAGTTGGGAGGTCAGTTGGGAGTTTTTGTTCTCGCTTCGTGCATTTCCCGCTTCTTCAAAGCCGATTCTGCAAGGCGTGGATCACGGTGCAAATAATGCGCATCGAGGATACGTTCGATGCCCTATTCCGCGCATCTGGGCCGCTGCTGGCGGCCGTGTTTGGTGGCTGGATCATCAAAGAACTGTTGGGCGACATACCGAACGCGGGCGGCTCTTGGCCCGTGATTGCCGATACGGCAAGCTGGCTAATAAGGTGAACATCACGGATCACTACCACAAGACCACGCTTGCGTGGCTCTGCGGCGAGGTCATTGACATGCTGAAGTAAAGCCGACCCGCGTTGGCGTTCGATCCAGAAAACAACCGGATAGTGTTGCGGGTGGAGCAGGACGGAGAAACGCTCCACCAAGTCGCTACGCTCGGGCTCCTAGGTTGGCGCACACCGTTGCGGTGTTTGTCACGCTTGTGTTTTGGGGCTGGCTTTGGGGTATCGCGGGCGCGCTGATGGCAATGCCATTCCTTGTCTGCCTGAAGCTTATTTGTGACAATATCGCCCCCCTGCTTACGCTTAGCATTTTCCTAAGCTCGGCGGCAGAGCCATTTCCTTTGGTTGCCCATTCCGACGGCCAAGCTGGCGCGGTGAAATAGGCGCGCAGCATGATCCATGTTAGCGCGGGCCGAGCCTGAAGTGCTTAATCTGTAAAAACGCGCAGTTCTGGACAGGTGGGTTAGCAAGGATGACGTTATAGCGGTCTTTTTCCTCAACATCCGCCATCCGGTCGGCCAGCGTATCGGTGCGCAGCAGGTTTGGCGCAGGGATGCCGTGCAGGATAAGGTTCATCAAGCCGATGACATAGGCCACCATCGCCCAACTGCGTGAAGCTGACCCTGCGACCTATCTTCGGATGATCACAGCTTTGGTTCCGCGTGAACTGATTATGCAACGTGAGGCGCAGGCGGTGCCCGACTATGCCGACCTGACCGAAGACGAAGCCCTTGTCTTGCTGGAAGCGGAATACCGGCGCAGGCAGGTCGAAGCGTCATTGAAGGCGGTAGCTGCGACGGTCGCGCGATAGCCTTTCGAATCTCGAACTGAATCAGACGCCCTATCTTGAACACAACCAAAGCGGTTCCTAGCGTAGTGCTTTTACAAGCTGTTGGAGCAAGTTTGGATTACCATTACACCCTGTTCATTGACGAAGCAGGCGACGACAAGGTTGAACGCCTGAAACCTGATTTCCCCGAAGGCAATTCCGAATGGTTGTGCCTTGGCGGCTATTTGATACGCGCCGAAGCAGAACCCGAACTTGTCCAACGCCGTGATGAAATGTTGCTTGCTATGCGTGGGCAACCGGGCGGCGTTCTACATTATCGAAATCTCAAACCGTGGAATCGAAAAAAGGTGGCGCAGAAATTAGCTACGCCAACATTTGCGGCACGGGGCTTTGTAGTTTGTTCTTGCAAAAAGACGATGCTGAACCACCACAATGCACGCGCCGCCGCCGCTGCGAATTATCAAGGCGATTATCTCTATAACTTCGTCTTGCGCCTGCTTTTGGAACGGGTGACGCGCTATGTGGTCAATTCGGCTTCACGACACGGCATAGAAAAACCCGTCTTGCGGATCGTGATGGCAAGCCGCAAGGGGCATCACTTCGGCCAGTTCAAAGCGTATGTCCTAGAGCTGATCAATCAGGCAACGGGCGGCACAACTTATCTCGACACGCGCGAAATCGACGCAAGCGTTCTGCGCTACAATCTGATTGATCGCGCACCGGCCTCGCAAATGGCCGGGCTGCAACTTGCCGATACATTGGTTAGCGCCTTTTTCCAGTCCATCGAACAATCGTCGCCACACTATGCCGACAAGGTTGCGCTGCACTTGTGGCCCCTGATGGCAGAGCGAAAGGCGCAGTATTCGCGACGGGAGGCCGTCGCTTCGGCCTGTATTGTATTCAGCCTGCTCAACGCAGCCGTCAACGTTCCACGCCAGTCTGCGCCCTGCCGGGGGTCAAGGTTCAGCGGCATCTTGATCATGTCTTCGGCGTGCAGTTCGCGCCCGGTCACTTCGACCAAAAGGTTCGCATAGCGTGACGGGCGGGGGTCAGCGCCGCGCCGTTCGGCAACGTCCTTGGGCGTCGCCGTCAGTTCAAGAACGAAGATCGGATTGAACCCAAACAGGGTATCGTGGGCAAGGTCCGACGTTGCCTTTTGCCCTTCGTCCATCACCACAATCGGGCGGATTTTCCGAAGCGCATTCCCAAGGCTATCCTTGGGGATGCGGACAAAAACTTGGACTGTTTTTACGTCATAAGTCCTAGGCTTTTACGGTATTCGATTGGGCTTCGA
>NZ_JBGQOQ010000085.1:0-3524 GCF_052119765.1 Pseudorhodobacter sp. W20_MBD10_FR17 | reverse complement strand
AGTGGCAACATTTTACGCTGCCCGCAGCGAGATTATCACGCCACTTCCGTGGCTCACTTTTGCACTGCCGTTCTCAGATGTCGTTGTCAGGAAATAATTCGGCGCATCGTATTTATTGAGCGGCTCAATCAGGATCGTGATCCCTACAGGCGCGGCCCGCGCGCAGGCGTAGGTCAAGTTCGCGACAAAGCAGTCATGCGCCTTTTTGCCTTTTGAAAACCCCGCCATGACGTGAACAGTCTTGCATCCGATCGCATCGGCGTAAGCGATAGCCTCGTCGATGGCAGCACGTGCTTCGGCGACACGATCTGGCAGAGCAGCCAGACCGTTATCCCCTGCGGTAACATTCCCGCGGCGCGTGTTCAGCCCCAGCATCATTAGTCCGGTTTCTTGCAAAGCTGTCAGGATGTCGGATGCCGGCGTATCAAAGGGCCAATGACATTCGACCGCATCGAAACCGGCGGCATTGGCAGCGCGGATTGCGTTGGGCAAGGACAGCTCAGACCAAAGAAAACCTAAATTAGCGGAAAGTTTCATGCATCCCACTCCACGTTGAAGGTTGTGATCAATTTTAGGACATCCCGATCGGACAGCTCGCGCGGCGACATGCCCCGCGTCATCATCGCCAGTCGCGCCGAATCTTCGAGTTCCTCGATTGCGTTGCATGCGGCCTCTACATCCTTGCCCGCGACGACAGGCCCATGATTGGCCAACATGACGGCAGACCGTTTTCCCGCCAACCCGCGCACGGCGTCGCCCATTGCAGAGTCGCCGGGCATAAAGAACGGCAACAGCTTGACCTTACCCAGCTTCATGATCGCATAAGGGGTCAAATGCGGTAGAAAATCGTCTTCGTTTGCGTCGGGCATCATAGACAAGGCAACCGAATGGCACGCGTGCAGATGCACCACGGCGCCTACGGTCGATCGCGTGTCATAGAACGCAGAATGAAGTGACATTTCCTTGGTTGGGGCGTCGCCGCCGGTCAATCTGCCTTTCACGTCAAACCGACTGAGACGCGCAGGATCAAGACGGCCAAAGCTCGTGCCTGTCGGCGACACCAGAAGTCCGCCGTCGGGCGTGCGGGCTGAAATGTTGCCTGTGCTACCACCTGTCAGGCCACGGTCAAACATGGACTTGGCAAGTAGGCAGATGTGGTCTCTCAGGTTGGCGTCCGCGCTCATGTGTTGGCCAATGTCGTCAGAGCGTCCGCGAAGAACGACGGCTTTCCGAAGTTGCCGGACTTGAGCGCCAGCGCAATCTCGTGGCCCGCGGATGTGCAATAGGTCCACGGCACGCCCGGAGCGATTTCCGCGGCGATATCAAGTTGTGAAATCTCCAATGCTTTGGTGACCGCGCCCGAGGTTTCCCCGCCTGCCACGATGATGCGCCGCGCGCCTGCGTTGCGTGCTGTCACGGCACAGGCTGCCAACGTTCGCTCGATCAGCTCGCCGGCAGCGGCCACGCCTAGTTTCATCTGCGCTGCCTTAACACTTGCCGGATCGACCGTCGCGTAGATCAAGGGCGCCTTTGTAAGGTCCTGCCCTGCGAGCCAGTCCAAAACCGGACCTTCACCTGTCTTGTTTAAGACCAAGGGATCAAGCTGGTAGCTTGGCGCACCCGTTGCGCGATAGTTGGCGACCTGCGCATTCGTCATCTCTGAACAACTGCCCGATAGGACTATCGTTTCGGGGCCAATGATGCGTGAGACTTGTTTCTGCGCATTTGCAGCTAGCAGGCCATCCGCCAAATAGAGGGCTGGCAATGGCATTGCAACGGCGGAACCGCCAGTCATTAGCGGCATATCTCTGCAGGCGGCAGCAATGGTTTCAAGGTCGGCATTTGCAACTGCATCCACAACGATATGAGCCGTGCCATCAGAACGATGCGCATCAAGGCTGGAGCGCAGGGCGACGGCACCCATTGCTACCGTCATTCGGTCGATCAGGCCGACAGGCTTTGTGACCTGTGGCGCAAGAAGCCGCACTAAATTGCTGTCCCGCATAGGTGTCAGCGGATGGTCCTTCATCGGGCTTTCAGAAAGCGGCTGTTGGCCGACAAACAGATTGCCCATGAAAATGGACCGTCCGTTTTCAGGAAACGCAGGGCAATAGATCGTCTGATCGGCGTCTAGATCAGCCATTAGCGCCTCTGCGACAGGGCCGATATTGCCCTCTGCCGTGCTGTCGAAGGTCGAGCAATACTTCCAAAAGAAGCGCTGCGCCCCAGCCTTACGCAACCACGCCAACGCGGCACGAGCCTCTGCCACTGCGTCAGCCACAGGCGCAGTGCGAGATTTCAGCGCGATCACCTCGAAGGGGCTTGTCTGAGTTGGGGGCTGATCGGGAATGCCTATGCGCAGAGACACCTTTACCCCGCTGCGCGCCAGCAATCCGGCAAGGTCAGTCGCGCCTGTGAAATCATCTGCGATGCAGCCAAGTATTGTTCCGGTCATGTGCTTGCCTTTTCAATATAGCCCCAGACCACCGCGTGGCGCGGGTACGCCACAAAACCACGTTTGGTATCGCAGCAGTAAAGGCGATCAATCAGCGTGGTGGTGGATTGCTGGGGCATCGTGTGTTTCCATTAAATGTCGCAGGGCGGCCGCGCAGGCGTGTGGGTCTTCGATTAGGGCAAAATGGCCCAAACCTTCCAATGCGCAAAACTGTCCGTCGGGTGCCGATTGCGCCGCGGCCAGGCCCTGTACAGTTGGAGCGGAGCGATCCAGCGATCCGGTAAAGGATATAACCGGCATGCAGGCGCTACTTAGTGCTGGCAGAGCGCCCGGCCTGGACAGAGCAAGCTGCGTCTGTGTTTCGATCATATTCGCCGAAGCGTTGGCCATTTCGTAAACCATTTCACGGGTTACGTCTGGTGTCGGGCCATGAACTTCCAGTTCACGGGCTTGCAACGCCGCCGCACCGCCGCATCTTATGACATCCGCCGCAAGATCATGTCGCGACTGCGCTTTTGCAGGATCGTCGGCGAGCGGATTTACACCAAACAGAACTAGGTGGTGGGCCGTCATCCTGTCGGCATAATGGGCGGCAACGATGGCCCCAAGAGAAAAGCCGCAAACGATTGTATCCTCGGACAACCCGTCAAATATCGGCTGATAATCATCGACCGATGGCCGATCCAACTCGACAACGTACCGTTGTGCAGGTCCCACGCCGAGTGCATTCAGAAAGCCATCGAACACTGCGACCGTGCAGAGTGTTCCCGGTAGCAATAGCCAAGGACGATTTGCCAGCCCCCTAGTATCCATTTTGTGAAGGGCCTTCAGGGGTTTTCTCGGCAAGGGTGACACGCACAGCATCGCGCATGCTGCGGCTTAGATGGGCAAAGTCATTGCCGGGTGTGACAAGATGGAAACCTTGCTCCACGCGGGTCCGCGCCTCCTCGCCGGAGCTACAGAAAATGCCAACGGGGACGCCGCGCCGTTTGGGGGGATGCGGACAAAAACTTGGACTGTTTTTACGTCATAAGTCCTAGGCTTTTACGGTATTCGATTGGGCTTCGAC
>NZ_JBGQOQ010000084.1:0-3616 GCF_052119765.1 Pseudorhodobacter sp. W20_MBD10_FR17 | reverse complement strand
GAATTGAAGCCACAACCCCAGACCAGATCGCCGCATGACCGACAAGCCTCAAACACCAGATTTGACAATAACTCGATGCAATCGCCTTTAATACAAGTTCGACCAATGTCTGCTTTTGGAACCCTAAACAATCCGGAGATTCACTCCAGTCGTTGTAATGTCTTAGACTCTGACCAGTTCGGAGCGTGGAGCAATACTGCACGAAGTCTATAAGAGCAGGGTTTCTAGAAGTTCACTATCACGTGGCTGGACCGATTGATGGCGACCGTTACAAAACCTTCACTTTCCACACTCTCATAATTCATATATTCATGAATTATGGAAAAATTGATCCCTAACCGCCTTTCGACGCTTGGCCATCCGCAACGGCTGGCCCTGTTCCGGCTGCTGATGCGCCGCTATCCTGATCGCGTTCCCGCGACAGAATTGGCACAGGCGCTTGGCTTTAAATCAAGCACGCTTTCGAGCTATGTGAACGCGCTCATGCATGCCGGTTTGGTAACACAAGAGCGTATAGGAACTTCCCTGCGTTATACGATCGACATGGATGCTGCCCGCGAAACCGTAGGTTACCTTTTGCACGACTGCTGCAGGGGGCGCCCCGAAATTTGCATCCCCAATGCCTACCCTACCCCAGACGGAGATAGTCCAATGAACAACCGCAAGTATGATGTCCTCTTCATATGCACGGGAAATTCCGCCCGCTCGATTTTTGCGGAAGCCATCCTGCGCGATATGGCGGGCGACCGATTCATTGCCCATTCAGCGGGTACTAAGCCCCGCTCGAAGCTAAACCCGTTCGCGCTCGAAGTATTGAAACAAAAAGGATATGATGTGTCGCTTTTACGCGCCAAGAACATTTCCGAGTTCCAAACTGCGGATGCACCAAACTTCGATTTTGTCTTTACCGTATGCGATCAGGCCGCAAATGAGGAATGCCCGTCGTGGCAAGGCCAACCCATCTCGGCGCATTGGGGGCTTCCCGACCCGATCAAAGCGGAAGGCTCGGATGCGGAAAAGAGTCTTGCTTTTCATCAGACATATGGCGCGCTGCGCAACCGCATGATCGCGTTTACCGCCCTGCCGCTTGGCACGCTTGACCGTCTGTCCTTACAAAAGGCTGTCGACAAAATTGGTCAATTTAAAGAGGAAAACCCATCCAAATGACTGTTTATGCACTCAACGGTCTTGGCCGCATTGGCAAACTCGCCCTGAAACCCCTGCTTGACCGGGGGGCAAACATCGCCTGGATTAACGACGCTGTCGGGGGCCCTGAGATGCACGCGCATCTATTTGAGTTCGATACCGTTCATGGGCGGTGGAAAGCAGACTTCGCGCATGACGCAAGCAGCGTTACAATCGATGGCGTGCGCCTGCCATTTATTGGTACGCAGGATATCGCGGCGTTGCCTTTGGAGGGCGTTGATGTTGTGATCGACTGCACAGGCGTCTTTAAGACTGCGGCAAAGATCGCGCCCTATTTCGACGCGGGCGTCAAAAAGGTGATTGTATCGGCCCCCGTGAAGGATGGGGATGCAGCGAATATCGTCTACGGCGTAAATCACGATATCTATAACCCCAGCCGCCACCGCATTGTGACTGCCGCAAGTTGCACGACCAACTGCCTTGCACCGGTCGTGAAGGTCATCCACGAGAACCTGAAAATAAAGCATGGCTCCATCACGACACTTCATAATGTGACAAATACGCAGACCATCGTGGACCGTCCTGCCAAGGACCTTCGCCGTGCCCGATCTGCGCTAAACTCTTTGATCCCGACAACGACCGGCAGTGCGACCGCCATCACAATGATCTATCCAGAATTGAAAGGTCGTCTGAACGGCCATGCGGTCCGCGTGCCGCTGCTCAATGCGTCGCTGACGGATTGCGTGTTCGAGGTGGAGCGTGAGACGACCGCTGAAGATGTCAACGCGATGTTCAAAGCCGCGTCCGAAGGGCCATTGAAAGGTATTCTGGGGTATGAAGAGCGCCCGCTCGTCTCAACCGACTATACCAATGACGAACGGTCCTGCATCATCGACGCGCCATCCACAATGGTCATAAACGGGACGCAGGTGAAGATTTATGCTTGGTACGACAACGAGATGGGCTATGCGCATCGGCTTGTCGATGTGACCTGCATGGTAGGAGGCAGTCTGTGACCAGTACATCTGCGCGGCCAGAGGGCCTGTCGGCCTATATCGCGGTCACCGCATCCTATTGGGCCTTCATGCTTACGGATGGCGCGTTGCGGATGCTGGTATTACTTCACTTCCACACGTTAGGGTTCTCGCCTGTCCAGCTTGCCTATCTCTTTGTTCTATATGAGATTGCAGGCGTGGTGACCAATCTTGGTGCGGGCTGGATCGCCGCGCGGTATGGGCTAACATCGACACTCTATGCCGGTCTTGGTTTACAGGTGGTGGCACTGCTGGCCTTGGCGCAGCTCGATCCCGGTTGGCCGGTCGGTGTGTCGGTTGTCTATGTCATGCTGGTACAGGGTGCGAGCGGAGTCGCAAAGGATCTCGCCAAGATGTCTTCCAAATCGGCCGTAAAGCTGCTTGCACCGTCAGAGCAAGGCGGCCTTTTCCGCTGGGTAGCGCTTCTGACTGGGTCCAAGAACATGGTAAAGGGCGCGGGCTTCCTTCTTGGCGCGGCGCTGCTGGCGACGCTGGGGTTTGTCGGGGCAGTTCTGGCCATGGCTGCGATCTTGGCCGTAAACCTGCTCGCGGTCCTGATTGCCATGCCGCCGGGCCTGCCGAAGGGCCGCAAAGACGCAAAGTTCTCTGAAATCTTTTCCAAATCTGCCAACGTCAATTGGTTGAGCGCTGCACGCGTGTTTCTATTCGGTGCCCGTGACGTCTGGTTTGTTGTCGGTATCCCAGTCTATTTTTATGCTGTACTTTCGGACGGCACGAACGAAGGTAACCGTGCCGCATTCTTCCTGATCGGCACGTTCATGGCCGGTTGGGTGATACTGTATGGTCTAGTACAAGCCAACGCACCTCGCGTTTTGCGGGCGAAAACCCGACCGGAGCCTGAACTGATCGCGGCAGCACGCAGATGGGCTTGGTACCTTGTCGCTGTGCCGTTGGTTCTGACAGCAGCGTCTATTGTTGCAGCGGGTCCGCAGATGTGGCTAACATTTATCCTTGTCGCCGGATTGCTCGCATTCGGCGCGATCTTCGCCGTGAACTCATCCCTGCATTCCTATTTGATTCTTTCCTTTTCCAAAGCCGAACGCGTAACGATGGACGTGGGGTTCTACTACATGGCCAACGCAGTTGGAAGATTAGCTGGAACGCTGCTCTCGGGATTGACCTATCAAGTCGGTGGGCTGGCCTTGATGCTCGGCACTGCGTCAGTGATGGTCGCGCTGTCAGCGATTACGGTCGGGTTCTTGAAACCGAGCCAAGCTTAGACTGTTGAATTCTGCGAGAAATTGACCCGGTTTTCCGAAACACCGTGACCCACTTGTAGCAGAAATTTCGATTATTTTTCAGGAGATTATCATGTTTCAGAGAGGTAATCGCCAAATAGAAAAATGGGGGTGCGGACGAAAACTTGGACTATCTTGGAGATAGTTCATGTATAGCTACGAAGAACGAATGCGCGC
>NZ_JBGQOQ010000083.1:0-4098 GCF_052119765.1 Pseudorhodobacter sp. W20_MBD10_FR17 | reverse complement strand
TGAAAAACATGAAATTATGGACAGGCTTTCGCCGCACAAGATCGAAGATGCGGCTGTATGGCCAATGCTGCCCTAGTAGTGGCCGCCAAATGGCGACCGCACAGCGGCTAACCTATCAATCCCCGAAGGCAGCAGGACAAGTAAAAAATCCGGCGTCACGAAGGCAAATTCCGTTTGTTTCGAGCGGTGCTTTGACCTCGTCGCGCTTGCCACACCAGCCAGCGATAAACTATTTTCGCGAGCCTTTAGAGACCAAGAGCAGCTTAGGCGATGGCAGGAAACGCCTTCCCGAGCGCAAAATGATCTTTTTGGTAGTTCTACCATAACAGGGCCTCGGCCGCGCATTAAACCGGGCTATTTGGCAGATCTACCAAATACCTTGCAGAAATCGGCCCGTCCTGCTATTTTTTGGTTCAAATACCAAAAATTAAGGATTACTCATGAATATTGATAGCGCAAGCGATCTGGGTAAGATGATCCGCAGTCGCAGGATCGAACTTGATATTGACCAAGGCACCTTAGCCAGCCTCTCCGGCGTAGATCAAGGCAACCTTTCAAAGATCGAACGTGGTGTGGCTCGGGCCACATTGGACACTTACATCCGACTTACCCAAGCCCTGGGTATCGACATTCTTGCGGTCACGCGCTCATGAGGATGGATGTATGGCTCGAGCAGCGCGAGGCCCCGGTTGGTTTATTGACCCGTAAGGAAGATAAATCGCTGACATTTGTTTACGCGCCGGATGTTACGAAGGAGCATCAGATCTCCTTATCTCTGCCCATCACAGGCACGCCTTATACGGACGCGAGTTGCCGTGGCTATTTCGCGAACCTTCTTTTTGAAGGCCCTCAACTCGACAAGGTTGTCGACAGCTTCCAGCTGGACCGCGATGATTACGGCTCGATGCTGTTTCATCTTGGCGTAGATTGCCCCGGCGCTATCTCGGTAACGCCCGAGGGTACCGGCCCCGGCAAGAAGCCCGGACGCTTTCCGCAAGATTACGAACTCATCTTGCCTGAACGTCTCTCTGGCATCGTGAAGTCGCTCCACATGCATAAGCGCATGCCTGAGGGCGAACGCGACCCGTCGCCCATTGCCGGCGTCCAGGGTAAGATCGCAGTTCTATCTCACGATGGAGATTATTATCTGCCCGTTGCCGGATCCCGCGCGCCAACCACCCACATTTTAAAAGTCTCGCCCGTTGATGACCCGCAGATCACGTTGCATGAGGCGGCCCTCTTGAACATTGCCGACGCGGTCGGAATTTCGGCCGCGGTGAGCAAACCGCTGGCTTTCACTGTGGAAAACCAAACCATCAACGCCATCCTGTCAACCCGTTTTGACCGGGACGCCAAGATAAAGGATGGTCAAGGGTTGGTGACCCGCGTGCATGCAGAAGATTTCTGCCAGGCACTGGGGTTGCCGCCAAGCCTGAAATACGAGCGTGGCAGCAGCAACCCGGGCCGCAAGTTTTCGGCGGGTGGCATCGGCCAGATCGCAAGTCAAGCTTCGGTGCCGCTCCAATTCATGAATAAAGTCGTCGAACACATTTTCTTCAACCTTCTGGTTGGAAACTCGGACAACCATGGAAAGAACGGATCCATACTCCACCAGGATGGCGGAACCATGCTGGCGCCGCTTTATGATGTTGTTCCGGTGTTTATGGACCGCAAAGTCACGCACCAGCTCGCGTTTGATCACAGCAAAGCTCAGTTCGCTGAGGATTTCAGCAGACAGAACTTGGTTAATCTCATGGTCGAACTCGGCTTTCGCAGCCCAAATGAGAAGCGATTGATCGCACAGATCTCCCGCCTTGCTCGCGCCATCGCAAAAAAAGCGATCAACCTCGCGCCAAAAAGCCTCGGTGATGGTCTTTACGCTCAGGCAATGGTTTTGGAAGATGCGCTCGATGTCGACTTTGAACTGCAAGGCCGAGACTTTTTTGACAGACTCGATCGCGACGGGCATGATGAGCGGCCCGGAGGCTGGGGCGGGTTAAGCTGATGAGTATTCAGAATGTTGTCAAAACTGACTGCAACGCCGGTCCTTTCGAACCGGCGCAGTAAGACTCACTTATTCCGCAACACCTCATCGATTTTCGGCATTGCCTTGTCAAACAACATCTTGCGGATATTTTCCCCAGGCAAAACAAGCGGGCGCTCCTGCAGAACCTCATATCCAGTGCTCGAAAACGTCGACAGATCAGGCGAGACGGTGAACTCAAGCGTTGCCATGGGATGCCCCGCATAATCAAAGTATACCACTCCCGAAAGATCATCGGGCATATCAATGATGCGAATAGTCCAAAGCTCTTCAGCGGAAGGATCGTTGCTGAAAACGCACTCCTCGGGACGCCCCGAGACCTTCGAGAGGATCGCGCGAAACGTCGTGACTGTATTGTGTTCCAAAGACCAGAAGCGATCTGCGACCAGCTTGATGGCCAGGCATTCGGCCATATCAAGGTTTTTGAGACGATCGAAATCAACCGCTTTCTGATCTTCATCGGAGTAGTCGAAACGGACGCCTGCGATCAAACCATTAACGAGTCCGGACTTTGCCATCTGCATCATGACAGATTCACGCCGCGGGAAAGGGCTGGGCTGGAAAAGGTCCAAAAGAACCGGCCATGCTTCCTCATTCAGCAACGGGAAATGGTATGCAGACACTTCAAGAACAGCTTTCAACAGAGAGCTGATCTTGTTCCCATCTTCAGCAGGTTCCGGATCAATGTTGATATCGGGGCCGTCTTCGGAATCCTTAGAGGAGGACAAGTTCAACGCAGAGAGGACATAGGGATCCATCGCGATCGAGATGGTAGGATGCGGCAGAATATTGAAATTGTTCATTTCGTTTCCTTATTCTTGTAAATCAGTCACTATTATTAGCAACCTACATATATGTATATTTACTATTTTGCGCCGTCAAGAAATATATGTATTTATCCTACAATCTTCTTGTGCTAGGCTTGGTCGTGGCCCATTGAGCGAGGAGATCTGCTTTCTTTTTTTTCTTTTCACCTGCAAGTTCCGACGGATATGAAGATCCCCTTTTCACCCACTTTTGTGAAGCCTGTATTAGGGTTCGAAAGCAGTATCCAAACCTGACAGCCAGCGCCTGCAGAACCCTACTGTCTGTCGTAGTAGCTCCTAATAAAACGGGATTGTCTTACGACGAGATCGCTACGCTTGCGGAACTCGAATACATCCAGGCAGTTCAGCAAGTGGAAATGTTGTCGTCAGGACGGGGCGGCAAAGATGGCCTAGGTTTGCTGACCAAACAAAACAAAATGAGTAAGGTCCGCTCCGTGACCTTATCGAAAGAAGGCGTTGAATTTGCACGTTTCTTCGTAACTCACTTGGACGAGGCAACGTCAAATGAAGCTCTGGCAAGCCAAATCGCCCAAGGACCTCTCCCGGGCTTTCAGTGCGCTACACGTGAATTGCCAAGCATAACGCTTGGCACGTTAACCGTGCTGCTTCAGGTTGCTCTAAGACAAAGATCGTTCGGGATAGAGGGGGCATCTGCAAAAACCATTGCCGACAATCTGGAAATTTCGAATTTCCCCCGCCATTTGGCGATACTTGGCGATGGGCTCGGAGAACGTGCCGGTTATGGCCTTATCAGGCTCAGGGATAACGCCAAGGACCGGCGTGTGAAGTTGCCGGAACTAACCGACGAGGGGCATCGTGTCGTCACAGCTATAGTTGCCGCAGTTACAGGCCGGGCAGTTGATCCACCCAAGAGGATTAAGCCTGAAGTGCTTGAGGCACTCGATAGCCCTGATGATATGTCAAACGTTGAGGATGATGACTACACTTCAATCGTATGGGAAAAAAATCCATGTTCCATCCCAGACAATCACATTTCTCGTCGGCGTTCTGCGCAAAAGAATGACGTTTGAATTCGTTCAAAGCCTGCACTTTTTAAATAGAGGATTTTTCAAGAGGTCACTTCGTTGTTCACAAATTCCAAGCTGGAATTCCACAATCAATGTCATACCTGTTGATTTTCGTCTCAGATTGACCCGGCGGGGATGCGGACAAAAACTTGGACTGTTTTTACGTCATAAGTCCTAGGCTTTTACGGTATTCGATTGG
>NZ_JBGQOQ010000082.1:0-4125 GCF_052119765.1 Pseudorhodobacter sp. W20_MBD10_FR17 | reverse complement strand
AGCAATGCTGGCGACCGTTTTCGAAGTTCCGCTTAGCGGCCATTGGCCGCGTAGCAGCATCACGTAACTTTGGGCTCTTTCCGGACCTTTGCTGCGGCCAGCACCGAGGTCTAGTGTGCGGAAAAGCACCAATTCGCTGCGACTGCTCCAAGGTCAGCTTTCGTTAAGCCTAGGAAAAACGGTCGAATTGACAAATGTCAATTCGGGCGCCTTCGTGGGCTTTAAGCTGATCCTAGGATGTTTCACAGCAAGGGAGAGAACGATGAAAGTATTGGGATTATTTGCGGCGATGTTCGGCAGCTTCGTTTTTATATCAAGCGTAGCCAGCGCAGACGATGCGGGACATGCGGAATACGTCAGCGCTTGCGCGGCATGCCATGGCGTGGATGGGCGGGGTGATGGACCGATAGCAGAATTGCTTACTATTACAGTGCCGGCGTTGACAGGGTTGTCCGCCGCGAATGAAGGTGCCTTCCCGATGCTCAAGGTCATTCATGCAATTGACGGACGACAGTCCATCAGGGGGCATGGTAACCCGATGCCGATCTGGGGCCAACAGTTCGAGGTCGAGGTCGAGGCCGAAGGCTATGGCCCCTATGGCGGTGAAGCCGTCGTTCGTGGCCGCGTTCTATCGATCGCCTATTACTTGGAATCCATCCAAGAGTGACGCAGTTGACGAACCAACATGGTATTGGCGTCTCGGTTCTGTTGCTGTCGTTTAGTATTTGGTTCAACAACGCGCCATTCGCCATGGCAGAGGTCTGCGTCCTGCCGGACGGATCCACCTATCCTGCACCGACGAGGTCGGAATCCGCTAGTGAAGCGTGTGCGGCGATGGATTGATGTGGCGCGTTCTTGATCTGTGTCGCCGAACCAGACATCTGTGCTGACCGCAGCATCAGGCAAAGAAGGCTCGAACCTGCCGTTAGCCGCCCCGTTCACGAAGGTCCGGTTGAGGAGCGGTGGCGCTGTGTGCAGCCACGCCTACGTCACTTTTGATCAAGCGAATCTCGTATTGATCCGCTTCCAATCTGACGGTGACCGGACCTCACTCCAGAACCTCTACGACCGGCAAGGTCACTTCGCTGGCCACCGCCCCATACCGGATCTCCACCCGGTCAGCGTCAGAGCGCACCAGCGTCATGAAATGCACTTTTGTGCCAAGCGGAACCGGCTCGCCGAGGTTTGATGAGATCGTCAGACGGTGATCAAACCCATCGGCAATGGCGCCGGTGATGGTGCGGAACCGCAGCGCGCCGGGCATCTCCAGCAAGATCGGGCGTCCCACATAGCCAGCCAGTGCCGCGACAGGCGCCACGCGCATCAGCGTGGATCCCGAGGTCATTGCAGCCCGCAGCTGCAGCTCGCGACCCCAAGTCGGCAGCCAGAAGCTCGATTGGCGGCCACGCAATGACCAGAGCCAGCGGCGCTGCGCCCAGCGTGCGGGCGCGCCTTGGGCCTTGAGCGCGATCGCCTCACCGCGCTCAAACACATCGCGCAAGGGCTCGACCACAACCGGGCCGAAGCCATTGTCGACATATTCCACTGTACGGCGCAAGCTGGCGCTGAGCGGGCTGCGCACAAGGCTCGGGTTGGTCTGGACCGGGCGGCCGAGATAGCTTGGCAGAACGGGGGCAGTTAGGTCGGGGGTATCGCTCAGCAGGAAGGTCGCTGTGACCATGCCGTCACTCTGGCGACGCCGCGTGATCTCGATGGCGGAGGCGAGGACGCCCTGCCGTATAGGGGCAATTGCGATGCGCGCTGCGGTGACCGAAGGCGCGGGCAGTTGCATGCCCAGTGGCTCTGTCAGGCGGATACGATCCGCCGCCACGGTGACAATCTCGACCAAAACGGCTTCGCGCCCATCGATGGCAAGGACTGCAAATCCCGCTGCCCGAAAATCCGACACCGTGGTGTCCAGCAGGATCTCGGTTTCACCCTGTGCGAGATCAGCGGTCGGCTGCAGAGCCAGATGCCAAAGCGGTACCTGCCAGTCGCCTGCGAACCCCGCGCGTGACAATTCTGCAGCGCGTGCCAAGCCAAGGGCATCACAGCGATGCTGGAGCGTGATGATCTCGCGCGGCCGAGGCCGCAGCGCGATGCGCTGTTCGCCTGCCTGCGCTGACAGTATATCCGTGCGCCATTCCAAAACTTCGGTGATCTGCTGTACCGCTGAGAAGGGCCATAAGGGCGGTTGGTTAGGCATTGATGGCCCCACGATTGCGACGGATGACGTTCAAAATGGCCCGTTCCCCTGAGGGCGTGGCGAGATAATCGCCGACGACGCTTGGATCGAGCACGTTGATGATGCGGGTCGACATCTGGGCCGCTGGGGCCGCCCCTTCGCCGTTCATCTCGACGCCAAGCCGTCCGCCACGTCCGCGCTTCAACGGCATGATGGCCTCTGGCCCAGCCTCGCCCATCAGCCCGATGCCAGAGGCAAAGGGAAAGACGGTCGGGCGGTTGACGATCCCACCGCGCGCAAAAGCGGTCATCTCTGAACCACCCGCAAACACCCCACCCTTCGCAAAGCCGAAGAGGCTCGCAAGAAAGCCGCCCCCGCCGCTACCACCCCCACCAGAAAGCGCATTGATCAGGGCATTCTCAATCGGCTTGAAGGCCAGATCGATCAGTCTGGTGGCGAGGTTCTGCGCAATGCGCGAGATTGCCCCTGCAAAGGTCTCCCAGGTGAACTCGCCGGATTTGAGGGCGTCTTTGATTGGACCGGTGATATCTTGTGCCAGACCTTGCGCGATCTCGCGGGACCGCTCGGCAGCGTTACGCACGGCGTCGGACGTGGCTTCCCATGCGTCCTTTGCGGTCTTGGCGGCATCGCCGAGCGCTGTTCCCGCCGCACGCCCCGCACCCGCGGTGCGGTCCGCCGCAGTGCCAGCACCATCGAGCGCATCCGAGAGCCCGGCCGCCGCGCCCTGCGCCCCGCCGAGACCATTGACCGCCTCAGCCGTTCCAGCAGCAACCGCTGTGCGCAGGGCTGCCACAGATTGCAGAGGTGCTGTCGCCGCTGTCGCAACCTCGCCCATCATCTCCCTGAGGCGCGTCGCCTCGCTCCTGGCCGTCTCGGCGGCGGCGGTGAGGCCAAGATCAGGTGGCGTGATCGGATCACTTGAAAAAGCGGCTTGGAAGGCTGCGCGCGCCTCGGCACCGGCATTTTCCGCCGCTCCGGCAAAGGGGTTCTCTATCCCGCCGAGTTCGATCGTGCCGATCAGGGGCACACGCTTCTCGATGCCAAGGACATCGAGACCGGCATTGATCCCTTCCAAAAACCCGTCGATCCGCTGGGCCACGCCGTTCAGCATGGCTTCGACACCACCGATCATTGCGTTGGCAGCGCCATAAGCAAATTCCCCGATGGTGGCGGGCAGGGCGCCCCAGAGCACTTTGATCGCATCAAAAGCCCCTTGGAATGTGTTCAGCGTGGCATTGCCAAAGCCGACCACGGCTTCAAGCCCGGTTTGCAAAGCGGCAGCGATGCTCGCACTGATCTCTGCCCAGCCCGCAACAATGGCGAGGCCCAAGGCTACCATGCCAAGATGCATGCGATCCCAGACCTCGCGGGCAAGATCAGCCAAGAGCTCCAGTGCCGCCCCGACACTGCCTGCGCCTTGCACCAGCCGTCCGAACTGAAACACCAACTCGCCCGCGCCAACGACCAGCGCGCCGATCCCGGTTCGGATGAGCGCACCTCGAAGGATGACAAGGGCGGTCGCGAGGCCTCGGACGGACAGGACGGCTGTGGCAAGCCCTGCGACCCAGCGCCCCGCCATGAGACCGGCGAAGGCCGCGGCGTAAGAGGTCAGCCGCCCCATATTGGCGCCTAGTGCACCCAGGGCGGTCCCGAGTGCACCACCTTCGGAGGCGAGCCCCACAAGCGCACTCGCCAGCCAAGTCACTGCCGGGGCCACGGCCACAGCGATCTGATTGCGCAGCCCATCGAACACCAGAGAGAGGCTGCCTAGTGCAATCTGCGTCTGGCGCAGGGAGGCCAGAGCCTCACCGTCCAGAATAGCGCCGACCGCGCGGGCCTGATCTGTTAATTGTCACTGAGAACTGACCCGGCGGGGGTGCGGACGAAAACTTGGACTATCTTGGAGATAGTTCATGTAT
>NZ_JBGQOQ010000081.1:0-4633 GCF_052119765.1 Pseudorhodobacter sp. W20_MBD10_FR17 | reverse complement strand
GTCTATACGCTGATTATCCCAACCCCAAAGTGGCAACATTTTGCACTGCCCTTTGGCTCACTTTTACTCTGCCGTTGACAATCTTTCTGATCGCACTTTTCCCTGCGGTTTACTCGACTATCAGAATCTATTTCCTCAACTCGATCCCTGACACATGGAATGTCAGCATCGCCGCTCAATCAGTCTGGCTTCATCTTTCCTATGAGGTCCTGCAAGAGGCTCTTCTCCTGCCACTCTACTTCGTGTTCGGACAGGTAATCCGAGACCTTCCTGCGCTGCGTGACCGTGTAAGCCGCGCCTTTTCTGTCACCTTTGTTGCCTATGCGGTGTTGACGCTGATCATATTGGTGGGGGCGGACGGGCTTACGGCCGCCATGGCGCAACAAGTCGAACTCCAATCGTTGACGGCACGGTTCATTCGCCTCGAGTCGATTGCGATCATGATCGGCACGCTGAACGATATTTGTATCGTCGTGATTGTGGCCCTTGGTTCGTACAGGTTGGTTCTTTTGTTGGTGGTCGTCCGGGCCTGCGCGACGATCCTTCTGGATGCGTTTTTTGTGGGACAGTTCTCGTGGTCATTGAACCTTGAGGTGACCGGGGTTGCCTTGACCAATATTGTGGTGGGCATGCTCTTGTTTTTCCCCTCTGCGCTGATCCTGCATCGGCTTGGTGTGATCGGAAAGATCGGTGTAAGTCCCAGCCTCGCATGGATGAGGAACTGGTTTCGCATCGCCCTGCGTTCTGGCCTTGAATCCGGTGTAAGAAACCTCGCTTTTTCACTCATGATCCTTCGCCTGATGAACGAGGTGAAGGAAGCCGGACTATTCTGGGTCACAAACGGCTTTATCTGGGGCTGGTTGCTGTTGCCAATTTTGACGCTTGGGACACTGGTTCGACAGGATGCGGGCAATCATGACGGGCAGCTGGGGGCACGCTTCAAGGGCTACCTTTGGTTGACAGCGATCATCACTTTAGTGTGGATCGTGACGATACCTGGCTGGACATGGTTCATCGCTACGGCAATGGGAGCGCCCGAAGCAGAAAGAGTTTACTCGCTGGCCCTTCTAATGCTTGGGTTTTATATTGTATTTGCCTTCAACCACATGCTCGACAGCTATTTCTACGGTGTAGGTCGGACGGA
Organism: Pseudorhodobacter sp. W20_MBD10_FR17; assembly: GCF_052119765.1. Taxonomy (NCBI): domain Bacteria; kingdom Pseudomonadati; phylum Pseudomonadota; class Alphaproteobacteria; order Rhodobacterales; family Paracoccaceae; genus Pseudorhodobacter; species Pseudorhodobacter sp. W20_MBD10_FR17. The sequence continues at coordinate 3,489 of NZ_JBGQOQ010000081.1, read as the reverse complement.
CCTAATGCTCTACCAGTCCTTGTTTGTCAGTATTTTTTACTACGGTTCCGCTTTCGTCGCTTATCGTACTGGATTGTTTGTGCCCAACCTTGAGCAAATCGCATTGCTATTTGGGGGCGGCATCCTGATAGATTCTCTAGTGACCCTCTGGCAGTTCAAGCGATCCGGGTATTTTCGAAAGGCCCAACAGTTCCTTCAGGAACAAGAAGGTTGAGATGTTCGGTGAAAAGTATTGGAGGGGGCTTACGGTTCGACCCAGCCGGAGAGGGCGCCGAGTGGGCGGTCGGCTTCCAGTGCGGTGCCGAGGCGGCGATCAGGGTGTCGAAGGCGCTGGCTCGGCCGGTTGGCCATCGCGCAGGATAGATCAGCCCGGCCGTTGGTTAGGTTTTGTGATCTGCCTATGCGCTGTGCAGTTGATGGATGTCAAATTGAGTTGTGCTCGTCGGGGTATTCTCTGAGTCGGGGTTCTGGGCTTGCTGCAGAGGTCAATTCCCCAGAGGGTCAGCCGTTAATTGTTCCCTAACTTGTCCCAACGGCTGATCCTCCCCCTCACAGAAACGATGGAGAAAAAGACAGCTATGACCAAAATGAAATTAGAGGAAACCATTGGCGAACACACCTGCGATTGGTGCTTTTCTAGAGATGAGGATGTCCTTCGTCACGCCAAGAGCGGAACATACTGGCATGAAGATTGCGCTGAGGCTGCAGGTGATGTGATCCATCATATAATTGGCAGTAAATACTTGGATAAGAACTCGCGGTCCTGAAACAAAATCCTGTGTGCTAAACCACCTAAAGAAGTACCGCTTCGGACTGCGACCTTCGCCAATTTGGTCTGGAACCTACAAAAGTCTATAATCCACTACCCCTGCCTAGGCGGTGGGGCTGTCGTTGTTACAGCCGAAACATGGTGCGCTTCAGATATTACAAAACCAAGACCGTAAAAGAGTTTAGAGGCAACGGTACAGATTCCAACAAATATACTTCAATAAACCCCTAATCTATATGAATTATCTTGATCAAGTGGTGCGTGCAGGGGCACCACACAGAACAGTCACAGCCCTGAATTGACCTCTAGCCAGCTTGCTACGATCAGCCCAGGCACGTCGTCCACCGCTTGCTCTGCATCCCGCGCTAAATCCAACCGTTTGCGCAGTTTATGGGAAACACATGGCCGTGCTCATACAGCAGCGCACGTAAAGCGTTCGTATCCGCTGTCCGCTGATGCACCAAGCGTTCTCGGGCACGGAAGACCGCCGCGTGGGACTGCTGCTCAACTGTCTTGGGATCAACAAAACGCATCTCAGGCTGGCGGGCTGCAATGACGATCGCCTCGGCATCGGCAGCATCATTTTTCTGACACTTGACGAACGGGCGCACGTATTGCGGGGCGATCAACTTTACTTCATGGCCAAACTCTTCCATCACACGCGCCCAGTAATGCGCACCACCGCATGCCTCAAAGATGACCATGCTGGATGGTTGCCGCGCCATAAACTCGGAGAATTGTTTGCGCGTGAGTTTCTTACGGAACTGAACCTCCCCTGTTCGAATGGCACCATGAACCTGAAAAACATTCTTTGCCAGGTCGACCCCGATCATCATATCCTTCATCTCGCCGTCCTCCTCTTTGCGTGGCGTTGAACACCACTACCTTGGCACATTGCGATGCCGTCTGGGGAGAGCGGCAACCACTCCATCTTTCCCTGGACCTGTCGACCGCCCGGGAACGCCTTGCGGTGAGACTTTGTCTCGAAGATGCCGCGTGACCCAAGAAGGGCCTGACCGTTTGGTCTCATGACTGTCCTGTCCGTGCATTCTTTCTGACGAAGCAAGTCTGACCATGCAGGAAAGGATGATCTTATGACCAAATCCAAACAAACCACCCCAGTCGTTGGTGGGGTTGATACACACAAGGACCTGCACGTAGCCGCCATCGTTGACGACAACGATCAGGTGCTAGGAACGCAAAGCTTTGCCAGCACGCGGCAGGGTTACAAGCTGATGCTGACATGGATGCGGTCATTCGGTGACCTGCAGCGGATCGGCGTTGAATGCACCGGGAGCTATGGCGCCAGTCTCTTGAAGTACATGCAGGTCGCTGGTGTGGACGTTCTGGAAGTGACTGCACCGGACAAGCATGGCCGCAGATGGCGTGGTAAGAACGATGACTTCGATGCGCAAAGTGCTGCCCAGGCGGCCTTCGCAGAGCGACGCACGGTGACCCCGCGTAGTCGGGACGGGATGGTGAAATCCCTGCGCATATTAAAGGTTTGCCGCAAAACGGCTGTTCAAGCCAAGCGGGTTGCATTGCAGATAATCCAGACCACAATAGTTTGCGCGCCTGACCGTCCACGTGATCTCTTGCGCAACATGACCCGCATGCAACTGATCAGGACCTTGGCAGCTTGGCGGCCAGATCTAACTTGCTATAGAGACATTGAAGAAGCTTACCGGATTGCGCTCAAGTCTCTGGCACGCCGATATCTTGAACTGCACGATGAGGTCGCCGATCTGGACGACATGATCGAAGCAATCGTCACAGACCTTGCACCAGACCTGATCGCATGGATCGGGGTCGGGTTTAATAGTGCGGCTCAGTTGTTGCTGACCGCAGGCGACAATCCTGGCAGGCTCAAATCCGAAGCCAGCTTCGCGGCTTTGTGCGGCATCAGCCCGGTTCCTGCTTCATCAGGCAAAACGACACGACATCGATTGAACCGAGGTGGTGATCGCGCAGCCAACAGCGCGCTCCATATCATCGCAATCGGACGGCTGCGGCTGGACCCGAGGACGAAGGAATACGTCGCCCGACGCACAGCAGAAGGCCATTCCAAGCTCGAGGCAATCCGCTGCGTCAAACGCTATATCGCACGAGAGGTCTTCAACATCATCGCGCGTCGCCACAGGCAGATCAATCAAGCTCAAATCGCTGCTTGACACTTAGAAGGGCGTCCAGGGCAGCCAGTTCACCTCGACCGAGTTCATCAAGGTGCTGGCGAGCCGGGAGATCAAGATCAGCATGGACGGAAAAGGGGCTTGGCGCGACAACGTCTTCGTCGAGCGGCTATGGAGAACCATCAAATATGAGGAGGTCTACCTGCACGCCTATGCCAACGTCCCGGAGGCACGCGCATCGATCGGGCGCTACATCGGCTTCTACAACGGGCGACGCCCACATTCATCGCTTGACGGCAAAACCCCGGATCAGGCTTACTTCAACCCGCTGACACCGGTATTGGTGGCAGCGTAACCAAGGCGGAAATCCACTTAAGGAACCCACGGAACCTGTTCAAACAAACCGAGCCATCTCTCTCGAATACTCCGGCCCTGGCCCACCGGCGAAACCGCCGGAACTGGCTGTTCCAGTGACCAAGGGCAGGCGGCAGATCGCGCCACGGCGACCCGGTGCGCACCCGCCAGAACACCGCTTCCAGAAACATGCGATTGTCCTTTGCAGTGACTCCGGCATCACTGACCTTACCCGGA
>NZ_JBGQOQ010000080.1:0-4655 GCF_052119765.1 Pseudorhodobacter sp. W20_MBD10_FR17 | reverse complement strand
TAGGACTTATGACGTAAAAACAGTCCAAGTTTTTGTCCGCATCCCCGCCGGGTCAGTTCTCAGTGACAATTAACAGTCATAGCCCGCAGATTGCAGGCTTTGGCCGTCTGCTCGGCTACCATACTGGGTGAAATCGGACGTGGCGGCGACATAGCCGGCCAGCCGGATGAACCCTGCCACATGATCCAGCCCCCCGGCCGCCGCCGAGAGTTGTGCCAGCGCGTTCAGCAAGGCCCAGCGGGCGGCCTCGCGCCCCTGATCCAGCGACATGCCGGCCCCAAGATGCCCGGTCATCAGCACCGCGCCGTCCCGGAGCGGCACCTGGCCCGAAACCGTCACCGTGTTGCCAAAGCGGATCGCGCCGCAAAACGCGCCGGGTGGCGTCGATGCCACAGGCAAGGCAAGGCCTAGCGCCCGAAGGCGTTCATCTACGTCTGTCATCTGATATGTCCTTGTTGAAAACCCGCGCCACCGATCAGCACGCTAGCATCGCAGCCGAAACAAAGGCATCGAAGATGGCGGTATCGAGGGTCGTGAGCCCGTATTCCGGGTGCCACTGCAGCCCGAGACAAAACCCCAGGCCTTGCCCTTCGATCGCTTCTGCGACGCCATCTGCTGCGGTGGCTGCTACCGTGAACCGCCCAACCCCGCCAATCGCCTGCCGGTGGAGACTGTTGACCTGCGCCTGTTCTGCGCCGGCTAGTGCTGCCAGCCGGGTTTGCGGCGCAATGCGTATGTCATGCGCGGTGATAGTCGGTAAATCAAAGGGGATGTGGTCGATAGGCTGGGCAACTTCATCCTTGATGCATTCTATCAGGGTCCCCCCGAGGTGGAGACCGATCATTTGCATGCCGTTGCAGATGCCCAGCACCGGCCGCTTGGCATCAAGAGCTGCCGCGATCAACGCCCGTTCAAATTCGCTGCGGCTCGGCTTGACCGAGACGCCTGGCGTGCCGCCGGTGATCAGAAACCCGTCAATCCCGGCCACAAAATCGGCAACCGCCGCCATGGCATAAGGCAGGATTACCGGAATGCCTCCCGCTGCCAGCACGGCCCCGGCATAGTTCGACCGCACCAGATACTGCGCTTCGGTCGGCTGACCCTCGGGCACTTCCTGATCCGGGGTCAGACCGATTAGCGGGCGCCGCGCGCTCATGCAAGCCACTCTTCGGCAATCGCCACGTAAATGTCGACGACATCACAGATACGATCAACATCGGCGCTTTCGTCGGTTTGCCCGCTCATCCCCAGATCGCCGGGGCCGACAATGGCAAAGGGCACATTCAATCCGTCCAGCAGGATGGCACCATCGCTGTAATAGGAGACGCCCTTGATCTCCGGCTTTCTGCCGGTCTTGGTCTGGATTGCGCGCGAACAGGTGGCGATGAAAGCGCTGTCCGGTTTTTCCTCGACCGCAGCCTTGAAATCCGTCACGCGCCATTCGATGCGGTCCGGTGACATCGCCTGCAACTGCTGCAGGACGGTTTCCACCGCGATGCCGGGACCGAAGCGGACGTCGATCTCGGCTGTGCAACTGTCGGGCGTGACGTTGACCGCCGAGCCGCCGTGAATTCGACCGACATTGACCGAAGGGGGCGTCAGAAGCGGATGGCCCGGCAGGTCCAGCGTCAAGTCCTGCAGACGGCCCAGAAAATTGGCCATGACATTGATCGCATTCACCCCCGCCGCGCCAGAAACATGGCCCATTTCGCCTTTGGCTCGCGCCTCCAGCCAAAGGATCGCCTTTTCGACGACAATGATATCCAGCGTGCTTGGTTCACCACAGAGGAAGGCACCGATTTCCGATTGGAATCCTTGTTCAACAAGCCGCCGTGCGCCCAGACAATTGGCGCTTTCCCCCGCCGTGAAAGCAAGGATTACATCTCCGGCCAATGGCGTGTCACGTTGCGAAATCCGATGGGCTGCTGCAATGAAGGTCGCAACGGCGGACTTCATGTCAGAGGCTCCACGCCCCCGCAGCCGGCCATCCACAATTTCCCCGCTGAAGGGGTCAAACGACCATGGCTGCGCCCCAATCGGGACCGTGTCGAGATGGGCTGACATCACCAACGGCGGCTTTTTACCGCTGCCTCGCACACGACCAATGACATTTGCCCGGCCCGGCAGAAATTCGTCCAGTTCGCATTCAATCTTGAGCGCGCGCAGACTCCGTTCCACAGTCTGGGCCACCTCCAGTTCGCCGCCGGGCGGGTCAGAACTGGGGATTGCAACCAAGGTTGCAGTAAAATCTACCGGATCGAAATCGTCTGTCACCACCATGTCACCTCGCCTGTGTTTCGCGGCAGATTAGAAGATGGACAGATGGAAGAAAATTGATAATATCCGCAATATTGATTGGAAATCGCGATAGGTAATATGGACACAGCTCTGCTGAAAAGCTTCCTAACGGTCGCGGAACTGGGTAGTTTTTCTGATGCCGCCAAGCTTCTGAATGCCAGTCAATCGACCATAAGCGGCCATATCGCCAAGCTTGAAGACCTCCTGCACGCGCAACTTTTTCTGCGCACCACCCGGCGCTGCGGCCTGTCCACGGCAGGAGAGGCCTTGCTTCCCCTCGCGCGCGAAATCATTGCTGCGATCGAGCGGATGGAAGACAGCTTCCTGCCTAGCCATATGGGAGGTGCAATTCGTCTAGGGGTGCCCGACGATTACCACCTGTTTTCGCTGTTGACCAAATCCATCCACGGCTTTTTCACATCCCGTCCCAAAGTGACAGTCCAGATTGATGCTGGTCTTTCGGAAAATCACCGCAAAGGTTTGCGCGACGGGTTTCTTGATCTGGCCATCCTGCGGACGCGCGTTGCCGCCGGCACGGACGACACTGTTCTGGCCAAAAGCCAGTTATTGTGGATCGCCGCCCCGACGCTGGACCTTGACCGTGTCGACCCGCTGCCGCTGGCCCATGTCAGCGGTCCCTGTCAGTATTTCAAGGCCGCCACTGCCGCTATTGAAGCCGCCGGTGGACAATGGATGTCGCTTTTTTCTTGCAGCACACTGGAAGGCGTTCGCACGGCGGTGAAGTCCGGCATGGCCCTTGGCGCCATACCGGCTGAAGATTGCAATGATCCGTCCATGATCCGCAGTCACCAGCGTTTGCCACCGCTGCCGCAATTCGGAGTCGAATTTGTTCTGGCGCAAGCCGATCCGCCTGTTCTGGTGCGCGCTTTGGCCGAACGTTTACGACGCGATCTGGGCAATTAGAGGCGGGGATCGGAACTTTGATACACAATGTGTGTTTTGGGCCCAATCCACAGGGAATTTGGATCCGCAGACCTCGGGCGTTTTCCGGGTTCTGTCGATCAGTTGAAAAGCCCCCCTCCCCTTCAAAACCAACTTTCCGAGCGGGTTTGGAGCGGAAAAATTTGTTCCTTCGAAAGTTGGGTTTTCGCACTGTGGAATCTGGATGAAACACAAACGGAGCTGTGTTGAAAAATGAACAGGGCACTGGATCTTCGGGACGAATGCCAAAAACATGGCTTTGTTTTGGACCGTGACCCCGATGATGCTTGCACCTATCATACTAAAATGACAGCGCAGACCCGTAAGGAAAACAGATGGCGCCAGATATGGACTATGAGGAGACTGCCTATCAGCTTGCCTTCATCGAGTTCGCTTGGGACATAGAGCGCGCTTTGGAATTCGCGTTGTTTCGTACCTATGCCGTTCCAGCCATTTCCGGCCTTTTGGCACGCACGGGCAAATTCACAACCCAGACTCGCAAACGCTATTATGACACCGAGCTTCTGCTGTCAGAGCCGCTCGAGCATGGCTTGTCTTCCGAACGAGGCCAGCAGGCAATTGACCGGATAAATGCGATCCATGGCCGCTTCAAAATAGCCAATGAAGATATGCTATATGTGCTCAGCACCTTCGTTTTGGAGCCGATCCGCTGGATGGCTCGCTTCGGGCGGCGGTCCTTCAGCCCCGATGAAATTCTGGCCTGGACCGACTATTATCGGGCGGTGGGACATAAAATGGGGATTACAGAAATCCCAAAAGAGTTTCAGGCATTTGAAGCGATGAACTTGAGCTATGAGGCCGAGCATTTTCGATATGCCGATAGCAACCGCCAGATTGGGGATACAACATTGGATCTTCTGCTTGGGTTCTATTTACCCCGCAGCTTGGTGTCTCTGGGTCGCCCGGTGGCCCTATCCTTCATGGATCCGGCACTTTTGTCTGCAATGGGCTTTGCCTCTCCGTCGCCCATCGTCAGGCAGCTTGTCATTTCCGCCATGCGCATCAGGTCCGCAGTTTTGCGCGTGATGCCACGCCGCAAAAGGCCCCGCTTGATCACAAAACGCAAACGTCCAACTTATCCTGGCGGTTACATCATCGCAGAGTTGGGTAGCGGCCCGCCGCCAAAGGACGAAAACCGCACATGTAACCCCTCTTTTGAAGGGTGACTTCATTTGTGAGCGGTCATTGGTGCAGTTTGCGGCAAATGCAGGTTTGAGTACATGGTGCTCAATGCTGCGACGCGTTCCGGCGACCACCAGGGCGGGAACCGGTCATTCGCTGCGCTTTGCACAGACGTCAGCAATGCGGACAAGGACTAAACCGCTCTCGCGGTATTGGCGCTTGTTGCAGGCGATACGCGCTGATCGAAGCGCCGTGATTTGGTGAACTGACGA
>NZ_JBGQOQ010000079.1:0-4857 GCF_052119765.1 Pseudorhodobacter sp. W20_MBD10_FR17 | reverse complement strand
TCATAACGTCGCGGAATTGCAGTTTTTGATAGATTGATGCGATGTCGGCTTGGTTGCGCGACAGGCGGTCCAATCCTTCCGAGAGCACCACTTCAAAGGCGCGGCCTTGCGCATCGCGCAAGAGTTTTTGGATGCCGCTGCGCATCAGGCTCGCGCCGGATACGGCCTTGTCGAAATAGGTATCCACGACTTCCAATCCCTGACGTGCTGCATGTTCGCGGCAGGACCGAATTTGGTCATCAATTGACGCATCCCGCTGCATGTCGGTGGAAAATCGGGCATAGATGACGGCGCGCAGAGGTTGGGTCATTACAAAAGTCCAAATGGGGCGATCTAGGCGGTGCGGTCATGATCAGCGCGGGCCAGGTCGCGTGCGAGGGCTTTGAGGAGGGCATGGAATCTCACTTGATCATCTGAGACGATCGCGCTTTTGACAAGGGCTTTGGCGGGGGCTTTGGCGGGGCGGGATGCGCAGGCGGATCCGGGCACCGTCTCCGGTGCCTCCCCCTTGCAAACATGCCTTTCCTGATCCCGCGCCATTGCGAGTTACTCCGACCGCCCCATCGGGCGCTGGCCCTGGGCTCATTGATGTTGATGTTTTTGGCAGGGTTAAGCTTGCCATCTTGTTCATCATCATAGCTGGAAACCTTTGAGATTGCGCCAGAAAACCGAGTGCGATTTGCACGAGAATGTTAATAACTATCAGATATTTGTGTGAAATCTGTGATCGACGGAGAGTTCCATGGAAAAGCCTGACACGTTTTTATGGCGATGTCTGGCGCCTTTGCTCCTGCGGGTGGTTGAGAAGGCCTATGAGCGGGCCTGACGAGGGCGAAAACCTGGATTTTTGAAAAACCGGGCGCGTCGTTGCGGGCATAGAGCTGCGATGATCCTGCACCCCAAATACCTCTTCTCGGGTGTCACCAGCGAAAAAGCCGCAGATGCGCCATGCTCTAAGGCCGAGACGCGCGTTGATGCCCGCTTTGAGCTTGCCCCAAAAGGCGGATCCTTTGGGGCAAGACAGGAAGGAGCCGGGTTTATGCAAGGTGCGGCGGCTCGAATGGCGGTCTCGGGGCCAAGGGAATGACTGTGGGCACGTCACTATCGGGGTGCCGATTGCGGACCCCATCCCGCAGCCCCACCAGATAGGGTACAATCTCCTCTCCATTCATATGCCCGGCCTCGTTCAGGGCCTTTGCAAGGGCCGTGAGGGCGGGGCGGTGGCGGTGGAGGACGGCCTCCATCCGCAAGGTCTGGCTGCCGAGGCGGCGTTGGATGGCAGCGCGCTCATCGGGGGAGACCGGGCGGGCGGCTGATTCAGAGGGCAAAGGTTCCCAAAGCAAGCCGTTGAGGCCGAGGCCGGAGCCGCGCTCGATGTGCAAGGCAAGCATGGTGGCACGGGCCAGATCAGAGTCTTGTCCCCCGCCCGCACCGCCAGAGGCCTGCCCAAGGATAAGTTGCTCGGCGCAGCGGCCTGCGAGGCTGTGGGCGATGTGGTTGTTATAGGCCGCGATGCCGGCGTCAGACGCCACGGTGGTCATCAGAATATGGCCGCCGCCGTTCGCGATCGACATCTCCTGCACCGCACCCAGACCCAAGGCTTGTGCCGCGATGGCATGGCCCGCTTCATGCACAGAAACGCGCCAGCGCAGCTCGGGGTGTGTGGGGGTGTCGGGTTTAAGGGCTGCAAGGAGGTGATCTTCGGTCAATGGTGCGGTTTGGGCCCGCGCGGCGGTTCTCGCCTTGCGGATGGCCCCGGCAAGGTCGGCGGGGGTTTTGCCACGAGCGGCCTTTACCAATGCGCCGAAATCCACGCCCGCCCAGTCCGGCCCGAGGTGATGGCGCAATTGCTGTTCCAGCGCCTTGGGGCCAGGCATAGGGACGGTGATATGGGTATCAAGCCGCCCCGGACGCAAGATTGCCGGATCGATGGCATCGACATGATTGGTGGCGCAGATCAGCATGATGCCCTCGGCGCCGCCGACCCCGTCGATCAGGGCCAAGAACTCATTGATCACTTGCTGGCGGTAGGAGGCGCCATGCTGGTCAGAGGCCGAGCGCGAGCCTGCGCTGTCCATCTCATCAATGAACATGAGACACGGGGCGGCGGCAGCGGCCGCGGCGAAACTCTCCCGCATGGACGCCAGCATGTTGCCCAGATGGCCTGCGGCTTGCCATTCCCCAAAGGTGGCGGTGATGAAGGGCAGGCCGCAGGCCTCGGCGATGCATTTGGCGGCAAAGGTCTTGCCGGTGCCGGGCGCGCCCACCAGAAGCAGGCCGCGCGGGATCTCGGCCCAAGGCAGCGCCCCGTCGGCATAGGCCTGCATATCGGCCACGAGGGTTTTGGCGGTCTCATAGAGTTCGCCTGTGCCCTCAAGATCTTGCAGAGGGGTGCGCCCTGTGGGGCCCGCAACCCGTGCCGCCAGTGCCTTGGCGACCTTGATCGTGGTGGGGGCGCGGAAGGCGGCAAGGATTTGCGGGCGGCTGATGTGGCGCAGGGCAGCATCCTCGGGCAACAGCGCCAAGAGCCGGGCTCGATCGACGCGGCCCGTGCGCGAATGCGTGTTGTGCAGCGCAAACAGCAGGGTCTCGCGGGTGATAGGTCCCAAGGATAATGGGGCAGGCAGGGCACCCCGCAGGTCCTTGGGCAACACCGCATCAGCGGGCAGAAGAACAATAAGCGGCGTGCGCAGGCCCATCGCCTCCTCCAGCGTTTTGACCGCGGTTTGCACCTCCGAGCTTGTCTTGCTGCTCGTGCTGGCCGGATAGAAGACCAGTTGAACGGTGTCGGGGGCCGGGGCCGATTGCAATGTCCGGATGACGGTGTGGCTCGGCGGAAAGAAGGCATGTTTGAGAATATCAGCCAGCAAGACCTGATCGGAAGCCGAAGATGTTTGCAAAACGGTCAGCGCGCCGTCCTGCGCCATCGCTTGGGCTGCATCTGGCCCGAGGCTTTGGGCAAGACGGGCGCAGAGCAGACTGGCCTCCACACTAACCAGCTGCATGGGCGTGCTGTGACCGGTGTGCGTTGCGGCCAGCATATCCTCATCCTCGGCAATCATGGCCTCGGCCTCGTTGCCATTGATGCAGTCCGCCGCAGAGGCGTTATCCCAAAAGTCCTTCATCTGCGCGGCCGAGGTTTTGGGCGTGTTCTTCGCCGCGCCAGGCAGACGGCTTTCGATGAAACGCTCCAGCAGGGTTTGGGCTGGTTTGGTCCAGACGGGGGAGGTGGGAGAAAACGATGGTGTCATATATGCATCCTTGTGCAGGAAATTGATTTGGTTCGTTCGCGGAATGATTTGCTTCGTGAGTTGCCTTAGCGACCGCGCAGGCCGGTAAGGCTCGGCAGGGTTACGGGGCGGCGGGGGCCGTGCGATTGCAGCTGGTCCAGATGAAAGGCCAGAAGCGCATCGCGCCGGGCGTGACTTGAGCGGTTTGGAAGGGTCGGGGCGACAGAGAGAGTATTGTGCAGCATGGCAAAGCTCCTTTGGCTTTGAGGGGGATTTTTAAGTCGCGGGTATCGGTCCCCGGCGCTTGGCCGGAGTTCGGGTAGGGGAAAAAACGGGGGGAGAGGGTCGAGGCTTACGGCTTCGGCAGCTTCGGAAAGAGCCGCTGGATCAGAGGCCACCAGCGATCCATCCGGTTTTGAAACTCTGTGGTATCATGGCCCGCCATGGCGCGGGTCAGAACAGCTTGGGTCTTGGGGCCGGTCAGGGCGATCTTCCGCCCGCCTTGGGCCTCCAGTGCCGCCTTGAGGACAGGCGCCCAAAGATGGCGTTTGTCAAAAACCTCGGATGCGACCGCGTTATTGACCACGGCCCCGATGGCATCGGGTGCAAAATTGCTGCCATCGCAGACCCGCCCTGCATGCAGCGAGGCCAAAGCCCCCAAAAGCGGGCGCAGGCCATCCTTGGTGAAAGCGGTCCAGTCTGGCAGCCCCAGATCAGCCGACATCGCCTGATACCAGATCTTTAGGCGGTTGCGGTCCGGAGCTGCGAGATGGGCAAAGACGGCCTGCGCCAAAAGATCGCCCGCCATGCCCGAGGCTGGCGTGACCACACCCAGAACCTCCACCAGCGCCCGGCCTTGCAGCCAGCGCCATTCGGCGGTGATCGTATCCCCGGCATCGGTGATGACGATCTGCTTCATCGTCAGCCTGCGGGATTGGATGCTTCTGACATAGCATCCCTCGTCAAAGGCCAGCACCTGCCCACCAGAGCGCCAGGTGAGATCCTGAAACGCTTGCAATTGCGTACGCTCGAGCGCCGCGCCATCCAGCGCCCAGACATGGAGCAAATGGTTTTGCTCATAAAACCGCGCACGCCCGCTGATGGTATCGCGCATGGGCGGCGCGACCTGCACATCAAACGACACCGACGCGTCGCCAAAATCCACCAGCACATCGGGTCGCCGCCGCGCCCCGTCTTGGGCAAGAGGCACCTCCAGAGCGGCATGTGCGACCGTGGGATCCGCCACCGCCGCCTGAAGGAACAGATGCTTGAGGCGAAGATGCCGCGCGCCCTCCTGCCGCCCGTTAAAAAATGCAGCCCCCAGATCCGAGGCCCGCATCGCATCCGGCGTCACCGCAGGGCAGCCCACCCCTTGTCCCGCAGCATGCGCAAAATGCGCCCGTTTGCCCGAGGTCGTCCCCGCCGCGGCAACCGACAGAACCCGCAGGTTCACCACGCCGTTGCAATGGCCGCACCGGTATTGAAGGCACCGCTCAAGCGCGAGATCCTCGGCACCCATCGGGTCCAGAAGGTCGGACACCCAGAGAAAGCGGCGCTTGGGGTCATCAGACCGATGGACGACCGTGATGGCGCGCGTGGTGGAGAGGGTGAAATTGGTTTGAAGCAT
>NZ_JBGQOQ010000078.1:0-4951 GCF_052119765.1 Pseudorhodobacter sp. W20_MBD10_FR17 | reverse complement strand
CACTAATGACGTCATTAAACACGTGTATTAGATCAAAGCCCCAAGCTCAGGCAGGCGGTGCCAATGGGGTGGTTACCTTCCACCGACGGGAATAGCTGGATTGTTGAACTGTGTCGGTCGAAAGGTTTTCATTGGTCTTGGAAACTTCGGTATACAGGTGAAGTCGGCCTCGCGGCACGGGCCGCCAAAGCAAAATTCGGTGGCCAATTTTTGTGCGCCCTGTTTGCGTTTCAGGGTCACGCAAGACCTTAAAATAGCCTCTCGGATTTTCGCTCATGGCATAGCAATTTACAACGTCACACCCGCATCGACGAACCCAGAAAGAATACATCAACTCAGGGCTGAACTGATACATCCCATGTCCAGGCCATCCGTTCAGTGGGTTGACCCCTACAAACCGCCCACCGGGACGAAGCATGCTAAAAATATTTTCAAGCGCCGTAGTCGTATCAAAAATATGCTCCAGCGTTCCCCCGTCAAAAATGAAATCAAAACTATTGTGGAGTTCTGAAGGGACGGGTGTGTTCAGATCATGAAGGTGCCCTTTGAAACCAGGCTCTGGCCCAAATTCATAATCGGAAAAGTCCATCGTCTCTACCGCGCCAAGGCCAAGTGCAGTGAACATCTTTTCAGTGTAGTTGTCGGGTTGAATAATCTCTTCGATCTTTAAGGCGTGGCCGTTTTTATCCAATGCACGCTGAAACAATCCTTTGTAGGGAATCCGAAACTCTCGTTTTCCGGGATAGTACCGCAGCTTTTGGCGCCCAAGCATCAATGACCGGCCTTGTACCTTAAAACGGCTAGACAGTTCACAAAGTTGAATAAAGGTTGCGCAGTCGATGCCCATAGTAATTCTCTTTCTTTTTTAGCGATAACTTGTGAATGAATGTCGCCGCTTTATAAAAATTTTTATGAAAATCAGTATGTTACGGTCAGACATTTTCGTTTGTAGGACAGCCAGAGTTGCATAATTTTGGGCATGAAGTTGGCAAGAAAGATGGCAACTGCGCGCTTGTTCCGTTTGCTGGCCCGGCGCCCGGCGTTTTTAAAGTGCCACAGTTTTCCGGTCGAGCACCGCACATCATTGTAGATCGTCGCGGGCAGTTTTCGGACGGTAATGCCATGCGCTTGTCCCACCCCTGGGCCAGCCTTAATATCCGCGTCAACCAAAATGTCACTTAGCGCCATCTGGTCACTTTTGTCACTTGAATCGCATTCAGCTTCCCAGATCTTCACCACCTCTTGAACGGGAATTGTATTTTTAAAAAATATAACGCCTGCGTTTAATGTTCCGTTCAAATAGGGCTTTGCAGATTTCATTTCTTTGGGGTGTCGCGGGGTCACGCAAATATCACCGTCCATGAATTCATCGGCGACGATCGTTTCTAAAATCACCACATCCGCATCAATATACAAAGCATCTTGGGAAAAATTCGCCAAAAAATGGCTGATACAGCGCGGCTTATGGGTCGTTTTAATTGCACCACTTGAAGACTTGTCCTTGTACCCCTCCGGCGGCGCCATTTTGACAACCTCACTTTTCAGACGTTTCACCTGCTTATCTGTCATCCCTAAATCATAGATGATCGGATACTGCCCTTGGCGTTTGAAGATGTTTTTTTCAAGCGACGGTAAAAAGTGAAAAAATCCTGCATCGACACACAGGACAATACGAAAGCTATTTTGCGTCATGAGGGGGCTTTCCTTTCAGCCAAAATCGCATCCACCTTTGCTTTGAAATCAAGGGTTGCTGACCGACACAGGTTAAGCATATCGGGCTGCGCGATGCCGCTGTCCAGTTTAGCCAGCCAGTTTTTCGGAGTGGCATAGGCAGGTGGCAGCCGATAAGCGTTAAATTTGTTTGAAAACGGAATGCAGATCGTCTTGCGCCCCAACAAAAGCGACCAATAGACCCCGTGATAGCTGTTTGAAACCACCGTTTTGCCGCTGGCGATGAAGCGAATTGAATCTTCGAAACTGCCAACGTTATTGGCTTTTCGTGGGATGTTGTTTGGAATGGAGATGTTTTGCGTGTCGGTTTTTCCGCCATGACAATAAAAGATCACATCATGTTCCGGCTGAAGGTTCAGATCGAACAAAGGCGACATACAACTTACACAAGGCGCAAAATCGTAGCGGCGATCGCCCCAATCTCGACTGCCTACCAAGCTGCACAGCTTCCTCGCACGCCAGTATTTAAGCGAAATAGGAAAGGACTGACGCGTCCCCACACCCCAGGCGATATGCTCGGGGGATCTAGCGAGGTTTATGCCTGCCGCAGCCGCCATCCCGCCAAAGATCTTCCCGCCGCCCATAATACTCACATTATACGGCTCGGATGCCTCTCGCATGTCTTTTGCGGTCGCATCGCCCCAATCAAAATAGTCAAACGGGCTACAGGAAAAATCACCAATATTTTTCGAATTACGAAGGTGCTGAAAGGTGAGGATCATAGCACGGCCTTGCGCAAATCGTCGCCCGTCAGAATGGCATGACGCTGTAAAAATGATGTGGCCGAAGTATCTAACGTGGCCATTTTCTCTATTTGGGCCGCTTTTTCCAAAATCGCGGCTTTGCGTTTACTGTGTTCCGTTCCTGAAACGGCGGGGCCAGAGATTTTCTGTTCCATTTCAGCCCTTGATCGCAGGTAATAATGGTTCAATTGCAAACCGTCCGTGGTGGTAAACCCTGCAGTGCCGCGGGTTTTGTTCCATGCCACGGCACCGTTCATATTTGCAGTTTTTGCGCCCATCGTTTTGGTTTCAAATTTATGCGTGCTGACTTGGGTCACGTCACAAGGGTCAACGATGCATTTGAAATTCAACAACTTTCCTGTTTGGTGGCTGGCCCGCTCCGTATAGCAGAAAGGTACGGGTGAGGTTGGCATGGTATCATGGCCACCGTGGCCGAACATGACCCAAGGTAAGGAAATATTGGTGAAATGTTCCAGCTTCGTCAGACTTTCCAAAATGGTGTTATCGTTTTTCGGGACCAGATATTCGTCAATATCGATGAAGCCCATCCAACGAAAAGCGCCGCCAAAATTGGAAATTGCATGGCAGTAGGCAAGGATTTGACGCGGCAAAACCATTTTGGGTTTGTGGGATGACGTATCCAGAGCCCAAGGGATGATTGTGATATTTAAAGACGCAAACGACTTTGCGATTTCGATGGTTTGATCGCTGGATTGATTGTCATAAATGAAAAAATCCGTAACGCCTGCCAAGGCATGAAAACGCAACCAATCCCCAATATAAGGGGCCTCGTCGCGAACGATGGTTACAAGCGCCAGACCCGTTCTATCGGCCTGCGCAGTCGGGGGCTTGATGTCGATTTTTGAGGCACGCAAGGCCGTTTTTCGTGCCCAAAAAAGCACTACTTTTCTCCTGTTTCGCGGATTGCCCAAAATCCTGCTTGATCAGCGCCACTGATCCGTTCAGCAATGCGGGCGTTTTCGGGTGAGGATAGTTTAGGGTAATAAATTTTATCAAGATAGGTCAAAAAAGCGTGTCGCGCGGCGGGATCAAACGAAATCGTGGTCGGATTTGACAGCATTTGGGAAAGAGCACTAGGCGTCTTTGCAGAAGCTGCGACACCGTCAAATGCCCAAAAACAATCACCACAAGCGACAACAGCCTTTTCAAAGAACATGGCCTCTAACCCAACCGATGAATTGACGGTTAAAACAACATCGGCCCCTTTCACCTGCTCAAACGTGTCGGTCTCATTATCAAGGATGACATTTGGTGCAGCCAACTTATCGATGGCGTCTTTTACAAATGGCCGTGCGGAAGGATGCTCCTTGATCCGAATTTGCCACCCTTCAGGGCAGCCTGCCGCTGCTTTCAAAATGGCATCAACGAAGGCTTCAACCGTCTTGAAGGCGCCACCACTGATCCGAAGCTGGCTGTCGCCGGGCACCTGCAAGGGCACAAAAATATAGGGCGTGCGTAATGGCGGAGCCTCGCGCGTGACTTTGGAAGCCACCCGTGGTTTGCGTTGCGTGATCGTATCGCGCAAGCTGTGCCAGCCCTCAATATCAATAGCATTGGCCGCGGCCCATTCCAAATATGGGGCCACTTTGCGCGGCAACACATTGGAAAAATTAACCCCTTTGGGGGCAATGGTTATCCGGTCGGCAAACGGGGCCAGTTCAAAAAACAAAGTCTTGTTGCCTGCATCTTTTGCGGCTTACATAAAGACACGGCGTGTTCCGTTCAGCCCGTTCCATGCCACAGCAACAGCATCCGGATTGCGGGCAAAATACGCGCGACTACCCGAGTACTGACACTTTAGCAGCCAAAGCTTTGCCCACCTAATGGCCGCCGATTGATATTGTTTTTTAGCTGTTTCCAACGCCTTCGTTGCGCGGTCGTCTGCTTCACTATAGCGCGCAAAACTCAACGGGGCCAAATTCAAAAACGTTACGTTGCCCGCTGCCCCCAACATCGTCTGCATCCACTGCCGTTTAAGTTTGCGTGGGTCTAGGCAAATAAATGTAACGGGCAAATGGCAACTCTCTTCATATTTGAACTGTGCGGCAGAGTGCAGAGTGTTAACACACCAAAGCTTGAAATCAAGCGCACGGTCAGAGGCCGTCTACTTTTCGGCCATTTTGCAGCCTTGTTAGGGTATGCAGCGTTTCATGTTAGGCCGCTAATCTTCAGGCCGGTTTCTTTGACATCAGCACCTCTGGGGGGATTCCACGGGGCGCGTGTCGCCGTCCGGCGTTGAAACGGGTCAAACGTTTTCCAATGCTTGCCTTACCCTGCGAGACTCCATCGAAATGGCGCAGCTCTGGTATGGTGTTTTGAGTGGCGAAAATCGTCTAGAATGATCCTTATGTGCGGTGCTGGGCCGCGTTCAGAGTTGCCGCGAGCTATGACTGAATCTGGTGTTTGGGCGGTTTGAAGGTTGGCGGCGTATCTGGTTGATTTGTTGTTGCGAGACA
>NZ_JBGQOQ010000077.1:0-5475 GCF_052119765.1 Pseudorhodobacter sp. W20_MBD10_FR17 | reverse complement strand
CGGAATTGAAGCCACAACCCCAGACCAGATCGCCGCATGACCGACAAGCCTCAAACACCAGATTTGACAATAACTCTTGAATGAATGAGCAGCACGCCATGGGACGCTCACGTGGCGGCCTGACGACCAAAATCATTGCCTTGGTCGGTCTTGCGCTAAATAATATCCCATTCTTTGCTGATTATCACCGCATGGGCGCGGTTTCGTGCATTTAATTTACGGCATATCGCGCGCATATGCATTTTTATGGTAACTTCGCTTGCTCCAATCGCTGAAGCAATTTCCTTATTCGTTCGACCCTCTGAAGCTAATTGCATAATGCCGATTTCTCTTTCGCTCAGGGATGAAGCACCGGAAGCGCCAGAGTTGGTGCTTTTTGTTCGGTCATCAGCCGGCACGAAAATCTGACCGGAAAGAACCAAGTCAACGACACTGACCAATGCTCTGAGTGATAATGTCTTTGGCACCCAACCGCGCCCCCCGTTGTCAATAGCAGCCTGAACTATGGCTTGATCGACATTTCCCGAGAGCAAAACAACCCATGTCGGCTTAGCCGTTTCGATCACTTTGATTACGCTTTTCAATCCCATCATACCGGGCATTTTGAGGTCGAGCATCACCAAATCGAAATCTACGCCAGATGAAAGTGCTGCAAGCGTTTCATCAAACGTTGATACAATCTGCGCGCGAAACTGTCTTGGTGGAGCGGCAAGTGCAGCCGCAACGGATTCCGCCAACAATACATGGTCGTCCGCGATTAGAATCGTAATTTTTTTTTGGATGTCTGTTGCGTCTGTTTCATTGTTTAGCACGTTAGCGACATCTCTTATAGTGTTCATTTTTGGGCTTTCTCTTGTACACTAGTATATTCATCACAGAAAATAAATGCGTCACAATTGCACTCGTATTGAAACTTCTATGGCTCTTTGGAGGAAAGCGTATACGCACCGCAACCGCACCTAAGGTGGGGCGTGATATCTAAAGATACAATTTACAACTAAGTTAGGTGAGCATAATCCTCTAACTGGGCGGAACATTTACTTTTACCTATAAACTTGAGGAACTTATGCAAAGAAGACGTTTCCTGACAATTAGCGCAGCCTATCTTGCTAGCTCTTGGACTGCAGCTGCAGCTGAGTCCATTTCTTTGACGCTGGACGGTGACATCAACAACAAACATCCTATTTCATTACAAGATGCAGATTTGATGACGCTCCCTCAGATCGAAATTCAAACCGAAACGCCTTGGACTAAAGGTGAAAAAACTTTCTCGGGGCCTGCACTGTCCTCCGTCTTAGACCGTTGGGCTGCAGGGCCAGGAAAATTGCGCCTGACAGCAATCAATAATTACAGCATTGATATGGCGCAAACCTTAATTTCTGACAATGCCCCAATCATTGCGACGCATATCAACGGGGCTCCACTTAAACGGCGTGATAAAGGCCCTCTTTGGATCGTTTTTCCCTACAGCGAAAGTGGCGAATTTCGCACCGAAAGAATTTACGCTGTAAGTGTCTGGCAGCTCATTAAAATCACAGTCTTGCAGGCCTAAAAAATGGGTTTGCTTCTACAGTCTAACCAGCAGAATACACGACTGAACAGCATTTTGAGTGCTCCGCTTCTTGTTGCTGTGCTGGGTGCTACTTTGGCTGTGCTGCTACACATTGCAATACAATTTCACCTACAGTTGGAGAAAACACGTGTAGCTGCTTCTGATAGCCGTATGTGGAGCGTAGTGCAGATGGAGGTTGACCATCAAAACCTTTTGTTCCGGGTTGCGGAATACCAGCATCAGGTCAGTAGCCCTGCGTACATAGACGTATCGGCCGATATTGTAGCGGTGGCTTTTGACATTTTTTTCAGCCGAACCATAATCACATCTGTCATACTCGGCACCAAAGCAACGCCCGAAAATCTGAGGCTAAAGGTCGTCGAACTTGTCCGTTCGCGTGACGCGCTTGCCGACACTTTTGATGGACTTGACTTTACAGACCCCGCAGCTCTGCTGCAATTCCAAGCAGGAATTGCGGCGCTGGATGAGCCCATACGCCAAATATCGCTAGGGGCGCTCGATCATTTTGTTGAACAAGCTCAGACTGCCCGATCGCAAGAGGCTGTGCTGTGGTCGAGGCTTTTGACAACTAATATTGCTTTGTTGTTTCTAATGAGCGGGGCCATGTTTTTGGCGCTTCGGCTGCGTAAACAAATAGCGCGACAATTCAGGAACCTACAAAATGCTACAGACAATATTCGCATGGTCTATGAGAAAGCAACGCTTGCCGTGATCATTTGCGACTGCAATGGAAACGTGTTGTTATTCAACCCGGAAGCCCAAAAGTTGTTCGGCCGCAGTGAGGCGGATATGCTGGGCCGTAGCATTTCAGATACGATTATCCCCACACGTCTGCGCGCAGCGCATCAAAAAGGCATGGGCCATTACAAAAACACAGGGCAGGGGAAACTGATTGATGCGGGGTCAGTGCAGACTGTCGGTATGCGCGCAGATGGGAGCGAGGTTTCGATCGAGCTTTCTCTTCGCGCTAGTCGTGACTTTTTAGGACAAGCGACCCATATTGCCTTTATACGTGATATTTCCGAGCAATTGGCACACGAACGGATACTGCAGAATGCGATGGAGGAAGCCAGCCTTCACGCAGCTGCGAAATCAAAGTTTTTGGCAACGATGAGTCACGAAATGCGGACGCCGCTACACGGATTGCTGGCGTCCTTGGAGCTGATCGACGATGAGGGCATTGAGCCGTCGAGCCGTGAGTTGTTACAGACAGCGCGCGACTGCGGCCTGCGCAGCCTTGAGCAGATCAACGATGTCTTGCAGATTAGCCGTATGGAGGAGGTGAACGAACCTTTAGCCGCACACGTGCCCGAGGCTTTGGTGCGTAAAATTTTTGACGAATTGGGCTCTCTGGCAGCACCTCAAAATACTCAACTTTTGTTAAATGTGAGCGGAGCAACGACAGATCAGCTTTGGATGGGAAAACCCCGAACCTTTTTGCGTGTTATGTACAACCTGATCGGTAACGCGATTAAGTTTACCCACAATGGTACAGTCGTGGTAAATTTAGAGTTTTCGTCAACTGACGCCGAAAATCAGACTTTGCACGTTATCGTCCAAGATAGTGGCATCGGGATATCACGGGAAAATTGCTTACAAATTTTCGACCCATTCTTTACAACGTGCCAACCACAGGGAGGTGCGTTTAATCACCACACCGGCCTCGGGCTCCCCATTGCCCAAAAGGGTGTAACCGAATTGGATGGCGTATTGGCTGTATCGAGCAAACTGGGCCAAGGCAGCAGTTTTTTCTTTGATATCCCATTAACATTAGCCCCTGATACGGTTGCAGAATGCACGCGAGCAGAAAATGAAATCACAACAGGTGATTTTGACCTCAAATGCCTTGTTGTTGATGACAACATAGTTAATTTGAGCCTTACAGCACAAACCATCCGTAAAATGGGATGTAACGTGCAAATGGCCAGTAGCGGATTAGATGCCGTTGATCTTTGTGCCGAGACTGCTTTTGATATCATATTTATGGACATAAACATGCCTGGTGGCGTTAGCGGAACCGAAGCAACCGCAATGATCCGAGCAGCAGGTTGCTGTTCGAACGCTGTGGTTGTGGCACTAACAGCCGATACAACTTTTAAATGGAAAGAAAATCTTTCTTTAAGCAAGGTGAATTTTGTGATGCACAAACCCATTAATAAAGATGTGCTTATAAAAATGCTGTCAAAGGTTTCTTTATGTAGCGACAAAGAGGCCGACATCCATTTTGATGCCACAACCGACGAACATGATGGCACCGAACCAGAATTCGATTTTGACGAGCTGGTCGAATTTATTGGCGAAGCGTCCGCATTGAATTTGCTAAGCTGTGTAGGCAAAGACATCAGCGCTGCTTCGGACGCAATCTTGGATCCTACTCCGAATACGCCAGATATACTACATCGCGCAATTGGATCAACTGCAGCGATTGGGTTGGTGAAGCTTAGTAAATTGTTACGTCAAGCAGAAGATCGAGCCCGAGATGGAAATATAGAAGACTGCCCAGATTTGATAAAGAAAATCAACAGAAGTATAGCAAATGCAAAATCGTGCATCACCGCGCAATAAAGCTGAGTCCAATGCTCGGTAATCCCCCCGAAAAATGGTTGTGTTGAAAATTATAATTTTCGCGGCAAGATATGCCAAGGAGATTCACTATGAAGAAGTCACGATATTCAGGCCAAGTTCGCAAAGGCGTCACCCCGCGGAAACACTCGAAATCAATGGGTCAGAAGCGGCGCATATTTTCCAACTAAAGATATCAGCATAATTCTTTATTGAGCTCATCAATTCTTTGCAGCCTAGTTAAACTCAAAGCCGTGTTTAGGTCGGGAGAATTTAATGTGATCAGAACGATAAAATTAAGTAACTACATTTCAGTGCAAGGCTTGCAGGTTGGCCAGCTTGAAGACGGTAAGATAGCCGTTCGCTTGGATGGCAAGGAATACTTCGGATTGCCTGTTTCCATGAAAGAACAAAGGGAAATCCCCCGAAACCAGTGTTACTGTGAACCATTTGAATTGGTTTTTGATTAGAGATCAAGCTTAATTAAATTGGAGTTATATTTATGTTTTATAAAGATGAACGGCTTGCTTTATTCATTGATGGATCCGCGCTTTATAACGCGGCACGCACGCTGGGATTTGAGGTAGACTTCAAGTTACTTCATCGGGAGTTTGTTCGCCGAGGAAAAGTAATGCGTGTCGGATACTATATATCACTTGTTGACGGCGAGGAGTTCAACCCGCTTCGTCCTTTAATTGATTGGCTTCAATATAATGGATATGCTGTTGTCACGAAAATGGCTAAAGAATACGTAGACAGCATGGGGCGCCGAAAAGTTAAAGGAAATATGGAAGTTAACATCGCTGTAGACGCAATGGAATTAGCACCCCGTATAGACCATGCCGTTTTTTTTACGGGGGATGGTGATTTGGTACCCTTGGTGGAAAGCTTGCAGCGTCAGGGCGTGCGTGTTTCAATAGTTTCTACTACTCGCAGTCATCCGCCCATGGCATCAGATGAGTTGCGGCGTCAAGCCGATAGTTTTATCGAATTAGACGATTTGCGCGCTACAATTGGTCGGCCAGCGCGTGAAGTACAGCTAGAACGCGTGGATGAATTGACAGCATGACGTGCGCTGGCCCCTTTTCTGGACCGCCGGATGATAGAATTTTTCGGCTGGATCACGTCGACGGACCGGTTGCGCCGCAGTGATAATGCATCTCAATCGGGATGGGGGCGGATAAAAAGTTGCATTTGTTTTACATCAAAGGCTTTTACGGTCTTTGATTGGGCTCATCCCTCACCCTTTGATAACAAAACCAGGAGCTATGCTTGAATTTGGGTGACGCGCATTCTCAGGCGGCGCGGCTTTCGGTGTCAGCGGTCACTTCGACACCGTC
>NZ_JBGQOQ010000076.1:0-5533 GCF_052119765.1 Pseudorhodobacter sp. W20_MBD10_FR17 | reverse complement strand
CCAGAGCGGCTGTCCTCGAAGCGATAGGCCACCATGGAGGGACCGCTCTCGCCAAAAGGTGTGTCGTCGCGGGCATACCCGCGTTCGAAGGCGCGTCGTCCGGAATAATGGTTCTCCCGATCCGATCTCTTGATCGTTTGCCCTTACGTTCCTCCGTCCTGCTCACATCCGCGGCAACACACCGGCGATTTTGACCTATGCGGTCGCCATCGCCGGATCTCTGTAATCTTCGCCCTTGCGCATCAGCGCCCAGGCAGTTCGGGCCATGCGGTTGGCCAGCGCTACGGCGACCAGCATCTTCGGCTTACGCTCCAGCATCCGCGCGAGCCATGACCCCTCGGGCGCACCTTTCCGGGCAGCCCACCGAACCACCGCAACGGGCCCGATGATCAGTAGTCTTCGGATATCGCGCTGGCCCATCTTCGACGTCCGCCCGAGCCGCTCCTTGCCGCCGCTTGAATGCTGCCTCGGCGTGAGGCCGACCCATGCCGCAAAATCGCGCCCCTTCGAGAAGGTCTCCATAGGTGGCGCAAAGGTGGTGATCGCCGCCGCGGTGATCGGGCTTACTCCCGGGATCGTGGCCAGCCGGCGCGCGGTATCGTCGACGCTCGCACGTCGGCGCAGTTCAGCATCCAGATCCGCAACCTTCCCGCTCAAAGCTGCGATCTGATCCAGAAGCAGTCGCGCCAGATCTCTCACCGTCGAAGGCAGCGCGACGTCGTCGCCGTCGATGACTGCGGCGAGGCGTCCGACATGGGCGGGACCGGTCGGCGCGACGATGCCTTGTTCGGCCAGATGAGCCCGTAGCGCGTTGATCGTCTGGGTGCGTTGCCGAACCAGTAGATCGCGGGTGCGATAGATCATCGCCGCCCCCTGTTGTTCTTCGCTCTTCACCGCTACGAACCGCATAGTTGGCCGAGACGCGGCCTCGGCAATCGCCTCCGCATCGGCCATGTCGTTCTTCTGGCGCTTCACAAATGGCTTCACGTTGGCCGGTGGGATCAGCCGGACTTCATGGCCGAGATCACCGATTACCCGGCCCCAGTGATGGGCGCTCGCGCAGGCCTCCATCGCGACCACACAAGACGGCTGCTGCATTAGAAACTTCAACAGCTGCACACGTGATAGCTTTCGGCGGAATATAACCGAGCCATCAGCTCCGGCGCCGTGTGCCTGAAATACGTTCTTGGCCAAATCCAGGCCGATGATGCTAACCTCGTTCATGGACGCTCTCCTTCGTAGCGGTGTTTCAACACCCACTACCTTGGCACATTAAATTCCGCCGGGGGGCGTCCACCCCATCGCTTACTGGAAAGCTTCAGTGGGGGTATTCTATCGGCGGATCATCTAAAGATACCTTATCAACCTAAAGAGAAATTCACTCATCGAAGGAGCAGCAGGCCCTCCGCGCCAAACAGAGTAGTGTTTGGGAAAGGGGTTAAACATGCTCAAAAAACTTGAATCACTCAGCGCCGAGATCGCAAAAGGAATATTCGGCGGTGCCACCGCTAAATATTCATCTCATACGGCAAGAATAGACGCAATTGCGCATACCTATTCCCCCCCACTTGGTCGCATAGTTGAGGTTGATTATGACGTGAGCGGCTACGCCGTTTTAGTCACGGGTTTGCCCAGTAAGCTAGCTATGCCTATTCGTTTTCTTAGAACGATAAATCTTGGTGTAAATGTCATGGCAAGTTTGGAAAATGTCATTTCGACGTTTAAGGGCGGCCGAAACATACCGTCACTCTTGGTTGTTGATATCGATTCGGTAGCTGATGAGGATTTAACATTCGACCTGATCTTCACCATACGCGAAAAGTATCCGCAATTGCCCATTATTCTAATATCAGGTGGCTTTGCCCGCGATGATATGTCGACAGAGCGCTTGGCGATTTGTGATGTTTCATTGCGAGCCCCCATCAATCGAACTTCTTTTGAAATGGGCGTAGAGGAAGCGTTCGACAATAACAGCATTTGGCAGCATCGCTTGGTTGAACTCAATCTTCGGAAGCATTAGCCGCCTTCGACACCATTTCACAGCGTGTTCAACCCCAGCATGACCGATTAAAAGGTTAAGCTCCAAGTCGAAACAGTTACCCAAAGCCTAACCAGCAAAAAACCGAGATGTCGTGGTCTATGGAGCTGTTGACATCGCATTTCGGGTAACGCTGGCATATGTTTTAATCCTCATGCTTTGACCGCACAGCAAAAAATGACCTTCCGCGCAAAAAGCGGTTTCGTATTTAACTTTTAATCCTATGACGCCCCCTGCAGTCCCCGTGTCTCACATTTGGACATAAGTTTGACTACGCGCGTCCATAAATATTGATGTTATTGGAGATAGAATTGTTCCAGATCAATTCATTGGCGAAAAAATACATTTTCGGGGCCAGCGCATTGCTGATTGGGGCCGTTGTGGTTCTCATTACTATGGCGTCTATAAACGCTGTCCGAGATGCAAGACTCTTGAGTTCGTTTTCGAAAAGCAAAACAGAATGGGCATCAGCGCAGGCAGAGTTTGCATTTGTGGCGTACAAACTGGAATTGGCACGGCTAATCCACGACCCACTGCAGGATTTACCAGTCCTTCGGGACAAATTTGAAATATTGCACAACCGCTTGGAATATATTCGGACGGCACCTTCCTTTGAAACGATGCGAACAACACCAGAACTTTCCCTAGCGTTGACAGAACTGAAGCGTTTTTCACTTGAAACGGCTACATGGATGTCTGCCGATGATCAATCTTTGACTGCCGCTTTGCCAGACCTTTTAACCTTGGCCAAAACAGCAGAACCATTCGTACGCGCATCCTCGAAGCTAGCTTTACGGTATTTCACAGAACAAGCTGATCAGACGCGATCAAAGCTCTTGTTCGTGCTCACACAAATCGTGGCGGGGATGGGCAGCCTTATTATTATTCTGTCTCTTTCCGCGCTGTATGTAGCGCGGCTGCTCCGCCAAGTTGTTCGTCACCGTCGCAAGGCGACTGAGACGAGCAACAGGTTGAATACGGTCATCCTTGCAGCGCTGGATGGGGTCATCGTGGTCGATGAGGAATGGAACATTCTAGAGTTTAACCCCGCAGCCGAACAAATTTTTGGCTACAGCGCCCAAGAGGCGATTGGTAAGCCCATCAGCGGCTTGATTGTGCCTGATCATCTCGTCGCAGAGTATGAACAGAGGATGAAACAAGCCCAAGATGGTCACGAAAAGCAGATCATTGGCAAAGGGCATGTCAAGCTGGAGGCAAAGCGCGCCGACGGGTCTTTGTTCCCCGTTGAGGTCTCGTTGCAGGCTGCGGCGACCGAAGACGGCTACCTCTATATCGCGTTTCTGCGCGACATTACTCATCGCGAGCGCGCCAAAGCCGAGTTGGCGGCCGCGCGTGACCAAGCCTTGGCTAGTGAAAAGGCAAAGACCTCGTTTCTGGCCACAATGAGCCATGAAATCCGTACGCCTTTGAATGGGCTTTTGGGTAATCTTTCCTTGTTAAACGATACACCGCTCACTGCGCAGCAAAAACGCTATACCCAGAATATAGAAACTTCGGGCAAGTTGTTAATGAGCCATATTTCCGATGTGCTGGACATCACGAAATACGATGCGGGCAAGTTTACACTGTGGCCGGTTGCTATGAGCCTTAGCATATTGTTGCAAGACATCATTGACAATCAAAGCGGTGCTGCTGTGCCCCGCGATACGGTGCTGGATTGGAAATGGATCGGCCCTCCCATTGATTGGATCAATGCCGACCGTGACCGCATTCAGCATGTTTTGATGAATGTTATCGGGAATGCTGTCAAATTCACGCATGCTGGCAAAGTAGATGTAACGCTGGAAGCGATTGGTGGCGGATCAGAAATTGAAATCAAAATCCGTGACACAGGGATCGGGATGGATAAGGCACTTCTGGCGCAGATTTTCGACGATTTTGCCACTGGTGACAGCTCTTATGGCCGTGATGTCGGAGGCACAGGCTTGGGGCTGGGGCTTGCCAAGCGCTTTGTCAAAGCGCTTGGCGGAACAATCGACGTGAAAAGCGTGCAGGGTGTTGGTAGCTTATTCTGTATCCGCTTTCCAATCACACCGATTGCGGCACCGGATGTGGCTGAGCACCGTGACACAGAAGTGCAGGACAACAATAGCCACCATATTTTGTTGGTCGAGGATAATGAGATCAACCGAGTTGTCGCGCGCGAAATGCTGCATGCGGCAGGCCACACCGTGACGGAGGCGCATAACGGGCGCGAGGCGGTTGATATAGCGCAAGAACAGTCGTTTGATTTGATTTTGATGGATATAAGCATGCCCGTCTTGGACGGACGGGCGGCGACACGTGAAATCCGAGCTGGCAAAGGGCCGTGCGCACATGTGCCAATCGTGGCCCTGACGGCGAATACCATGACGGAGGAGCTAGAAGCTTATTTGGCGGACGGCATGACGTATGTTTTGACTAAACCGCTGTCGCGTGCTGTGCTCACCCGTACCGTTGGTACTTTTGCGATTGGAATATGATTGGCACGCTTTGATAGGCTTAAACATTAGCCTAAAACCCGAAAGTGTTGATTTCTACTTGGATGTGCTGCGGTGGATCCCTCTTGTCCCCAAGGGTAGAGGTGGTCCTGCTTTTTAGGACAGGTTTGCGGTTGAGCTAAGATGTAATCGGGTTGGTGTCATGCTGCTTTTCTTATTTCCGCTTGGGTGAAGTATGCTGTGTCCGGCGTGCGCGTATCAAGGGCGGTGTGAGGGCGCTCGGAGTTGTAGAACCCGATCCAGTTATCGATGATCCGTTTGGCTTGGAACCCGTCCTGTAATTCGTGCAGATAAACGGCCTCCTGTTTGAGTGACCGCCACAGCCGTTCGATGAAGATGTTATCGAGATAACGACCTCGACCATCCATTGAGATTTTGACATCTGCCTCTGTCAAGGTGGTGATCCAGGCTGCTCCCGTGAACTGCGATCCTTGGTCCGTATTCATGATCTCGGGCTTGCCGTATTTAGCGATTGCCTCGTTCAAGGCTTCAACACAAAAACTGGCATCCAGCGTGTTCGATAACCGCCACGCCAAGACCTTGCGGGTCGCCCAATCCATGATGGCGACCAGATACAAGAACCCACGCCGCACAGGGATGTATTGTTGTTGGGGTGGATCTGGCAAAACGCATTTTCCAGCTCCACGGTGCAACTGGATCTGGTGAGCTGATTTTCCGCAAGAGGCTGACGCGAGATCAGTTTCGCTATTTCATGTCGCGTCATCCGCCGAGCTCGGTTGTTTTTGAAGCTTGTGGAAGTTCGAGCTACTGGGCACGTGAGATGCATATACTAGGCCATGAGGTGCGTTTGATTGCACCGCAGTATGTGAAGCCTTTTGTTAAACGTCAGAAGAACGACGCAACCGATGCGGAAGTGATCGTTGTTTCAGCACGGCAACCTGAGATGCGTTTTGTTTGAGCTATGCTTGAATTTGGGTGACGCGCATTCTCAGGCGGCGCGGCTTTCGGTGTCAGCGGTCACTTCGACACCGTC
>NZ_JBGQOQ010000075.1:0-5701 GCF_052119765.1 Pseudorhodobacter sp. W20_MBD10_FR17 | reverse complement strand
CTGCCATAGTCCGAAAAGGACGCCCGTGTCGCATTACTGACACCGACACACTTCCAATGTTTACAGACACTTAAAGAAGGAGTGTATAATGAAACATGCTTCCCGATGCCACGAAGGGCACGTTCGGCTGCGTTGTTCGTGAGGCAGATGCGGCCATCATCGAGGAAACGGGTGAAGGCTTCCCAACGCCCGTCTTCTTCAAACTGACCGGTCAAAAAAGCTGAAGACTGCAATAAAGCTTTTAACCTTCCGCAAAGGTCGAATGAATGGAAGAAGATCAGATAAATGCAACGCTGTTGGCGATGCGGAACAAAACAGACAACAGTGATGCACTTGGGATCGCTCAAGTCCGGCGCACGGTTTGCCTGCTTTGCTCGCCATCCTTTCGAAAAAACATAGCCTATATCGTGGCCGCCTCAAGCATTGGCTTTTACATCACCGCATAACACACTTCCCCTAAGCCGTGTCCTTTGGGAGCCGCGCAACAAACACCAACGCCAGAAGCTTTAAAGCACAAGGCATTAGCGCATAGAGAACATTCAAAGAGTGCAACGCATCCGTTGTATTTGGTCCACTTGGCGTAAAACCTGCATATTGCAGCGCCGGCAAAACAATCGCGGCGGCCAATGCCAATGACAGTTTAGCAGCAAACGCCCAGACACCAAAACCAATTCCAGTGCTAACCCCTTGCTGCACCAGCGCATTGGCAAACAATGCAGGCAAAATGACCATGTCTGCGCCCAACGCAACACCTGAAATCGCGGAAATCATACCAAACTGCCAAGCCGCCCCAACAGGAAGCAGGTAGGCCCCTAGGAAAGACAAAATGGCAAGGCTCATCGCGAATAACAACACTTTGCGAGCACCAAAACGTGCGGACACCTTTGACCAGAACGGCGCAGAGACGCCCGCTGCCAGAAAGAATAGCAAAAGAAACACGCCGGTAAGGTCAGCAAGTTGGAGGCGGTCTTCGACAAAAAAGACGAAAAGAGTAGAGGTAACGGCAATGGGTAGCGCATTCAGAAGGGCAATCAAAAGTAGCTGAATGATCTTTGGCTGTAACAGCTCTTGAAACGATTGACCGAGTGGAATTCCGGCGCCCACTGGCTCCCAAAATGGCCGACTAAGCCGCCAAATAACCACTGATATGATGACCAAAAGCATGCCAAAGAGCGCATAGCCTTGGAGCGCCCCAAAATACGCCCCCAGAAGTCCCGGCAGGATCGCGGCCACCACGATACCACCAAGCGACCCGGTTTCGCGAACGCCTGCAAACCGCAAGTGATCGCTTTCGGCACCACTTCCAACAATTTCAGCACCCTGTCCGTAGAATAGGATGCTGCCGAGGCTATAGGCGGTGAAAACCAGAACCAGTCCGACAACCAATCCAAACAGGCCCGGCTGGATCACAAAAGCGATTAAAAACCCGAGCCCCATTCCTAAAAATGCGACCGCCGCAAAACGCGGACGATAGGTTGGAAATCTGTCGATCATGCGCCCCAAAACGGGGTCTTGCACAAAATCCAAAGCACGGAGGCCGAAAAGGACATATCCGATTGTACCAAGTCCAATACCCAGTTCGGCCGCAAAGCTCGGAAGATGGATATACAACGGAATTCCCGCCGAGGCCAAGAACGCCGCGATCGCGGGGACGGTCAATCGATTGCTCATTCTATTTCCAAACTTTCATCTTTAGCTTAGGACCAACCTAGCAAGTTCATTTATACTGACGAACGTCTGCTTCAAATAGCATAGCAATCTCATGGTCGCGACTGCAGCGAATGGCAGCTTACCGCCGTTGGTGCATATCAACATGAACGGCCCAAACCTGACATTGACCATGCCTCCCCATTGTTGCGGTGCGGCCCCTCGAAGCGGTCATTCGTGCAGAGTGCAGCATTTTTGTGGGTCAAACGTTGGTGTGCGGGACTTTGCAGACCTTCGCGATGGTGATACCGCAACACGAAAAGATTTTAAGATGGGTAGAGAAATGGAATTCCGTTCCGGTTATGCCACGCGGCAACAGCAAATAGTAGAGCTTTTCATAGAAACTTTTTCAGCCTCAGAAGGCGCTGATGAAGGGAGGTTGATTGGTGATTTCGTTCGCAATCTGATGGAAACGACACCGGATGAAGAACTGTTTGTTTGGTCGGCATACGAAAATGACGCGCTTCTTGGGTGCATCTTTTTATCACGACTGACATATGATCACGATGATCGAACAGTTTTTATCCTGTCTCCAGTCGCGGTTAAGACGGATCGTCAGAAAACCGGTATCGGCCAACACCTGATTTTGCATGGGTTGGATCACTTGCGCAAAGCGGGTGTTGATTTTGTCGTAACTTATGGCGACCCAAACTACTATTCCAAGACGGGATTTCATCAGATTTCCGAAGAATTTGCCCAAGCGCCTCTTAAGCTAAGTTTTCCGGACGGATGGTTGGGGCAGTCGCTCACAAACCACGATGAACGGTCATTGATTGGGGCGTCCCGTTGTGTGCCTGCGCTCAATAATCAAGAACTTTGGTGATAGGCAATTTGGGCTCATTGCGGACCCCGGATGCAGCGCAGCATTTTGTGATATGATGCAGTGTCAACGTCTGGTTGTCGATGTGGGAGGGTGTGGCGGATAGGAGGAACTGCCATGCCAATACCAACCTTACCAGCCATTCGCGCACTTCGCCCCGCTTGGAATAAGGGCCGCATTGTTGGTCAAAAACGGCCGCTAAAGCCCAAACATGTCTGGGCGATCCGTGTCAGGCTTGAACTGGCCGAGAACCATCGCGATCTTGCCCTGTTCAATATGGCGATCGATAGCAAATTGCGCGGCTGTGACCTTGTTCGGATGAAAGTGATCGACGTCATGGCGTCTGGACAGATCAAGGAACGGGCATCGGTGTTGCAAAGCAAAACCCAAAAACCGGTCCGGTTCGAGATTTCCGAAGGCACCCGCGCCTCGGTGGCGAAGTGGATGGAAGATCCGTTGATGGTCGGATCCGAATTTCTCTGGCCCGGGCGTTTTCACGAGCGCCTGCACATCTCAACTCGCCAATATGCTCGGATTGTGCGGGATTGGGTTTCATCCATAGGTTTGGAAGTGACCGCCTATGGAACCCATTCGATGCGGCGTAAAAAGGTTACCCAAATCTATAAGAAAACGGGCAACCTGCGTGCTGCGCAGCTTCTGCTGGGGCATACGAAGATGGACAGCACTGTCAGATATTTGGGCGTTGAACTTGAAGATGCGTTGGCAATAGCGGAAGCTATTGAAATATAAGAGCTTGGGCCGTTCGACACGGACGGCCCAGACCGGTCATTCCGCTCACCGATAAGTAGTCCCAAAAGCAGCCATTGGTCCGGCGAGCTAAACGGGGAATCCTTTGAATTTATTTTTCGTACATTTGAGATCGATTCATGTTACGCGATTTGACCGAGACCTTTAATGTTCACAGGTCTGTTGCAACGCCTGCGCGCGCTTCGAAGAAGTCTCTTTTACAATTCAAATAGGTGGACGGAATGCTCTCATTGCATGCGATGCCCGACGCATTTACGATAAGCGAATGCGGGCTGATTATTGCCGCGATTTCAAAAATGCCAACTGATGAGGCTCTCCTTGTCGGCCGCAATAAAGATCACAACCTTCGCAAAGCAGAGTTGGTCTGGACAGATAACGTGGCTGGCTTGGAGTGGGTGATGGAGCGCCTGATCGAGCTTGTTCGTAGATCGAACAGAGATCGATTTGAATTCGATCTGCGCGAGTTTTCCGAAAGCCCCCAGGTGGCAATCTACAAGTCGTCAGATAGCGGACACTTTGCCTGGCACTCCGACATTGGCGGCGGTCCTGCCTCTGGAAAACGAAAGCTCACCCTCGTGCTACAGTTAAGTGATGCAGATACTTACGAGGGCGGCGACCTACAGATTATGCCCGGCGCTCAAGTTCTCACAGCCAATCGTACCCAGGGGGCCGTTAGTGTTTTTCCGAGCTTCACGCTTCATCAGGTAACGCCAGTCAAACGCGGTATACGTTATTCAATGACCGTCTGGGCACACGGGCCAGCATTTCGCTGAATCGGCCCAGAGGAGACATTGAGCGAGCGTTTTGTTATTGCAGCGCAGCTTCCCAGAGCAGAAGTGACCCACAGCCATCAACTTGGCATTGCGTCCTGCCCACGATGCGCACGTGACCTACCGACCACAACTCGCTAACGGTTCGTACATACATTAGTGAAAGCCATCCTCATGCAAGATCAAGACCTGACCGAAGGTACGATTTCCGGCCATTTTCGAACGCTCGCCGTGCCAGCGGCGATGGGGATGCTGTTTTCAACGCTTTATAACGTCGTCGATGTGTACTTTGCGGGCCAGTTGTCAACCGAAGCGCAAGCGGGTCTTGCCGTTGGCTTTCAAGCTTTTTTCGTCATGATGGCCGTGGGTTTTGGGACGGGATCAGCGATGAGCGCGCTTGTCGGCAATGCACGGGGCAAGAAAGACGACGTTGCGGCAAGGCGGACCGTCATGCAGGGTCTGTCCTTCGCAGTTGCAGCGACAGTTGTACTTATCGTCGTAGGTGCATTCGTCGGGCCATACCTGATTACGCTGGTTTCCGAACCCGGCGGGTATCGGCACGCCGCCAATGGGTATTTCTACTGGTTGCTTGCGGCACTGCCTGGGTTTCTGATCGCCTACACAGCCAACGGGATATTGCAGGCCCATGGTGACAGCGTCACGTTGCAACGCGCCATGATTGCAGCATTCTTCGCCAATATCGGCCTTAATCCACTGCTTATCTATGGCATTCCGGGACTGATCCCAGGGCTAGGGTTTAATGGTATCGCGTTGGCCACCGTTGTGTCGCAGACCGGTGTTATGTTGTTTGTGTTGCGCGCCGTATTTAAACTACGTGTTACCAATGGTGCCCGACCGCATGAACTTACGCCGAATGCTGGTTCATATCGTGAAATCTTTGCTCAGATGATCCCAACAGCCTCTGCTTTTATGGTTATGTTCATATCGGGTTTTATTGTGCAATATGCGCTTAAAGGATTTGGTGAACATGCGCTCGCGGCTTACGGTATTGCGTTGCGGATCGAACAAATCTTACTCTTGCCCGTTCTTGGCATGACGGGTGCGCTTTTGCCCATTGCCGCGCAAAATTTCGGCGCAGGCAATCATAATCGTGTCCGTGAATCGCTTTGGTTTTGTTGGAAGCTGGGGTTTGTCATGACTATTGGGGCAGCGCCAATCCTTTGGTTTGGCGGTGCTGCTGCCATGTCACTGTTCACCGACGATCAAGCCGTTATAGATGTCGGTGTCAGCTACCTGCGTGTCGATAGCTTTTTGTTTATTATCTATATGATGCTGTTTTCCATAAATTCATTCTTGCAAGCACTCAAACGTCCCATCTGGACGCTTTGGATCTCGATCTACCGCCAAGGCTTTGGTGTGGCCTTCTTCGTGTGGCTTTTAATTGGTGTGTTTAGCCTAGATGTTTGGGGTGTCTGGCTTGGCATAGGACTCGCGGTCAGCACCGGGTGGATCATCGCATTAATCATCGCAAACCGTGTAGCCAACCAAGAAATCGGCGGTCTTAAGTGAAAGCCTTGGGTGTGCTGTAACCGTTGCATCAGCCTTGCAGTTACCCATAAGTGTCTGGCGGCGACGTTGCGATGCGGGCTCCCTCGACGAGATCGGCTAGGCGTGA
>NZ_JBGQOQ010000074.1:0-2500 GCF_052119765.1 Pseudorhodobacter sp. W20_MBD10_FR17 | reverse complement strand
AATCAAACTTGGAGATAGCTGGTTCTCCGCGAAAGCTATTTAGGTAGCGCCTCGGACGAATACCATTGGGGGTAGAGCACTACATGGATGATGGGGGCCCACAGCCTTACTGAGTCTAAGTAAACTCCGAATACCAATGAGTACTATCCGGGAGACACACGGCGGGTGCTAACGTCCGTCGTGAAGAGGGAAACAACCCTGACCTGCAGCTAAGGCCCCTAATTCGTAGTTAAGTGGGAAAGCATGTGGGACGGCCAAAACAACCAGGAGGTTGGCTTAGAAGCAGCCATCCTTTAAAGATAGCGTAACAGCTCACTGGTCTAGATAAGCTGTCCTGCGGCGAAGATGTAACGGGGCTCAAACTACGAGCCGAAGCTCAGGATGTGTAGCAATACACGTGGTAGCGGAGCGTTCTGTGATATAGG
The DNA here is from genome assembly GCF_052119765.1 of Pseudorhodobacter sp. W20_MBD10_FR17. NCBI lineage: Bacteria > Pseudomonadati > Pseudomonadota > Alphaproteobacteria > Rhodobacterales > Paracoccaceae > Pseudorhodobacter > Pseudorhodobacter sp. W20_MBD10_FR17. The sequence goes on along the minus strand of NZ_JBGQOQ010000074.1, from coordinate 2,075 downwards.
ACGCTGTGTAATTATGTTTAGCTTGCTGAACATAACGTACACAATGTGCTTTCTGTGAAGCCGGGCTGTAAGGCATCCGGTGGAGAGATCAGAAGCGAGAATGTTGACATGAGTAGCGACAAAGAGGGTGAGAGACCCTCTCGCCGAAAGTCCAAGGGTTCCTGCTTAAAGCTAATCTGAGCAGGGTAAGCCGGCCCCTAAGGCGAGGCCGAAAGGCGTAGTCGATGGGAATCAGGTTAATATTCCTGAGCCGTGAGGTAGTGACGGATTGCAGAGGTAGTTTGCCCTTATCGGATTGGGCGGGCTGCTGAGTGGTCCCTGGAAATAGCTCCTCTATAAGACCGTACCCTAAACCGACACAGGTGGACTGGTAGAGAATACCAAGGCGCTTGAGAGAACCACATTTAAGGAACTCGGCAAAATGCCTCCGTAAGTTCGCGAGAAGGAGGCCCTATTCGTACGCAAGTATGGGTAGGGGGCACAAACTAGGGGGTGGCGACTGTTTACTTAAAACACAGGGCTCTGCGAAGTCGTAAGACGACGTATAGGGTCTGACGCCTGCCCGGTGCTGGAAGGTTAAAAGGAGGGGTGCAAGCTCTGAATTGAAGCCCCAGTAAACGGCGGCCGTAACTATAACGGTCCTAAGGTAGCGAAATTCCTTGTCGGGTAAGTTCCGACCTGCACGAATGGCGTAACGATCTCCCCGCTGTCTCAAATGTGGACTCAGCGAAATTGAACTGTGTGTCAAGATGCACACTTCCCGCGGTTAGACGGAAAGACCCCATGCACCTTTACTATAGCTTCGCACTGGCATCAGGATTGAGATGTGCAGGATAGGTGGTAGGCATTGAATCGGGGACGCTAGTCCTCGTGGAGCCTTCCTTGAGATACCACCCTTCTTACTCTTGATGTCTAACCGCGGTCCATTATCTGGATCCGGGACCCTGCGTGGTGGGTAGTTTGACTGGGGCGGTCGCCTCCTAAACAGTAACGGAGGCGCGCGAAGGTTGGCTCAGAGCGGTCGGAAATCGCTCGTTGAGTGCAATGGCAGAAGCCAGCCTGACTGCAAGACTGACAAGTCGAGCAGAGACGAAAGTCGGTCATAGTGATCCGGTGGTCCCAAGTGGGAGGGCCATCGCTCAACGGATAAAAGGTACGCTGGGGATAACAGGCTGATGATGCCCAAGAGTCCATATCGACGGCATCGTTTGGCACCTCGATGTCGGCTCATCTCATCCTGGGGCTGGAGCAGGTCCCAAGGGTACGGCTGTTCGCCGTTTAAAGAGGTACGTGAGCTGGGTTTAGAACGTCGTGAGACAGTTCGGTCCCTATCTGCCGTGGGTGTAGGAGATTTGAGAAGAGTTGCCCCTAGTACGAGAGGACCGGGGTGAACGTTCCACTGGTGGACCAGTTATCATGCCAATGGTAGTGCTGGGTAGCTATGAACGGACAGGATAACCGCTGAAGGCATCTAAGCGGGAAGCCCCCTTCAAAACAAGATCTCCCTTGAGAGCCGTGGAAGACCACCACGTCGATAGGCCAGAGATGTAAGTGCGGTAACGCATTCAGTTGACTGGTACTAATTGCTCGATAGGCTTGATTTGATCCAGAAACAGCAAGGTTTAGAAATAAACCAACTGCTTCGGAAACAAGTCAAAAGCAAACATCACTACGTCACAAAGTGACGGCAGTGTAAGAACATGGAACATTGGTTATGCCGCATAGCAAAACCACTGATGTTGTAATCCCTGACAATCGTCAGGGAAGCGTTTCTTTCTCGGTTTGGTGGTCATAGCGCGAGCAAAACACCCGATCCCATCCCGAACTCGGCCGTTAAGTGCCGTCGCGCCAATGGTACTGCGTCTTAAGACGTGGGAGAGTAGGTCACCGCCAAACCTAGTAAGAAACGCAAGTCTCTCAAAACGATGAAACAAAAACCCCAAAACACTAAACTTGGGGCACTGCAGGGCCCTACGCAATCGCGTATCCCAAAGCGTCGCGGGATGGAGCAGCTCGGTAGCTCGTCAGGCTCATAACCTGAAGGTCGTAGGTTCAAATCCTACTCCCGCAACCAA
>NZ_JBGQOQ010000073.1:0-6563 GCF_052119765.1 Pseudorhodobacter sp. W20_MBD10_FR17 | reverse complement strand
TGTCGCATTTTCTTCACCATTTCAGCACATGATTATTACGTGATTTCTGGAAGATACCGCGATATCGTAGATCATTTTTCAGCTAAGGGCTTCAATTTTGGTTCCGTGTTTCAGCAAGTGGCCACCCTGTTGGCGCACGGCCCAGCCGGTCTCGAAAGTTTCATATCGATGACGTCTGGCGGAGGGCATGCCTCGGATGAAGCGTGGTCCAAGGCAACGCGGATCGCGCGCGAGTTGGACCGGATTCTTGATGGAGCGGCGCCGGTGCGTGAGGCCGTGGTGCGCGCGGCATCCGAGCTGCGGCTCTCAACCCGCCAAGTCTACAACTATCTGGCGCGGTATCGAGAAGAACGCAGGGTGTCGTCCCTGCTGCCGCGAACGAGTGGGACAAGGAAATCAAGGATCAGCCTCGCGGTCGAGAGCATCATCGCGACGACCCTGCGGGAGATGTGGCTTTGCCCCGAGCAGCCAGACCTTGCACCGATCGTTGAAGAGATCCGCGCCCGCTGCGCAGAGGAAGGGCACACTCCACCCGCCTATGTCACTGTCGCCCGGCGGATCCCCACTCTGTTCGCCCCGGAAGAAATTGCCCGCCGCCGCCTGTCAGATAGTAAACACCTGCACCGGCTGAAGCCGCGACCAGGCTACATCCGGGCTAACCACGCGCTCGACATTGTCCAGATCGATCACACGCCGGCAGACATCCACTTTGTCGAGGTGATTGATGACTACGGCGTCTTCTTTGGTCGCCCCTATCTAACCATCGCTGCAGATGTGGCCACGAGCGCGATCACCGGCTTCTGCCTGACCCTCGAGCGGCCGTCACGACTGTCTGTGGCGCTTTGTCTTGCGCACGCGATGTGCTGCAAGATTGACTGGCTGGCAGAACGCGGCATCGATCATGCCTGGCCGATGCATGGTCGCCCGAAGCAGATCGTCGTCGATTCCGCCAAGGAGTTCCAGAGCGGCACCTTCAGCAGAGGATGCGAGGACTATGGCATCGCCATACGCATGCGGAACAAGGGCACCGTGCATCGGGGCGGAGTCGTCGAACGCCTGCTGGGGAAAGTGAACACGGCGCTACGCGCCTTGCCGGGGAAGACAGGGCGTTCCATCGCGGATCGGGGCGACTATGCCTCGGAAGCGCGGGCACGGCTCAGCTTCGCGGATCTTGAACGCTGCATCGCGCTCTCGATCATCGACCACAACCTGAGCCAGAATGCGCGCAAGCTGACCGTTCCGGCGAAAGAGTGGGAAGATCGGTTCCAGCCGAAAGACCGGCCGATCGATGCACCTGTCGATGTGCTGCTCAATTTCCTGCCGCGCAAGACGCGGAAAATTTCACCTCAGGGCATCAGTCTCTTCGCCATCGACTATTTCGAGCCTTGGCTTGGCCCGCTGGTTGCGCGTCGTGACCGGCTGGAGCCGCTCGACCTGTGCTATGATCCTCGCGACATCAGCCATGTCTACGTCAAGGATCCGGATACGCAGGCCTGGCGGCCGGTCAGGCGACGGGACGGACTGGCCGAGCCGATCACGCTTTGGCAGCACCAGGCGGATCGACAGCAGCGGCGTGAAATCCAGCGGCGCCCTGTACAGGAGGCATCAGCCATCCGACGCGAAATCGCCGCAACTGTTGCCGCCGCCAAAACCCCGAAAAGCCGGTTGAAGGAGATGACCCGCGCCCGGCATGCCACCGAGGCAAAGAAGCCTTATGCCGACTTCGCTGCGCCTTCCGCCTCGGCCCAGGCAAAGCTCGACCCGGATCGTCCGCGGCGGGTCTTCCCTGTCGAGGATTGGTAAGGTGCCGGACCACCTCATGCCCGCCGCCGTCCCGCTCTTGCAGGCCGATGACGCAGTGCGGATTGCCCATGTTCGCGCGCCGCGCTGGATCAGTCATCCGGCCGCCGGCGCGGCGCATGACGCAATGCGACTGCTGCTTGAGCGACCGCCATCCCTGCGCCCACGCGGTTTGCTGCTTGCCGGTTCCTACCACAACGGCAAAACCATGATCGCCGAACGCTTCGCCGTCGAACATCTGCGTGCCGCCGACCAGCAAAAGGTGTGGGTGATCCAGACCCGGGAAGGTGCAGGGCTGTCGCATTTCTATGCCAGCATCCTTTCCGGATTGCGCGCACCACAAGCCGCTGGCTGGCGCAGCCTGTCCCGCGCCGGCGATCAGGTGGATCATCTTCTGGAGCGCCTGAAGCCGCGCCTTTTGATCTTCGACGAGTTCCACAGCGCATTGCGCGGGCGGCGCCAGGATGTGAAGGCCATCTTCTCGTTCTTGCGGCGGATCGCACGGGTGCATGACATCTCACCCGTCCTTGTCGGCGAAATCGCGATCTACGATGCGGTGCATGACACGGACGAAATGGGCTCACGTTTCGATACGATCCCCATTCCACGATGGGCGTATGACGAGGAGTTCGCGACGCTTCTCGACAGCCTGGAAGCCAGTCTGCCGCTCGCCGAAGCCTCCGATCTGTCGCGCGAACCCTTGGCGAAGATCATCCATGATCTGTCAGAGGGGCTGATCGGCGAGGTTGTCGAGATCGTCACCCGGGCCGCAGTTGCGGCAATCTCGCGCGGTGAGGATCGGATCACGGGCGCAACCCTGTCAGACCTCGGCTATGTGCCTCTCTCGCGGCGCCGCAATTCCACTTTGCGTCACGAGATGACATGAGATTTGGGCCGACCGAGATCTCCATCATGCCTGCAGAGCGGTATGCAAGTGCGGCGGGAAGCCGTTGGCCGATCGGCATTATGCCCGCACCTGGTGAACTTCTGTCGAGTTGGCTGCACCGCCTCGCTTACGCCAACGGCGTACCTCCCCGCTATTTCGGTGCGCTTCTCGGAGCGCCGGGTGAGAACTGGTCGGCACGGCTTGATCGGGCGTTGCCCGATCGCATCCTGCGACTTTTGGGGGAGCATACCCACATACCCTTGGAAGACATCGCGGCTCTGACCGTTGCTCCCGACCCTTTGCCCGGGCTGCGTTTGCCCCTGCGGCCAGGGTCTCAGCAGACCTGCGCACCCGGGAGGCAGGTTACCTGGCTGCAATTCTGTCCGGCTTGTCTGGCAGAAGACGAAACGCCATATTTTCGCCGAGGCTGGAGCTTGGCCACACGAGTCTCTTGCGCTCGCCACGGCTGCCGACTTCGGGACAGGTGCCCATCCTGCGGGCGCGGACTGGCTCCGTTCAGCCAGAAGCGTCTTGTGCCGCATCAGATCTGCGCCTTGTGCGGCGGGGCGCTCTGCAAACGCACCCGTCCTGCCGCTGATGCGGTTCAGCGCCTTGAGCGCCTAATCGACGATCTGCTTCGTTTGCATACAGCAGGGCATCGGATGGCAGCGGGGCGATCACTGTCGGACCTGCTTGGATCCGCCTGCTTTCAATTTGGTAAACAGCGCATGTCCATCGCGCGCCTCCCTCATCGAGATCGCTATCATCTGTTTCGGCAATTGACGGAAGGGCGGTCGACGCCTTTCGGAACGCGAAGAAGTCCCACGATCTCTTATTGGAAACGCGTCGCTCAGGCTGCGCCAGCTTGGAGCGGACTGGTCACATCATTCAGCGATGCCGTCCTGCCTCGGCCCAAAGCTGGGCCTTGCCCCACCACCGCTGGCCCGGATTTGGCAGATCTCGTTCAAGCGGCCGCGCGGCTTCATCAGAAGCGACCAGCGCTGTGAGAATTCCCGGTGGATTTCAGGCGCGCGCGACCAGCCCGGCGTCATTCAGCTGTTCAGGATCTGGCAGGTCGCGCAAGTTCTCCAACCCGAAGGCCGCGAGAAACGCGTCTGTGGTCACAAAGGTGTAGGGGGCACCACGACGCGGCGCGCGCGGCCCAGTTCCAATCAGACCCTGCGCATGCAGCCGCCCGATCAGGTCCCGGCTGATCTCTTTGCCGAAGATATCCTTCAGCCCGTCGCGGGTGATCGGCTGGTGGTAGGCGATGGCCGCCAAAATCGCGACGTCGAACTCGTTCAGGTCCAGCAACTGGTCCCCGACATCCGCTGCGGCGCGGATCGCAGGCGCGTAAGCGGTCCGCGTCCGGAACATCCACCCCCCTGCGACCATGGCAATCTCGAACGCCCGCCCTTCCAGATCAGCGGCAAGGTCTTCCAACAGAAGATCAATCGAGGCCGCCTGCCCCACCACGCGCGCCAGATCCTCGCGCGCTACAGGCAAGGCAGAGGCAAACAGCACCGCCTCGATCCGCCGCATCCATTCGCGCCAGCGCAGCTCCTTCGGCAGGTTAGGCAATTCGCGGTCAAGCTCGGTGTCGGGTCCATCCTTGGCCATCGCTCAGACCCCGTAGAGCCGGAAGGTGTCGCGGCCAGTCAGCTCGCGCACCGCGCCGAGGTCAACCAGCCGGTCGCAGAGCCGCCGCGCAGCGCGATCCGGCAAAGGCAAGGCACCGGGCGCGCCACCGCGTCCTGTGTCAGGAAGATCTCGACCGCATCCCCAGCCCCCTTGGCCCGAAGCTTTGGTGCAACCCCTTTCAAAAGCGCAGCCCGACGCGCGAGGTCGACAGCCAGACGCGTGGCCTCGACTGCGGATGCGGTCACAGCGCGATGACAGGCTAGGCGCAAATCCTGGCCCCGCTTGCGCAGGTCTGTGCGTTTCAAACCCGCGGCCAGCAGCGGCACGACATGATCCCAACCAAGCGCCTGGGCGAGGGTGGCGTCCGCGAGGATCAACGCCGGGACTTCGGCACGGGGTGCCTCCGTCAGGACAGCATCCAGCACCACCGCGGCACGGGTCAGCGGTGCCCCATTTCCCGCATCCAACCACGTGGCGATCTGGCCCAGATCGACGGCCGGCAAGGCTCGACCCAGAGCCTTGACCGACACTGCCCGCTCCACCGCGCGCCGCCAGGCCAGGTAGGTTTCACCGGCCGGTCCTGGCAGATCGCCCGGGCGCAGAAGGTTCACCATGTCGCGCAATTCCCCCGCTCTCTCCGTCCGACCAGAAAGTGTCACGCAGGCCTCTGCGGCGCGTAGGGCCAGCCGCTCTCGCAACAAGGTCTGGGGCACCTCTTCGCGTCCCAGCACAAGATGAAGATGCCCGAGCGCCGCGCCCGACAAAAACGCAACATCTTCAAGGGTTTCGGACCGTGCGGAGGTGACCCAGGATGGCATCCGGGGTAACGTGTCGAGGCCGCTTTCGTGATCCTGTCGGGCAAATGTCATGCACAGAGCCTACACTTATGCGGCGCTTTGTGCCAGCGAATAGCGTAGTAACCGCCCCGGCTTTCCGTTCTCAGTAATGTCCAATAACCTTGCGTTATCGGACGTAAAAATGATATGCTCAAAAACATGGGTAGTCTCACAAATAACAGCACCAAAATCGCGGGTTCTTGCGGGTCTGAGTCTGAGATTTCGAACTCAGCACCCCATACCGTGCCAACCAGTGACGAGCGCGACGAGAGAACCTCTCGGGACGGAGCCTCAATCGCTCTGCCCGCCCATGTGGTCAGCTCCGGCGCGCTCGACCGGCTGATCGATACCGCCCGCGACTACGCCGAGGCCTCGACGGCTGGGAATACGAACAAGGCCTACGCCGCCGACTGGAAACACTTCACCCGCTGGTGCCGGCTGAAAGGCACAGAACCTCTGCCCCCCTCGCCCGAGATGGTTGGACTTTATGTAGCTGATCTTGCTGCACCAGCCGAGAAGGCCCCTGCCCTTTCGGTCTCCACGATCGAGCGCCGTCTCTCGGGGCTTGCCTGGAACTACAGGCAGCGCGGGTTCACTCTTGATCGCAAGGACCGGCACATCGCCACCGTTCTGGCCGGGATCAAACGCAAGCATGCGCGCCCGCCGGTCCAGAAGGAGGCGATCTTGCCTGAGGACATCCAGGCCATGGTGGCCACCCTTCCTTTCGATCTCCGCGGGCTTCGAGACCGGGCGATCTTGCTTCTGGGCTATGCGGGCGGTCTGCGCCGGTCCGAGATTGTCAGCCTGGACCACGGCAAGGACGATACCCCCGACAGCGGCGGCTGGCTCGAGATCTTCGACAAAGGCGCGCTGCTGACGCTTAACGCCAAGACCGGGTGGCGCGAGGTTGAGGTCGGGCGCGGCTCAAGCGACCAGACCTGTCCCGTCCACGCACTTGAGCAATGGCTACACTTCGGACGCATCGACTTTGGGCCGGTCTTCGTGCGCATCTCCCGGGATGGCAAAAGCGCCCTCGAGGCGCGCCTCTCCGATAAGCACGTCGCGCGACTGATCAAAGCGACCGTTCTAAAAAGCGGCGTCAGGTCCGATCTGCCGGACGCCAAACGGCTGGCAATGTTCTCCGGCCATTCCTTACGCGCCGGGCTCGCCTCGTCGGCAGAGGTTGATGAGCGCTATGTTCAAAAGCAACTCGGACATGCGTCGGCCGAGATGACCCGGCGCTATCAGCGCAGGCGCGACAGGTTCCGAGTGAACCTAACCAAAGCCGCAGGGCTGTGATGCCCAGGATTCTTGACGTATTTGGTGAAGCGCTAAGATGAAATTCCAGCGCTTCAGTTTCAGCTTACTGCTTCAATTGAAATCGGGAACTAAACGCGACA
>NZ_JBGQOQ010000072.1:0-6894 GCF_052119765.1 Pseudorhodobacter sp. W20_MBD10_FR17 | reverse complement strand
GGACGTGTTCGCCTTACGGCGATTGTAGGCAATCGCCTACCGGCCAACGGACTACATCAAGTTTTTCTACAATCCACAGCGCAAACACGTTAGGAACGGGATGCTGTCACCGATCGACTTCGAACAACAGCAGAAACTGAAGCTGCAAGGTGTCTAGGAAACTAGGGGCTATTCACTTTGTAGAGAACAGGGAGAGGACTAAGAAGGGGGAGGTGGTTCTTTATTGAGGGGCAGCACCTCTTCATTGACGCCTTCTTGAGGCCTCTCCACCTTCACTACTTATACCTATTCCCCAAGGGGTATGGAGAAGAGTCATCGGTTCCATCAGCTGGGGAAACAAGCAGCCCATTCTTGGGCTTGTCATCCAAATACTGCAGCAGGTGATTGGGGCAACCTCTGGGGCAGTCCAAAAATCGCGCAGTCGGTAAAGTATTGAAAAGGTTTAATCTAAAATCACCTAAGGTGATTGGCTGGGGCGGTAGGATTCGAACCTACGGTACACGGTACCAAAAACCGATGCCTTACCACTTGGCCACGCCCCAACTTGAGGCGGTGTTTAGCGAAGCCTGCCGTGGGCTGCAAGGGGCTTTTGACGAAAAAATGACAACTAATTTTCGGGCGGTGAATTGCGGCGTTGCAGGCTTGGGATTCTAGCCTTATCAGCAAGGCTATGCAGGTAGATGTAGCAATCATTGGGGCAGGGGCGGCGGGCATGTTTTGTGCGGCCGAAGCGGCACGGCGTGGCAAAAGCGTGCTGTTGATCGAGTCTGGCGCGGCCCCCGGCGAAAAGATTCGCATTTCTGGTGGGGGGCGCTGCAATTTCACGAATCTCGGAATCAGTGCCGACCGTTATTTGTCACAAAACCCGCGCTTTGCGCTTTCGGCGCTAAAACGCTTTACCCAATGGGATTTTATTGCGCGCGTCGATGCCGCAGGAATCGCGTGGCATGAAAAGACCTTGGGGCAACTCTTTTGCGATGGCTCGGCCAAGCAAATCATCGCCATGCTGACCAAAGACCTTGAAAATACTGCCGTAAAGCTATGGCTAAAAACCGAAATATCAGACGTTGCCAAGGAACAAAGTGGATTTTCCCTCACAACATCAAGGGGAACGGTTCGGGCCCAAAAACTCGTCATCGCCTGTGGCGGCAAATCTATACCAAAAATGGGCGCTTCAGGCTTTGGCTATAGAATCGCCGAGCAATTTGGCCTGCCACTGGTTGAGACGCGGCCCGGATTGGTGCCGCTTACCTTTGCCGAGCAAGAGCTGGAGCCGCTAAAGCCGCTTGCCGGTGTCTCGGTGACTGGCTCGGTCACCACAGGCAAGACCCGCTTTGACGAGGCGCTTTTGTTCACCCATCGCGGGCTTTCGGGGCCTGCGGTGCTGCAAGTCTCGTCTTATTGGCGCGAGGGAGATACAATCTCCGTGAACCTTGCAGGCCAGGCCGATGCTGCAGCCCATTTGCGCGACATGCGCGGGCAGGCCGGCCGGATTGCGCTGCGCACCGCTTTGGCGCAAATTCTGCCCGAGCGGCTGGCGCGCTATGTTGAAACCAGCAGCGGAATTTCCGGCAATCTGGCCGACCAGTCGAATGCCTCGCTGGACCGTATCGCAAGCCTTGTGCATGATTGGCAGATGCGGCCCGTGGGCACCGAAGGCTATCGCACAGCCGAGGTGACCTTGGGCGGTGTTGACACCAACGTGCTTGATGCCCGGACGATGGAGGCAAAATCTGTGCCGGGGCTTCATTTTATAGGTGAGGTTGTTGATGTAACCGGTTGGTTGGGTGGGTATAATTTTCAATGGGCATGGTCATCAGGCTGGGCTGCGGGGCAAGCGGTCTGAGGAACTTCTTCACCATGCCACCAGTTGCGCTTGATCTCGCTGTGGATTGTAAACCGATCTCTACCAAGCGTTTTGGCAATCTAAATCTTCGTCGCTTTCGCCTGAAGCATCGTTGCTAATGATGCAATCCAAAATGGAATGTGCCCGGCGACATATGTTGCAACCAAGTTGAACTGTCCCCAGTTGTGCAAAGTTGAAATGTCCCACTTGGTGGTGTTTGAGCAGGGCAGTTCAGGGCGGAGACCTCATATATCGCAGCCCTGAACTGCCCTGCGGGCGTGGTTATTCGGCAGCGTGTGTGGGGGTTATACTGGCCTTGCCTTTAGCGCGGCGCGCCAGTTTTGAGTTCCAGCCGTCGTTCCGTTTACCAGTTGGCTGATAGCGTGTCGCTTGCTTGCCAGCCCGGCGCTTTTGGGGAGCCGCTTTGTCCTGTTCAGCGTAACCGCTCCGTTGGGCTTTCAATTACCCACAAGTTTTTATGGGGTTCCCCTCGTTTGCAACGATGAAGCCTTCGGTAAGGTCGGCCAATCTGGAAAACCCACGCCATATGACTGTGGTGCCGGGCGGGGGGTCACTTTTGCGATCTAGATACCCGCCCAGACGGGCGGTAGCCGTCATATAGAAGGCAAGATCGCGTGGATCACCTTGCCGGTTTGGGGGCATTGCCCGATCCAGAATGACGCGCTCGACTTCAGTAAATACGGCGGCGGGCGAAGCAGCTGGACTCTGTCGGCGCAGTATAGTCAACCATGAGACACGCCAAGCGACAACGCAGCAAAGCGCGATACAGTTGGCAAGCCTATCCGCTGTTGTCAGCCGGAAATTTTCAATACGGCATCCGGACTTCAGAGTTTTGAAAAAAGTCTCGATGGTCCAGCGCCGTGCGTACCAATTGAGTTTATGCACCGCATCGGCGTGATTTTCGACCGGCAGGTTTGTAATCAATTTCCAGAAAACAGGAGCGCGATTTTCCGGAGGATCCAGCTCTTCCGCATGTATTATTTGCAAGGTCTGATGTTGATATTTCTTCTGTTTACCAATCGGAGGGCGAACAGTCATGGATGCATGCTTGAGCGCCAGCACAGCGCGTTGCTCCATCCCCGCGACATCACGGAACCTGATCTCATGCGTGCCGCTGGACTGAACCTTTGCCATCACTTGTGCAATGGTTGTGGCCCCGTCTTCGGCGAGGCGGTCGACGCAGCTTCGCACCAGAAAATTGGTGCCCAAGTCCTGCGCCAGGCAATAAAGCTCGTAGATATCGCTCTCCCGGTCACCAATATGGACACAGCGCTCAGGGGCCCCCGTCAGCTTAGTGGAAAGACGTAAATTGTCGAGCCAGCGCATGCTCTCTTTGTGTTCGATTGGAACCCGGGTGGGATTGATCCTGCGTTTAAGCGCGGTAGTGCCCTTAAATTTGCTCCGTGACCAAAACTTCGCGGCCGTCAGGCCAAGCGGCAACCCGTCCGGTGTGACCGCCAAGCTTGCATGCATCAGCAGCCCGCAGATCGCGTGCTTTTGGTGGCGCCCTTCCTCCATCTTCCGGCCGGTCGATATATGTGTAAACCCAATCTTCTCTGGTGCAGCACGCTTAAAGGTGAACTCCGTCGTGTCCTGCAAGATCAGGATTGGCCCATCAGTTGCTTGAATACGCAAGGCTGAGGCGTTGAAGTGGCCCTCAAGGATCTTGTCCTCGCTGACATTCTCATTGGCAAAGAAGCGGTAAGCGGCCTTGGTGTTTGCCCAATCCTGAAACGCCGTAGGCAGTGAACTTCCCGGGCGTTCGCCGAGTGCCTCCAACATCGCCCCAAGCCGGCGGTTAAGTCGAGCATCACCCAAGTCACATTCTGATATCTCGTCGGCCACCCAGTTTTGTCCCATGCTCGCACCAAAAATATTGAAGGTGCCAGAAAACGAATCACGTCCAATTCCGTCCGGTCAAGGAAAAATACACGGGGACGAAAACTTGTGGGTAACTTCAAGTCCGTTGGGACCGCCTGCCTGATTTCCGGATGATTTGCTAAGAGACGTGTTTAACGACGTCGTTAGCGACGTGTCTTATGCGGGGTCTGCGATGCGTGGTGAAATTCTTGGGTTGGAGCGGCGACGCTTCTGGCGTGATGAGGACAAGCTCGAGATCATCACATCGGTAGGAATTAGCAGGGCAACGGTGACTCAGGTGGCGCAGCGCCACGAGGTGACCCGTCAGCAGATTTACAAATGGCGGCACGAGCTGAAGAAGAAGGGTCTTTGGTCGTCTGAGGCTGGGGCGCTCTTTTTTCCGGTAGATATTCCGGTCACGGCTGGGGTTCCGCAGCTACATGTCCCCGAAGCGCCTCCACCGACTGCAGTTGAATTGCGTCTGCGGGGTGGTCGCAGTTTGCTCTTTGACAGCACAATGGATCCGGTTTTGCTGACGGCTCTAATTCGCTCGGTGGAAGTGGCATGATCGGTCCGGGCACCGGTGTTCGTGTGTATCTGGCCTGCGGTGTGACGGACATGCGCAAAGGGATCGCGGGGTTGGCGGTTTTGGCGCAGGATGTCCTGCATCAGAAACCCGCCAGTGGCGCAGTGTTTGCATTCCGGGGGCGACGCGGTGATCCATTGCCCGTCAACACATGTTTACATGTGTGAGAGGGGGATCAAGCTGCTGTATTGGGATGGCCAGGGGTTCTGCCTCTATTACAAGGTGCTTGAGCGTGGCCGTTTCCCTTGGCCAAACGCCAAGGATGGAGCCGTGCGGATGACCTCTGCGCAACTCGCTATGCTCTGGGCCCCTCTCGCGCATGCAGGCATGCGCTGCCGGGCAGCGGGGGATCGACTGGCGGCGTCCGGATTGGGGGGCTCCACCCGCCCGCGCCGGGTGATTTTATGCCCGTATTTGTGTTATTTATATGGTGCTTTCGCCTAGTTTTTGGTAATCAGGCGCATGTCGAAATTCGCCGAAACCTTGCCCCCTCTCGGGCCATTGCTGTGCAATGCCCTGCCGGGCAACGGATAATCCCGCCACATTGAAGGCGATGATCGCGGCTTTGCAGGCGGAAAACGCAAAGATATCGGCCACGCTGCGCGTCCATGATCAACTGGTTCAGGCCCTGCGCCTGCGGATTGCCAAGTTGCAGAAACTGGCCTTCGGCAAGTCTTCGGAAAAGATCGAACGCGAGATTGAACAGCTGGAACTGGCGCTGGAAGACCTGTTGGTCGCCGTGGCCGAAGACGATAGCGCTCCCATTGACGAAGGGTCGAATGAACCGATCCCAGAGGCTGCCGATGCGCCCGTTTTGCGCCGTCGGCCACGCGTCTCGGATGTGACCCCTCGCGAGCGCCGTGAGCTTGATCCTGGCACCTGCTGCCCCGACTGTGGCGGTGATCTGCGCGTGGTCGGTGAAGATGTCAGCGAGCTTCTCGATATGATCGCGGCGCAGATGAAGGTGATCCAGATTGCCCGGATCAAGAAGTCTTGCCGCCGCTGCGAGCGGATGGTGCAAGAGCCCGCACCAAGTCGTCCAATCCCGGGCAGCATGGCGGGGCCAAACCTGCTTGCGCATGTGCTGGTCTCGAAGTTCGACGATCACCTCCCGCTCTATCGCCAACACGAGATCTTCGCCCGCATGGGGGCCGATATTCCCGAAACCACTCTCGTGGGTTGGTGCGGCCGGGCCATGAAAACACTGTCGCCGCTGATTGAACGGATTGAGGCCGACATCATGGCCAGTGATCTCCTCCATGCAGATGATACGCCGATCCGGGTGCTGGATCGCTCAAGGCGTGACAAGGGGCTTGGCAAAGGGGTCAAGCAGGGCCGGATCTGGGCCTATGTGCGTGACCCATTGGCTGGCAGGGCATGTTTACATGCGCGAGAAGCAACGTCCTTGGGCGGGGGCCGCACCACCCGGTGCTGTCTATCGGTTCGCACCGGACTGGAAGGAAGAGCACGTTCTCAGCCATCTGGCCAACGCCCGCGGTATCCTGCAAGCGGATGGCTACAAGGGCTACGCCAAGCTTTACGAGCCTGGTGCCGATGGCGTGCTGCGTTTACGTGAAGCGGCCTGTTGGGCTCACCTGCGCCGAGACTTCCACGATTTTTGGGCGTCGACCAAGTCCGAGATCGCCCGCGAGGCGCTCGACCGGATCGGTAAGTTCTACGATATTGAATGCGACATCACCGGTCATCCCGCTGACGTCCGTTATGCGACGCGTCAAAATCTTAGCAGACCAAAGGTTGAGGCCTTTTTTGCTTGGTCCGAACAACAGCTCCTGCGCATCCCGGGTAAAAGCGACCTGGCCAAAGCATTCCGCTATGGGCTGAGCCGTCGGGACGCATTCAGCCTGTTCCTGACGGACGGTCGGGTCGCCATCGACAACAACCCGGCCGAACGCGCCCTGCGCCCCATTGGAATCGGCAGGAAAAATTGGCTATTTGCAGGGGCCGATACCGGTGCGGAAACCCTCGCGCGCGCTATGACCATCATTGAAACCGCCAAGCTGAATGGCCTTGACCCGCAGGCCTTTCTCGCCGACATCCTCGACCGTATCTACGATCACAAGATCAACCGGCTGGATGAACTTCTGCCGTGGAATTGGGTGCCGCTGGCCGCTGCCCATTCACAGGCCGCCTGATGGCTGCGGTGACCCATGTCTGCAGCATCGACTACGTCGCCAAAATGTTGGGCGAAGATGCCGAACTTCTTGAAGCGATCATCTACAACGACGACAACCTGACCTATGGAAATATCGTCAGCGTTTACGTCGGACCCGACGAAACAATCACCGCACTCACCGATGAAGGGATTGAAGAGCTGACGGACATGATCCGCGCCGCTCGTATCACCAACAAAACCTGGCATGAGTTCCTTGATGACTTCGTGGATGACACCGATCTCGCGGCGCGCATCAAAGCTAAATCGCCGCGGTAATAATGGAGCGGTTACGGATGAACTGCCACCGTGGAATTGGGTGCCGCTGGCCGCGGCCCATTCACAGGCCGCCTGATGGCTGCGGTGACCCATGTCTGCAGCATTGACTACGTCGCCAAAATGTTGGGCGAG
>NZ_JBGQOQ010000071.1:0-8359 GCF_052119765.1 Pseudorhodobacter sp. W20_MBD10_FR17 | reverse complement strand
ATGCGCAAGCCAAAGCTGATGCCGAGGCCACCGCTGCCGCCGCAGCAGATGCGCAAGCCAAAGCTGATGCCGAAGCCACCGCTGCTGCCGCAGCAGATGCGCAAGCCAAAGCTGATGCCGAGGCCACCGCTGCCGCCGCAGCAGATGCGCAAGCCAAAGCTGATGCCGAAGCCGCTGCCACTGCCGCTGCCGAAGCAGACGTGCAAGCCAAAGCTGACGCTGAAGCCACCGCTGCTGCCGAGGCAGATGCGCAAGCCAAGGCTGGTGCCGCAGCTACCTCTGACTCCGGTAAGAAGGCCAAAGCCGAAGGCGCAACAAAAACCGATGCGGCCATTGCAGATCCTAACGCCGGTTTGAAAACCGCCGATGACGTCACCGACCCCGCAGCCCCGCCCGTTGAAGCGCCTGTTGTGTCGGATGCGGAAATGCAGGCCTTGTCAAACCTGTTGTCAGGCGAGGCCGCGGCAAATGATGCGGAAACCGTGACCGCGCAACCGATGGCCGCTACGGATGCAGGGCCTCGGCCTGCCGATGCGGCGCCTTCGGCAGATGCCGTAACGGCGACCACTGAAACCGTAACGGATGAGACAAGCCGCAGTGCCACCCAAGAATTTTCGGCAGCGCCACAGGTTGTTTCACCGGGCAAAAAGAACCGTTTGTCCGATTTGGAAAAAGCAGGGCTGATCGGGCTTGGTGCCTTGGTTGTTGGCGCTATAATCTCGCAAGGCAATCGCACGTCAGATGCTGATCAACCCCAGCAACAGGTTATTTCCAATACCGGCGATAGGGTTGTCGTACAAAGGCCCGATGGAAACTATCAAGTCTATAAAGACGATGATGCCCTGCTGCGCCGTCCGGGCAATACTCTGCGCACGGAAACCTACAAAGACGGGTCTACCCTGACCACGGTTGATCGCGAGGATGGCACGCAGATTGTGACCATTCGTAACGCAACCGGCCGCGTTTTGCGCCGCGCCCATTACGATAACCAAGGCTTCGAGACGGTGTTGTTCAACGATCTAGAGCCAGAGCGCGAAATCATCGTATCGACCTTGCCCAAACCCCGCGACCGGTCTTTTGCGATTTCGACCCAAGACGGTGATGCGGTGATGAAAGCAGCACTTGCCCGCAGCCAGATCGAAAAGATCGGCCGCACGTTTAGCTTGCGTCAGGTCCGCGACATACCGCAGGTGCGCCATCTGGCGGCGATAATTGACGTCGATACGATCACTTTTGCATCGGGCTCGGCGGCGCTGTCTACGACCGAGGTGAATGCCCTGTCCGATTTAGGCTCGGTCATGCAGTCTCTTCTGGATGCCAATAAAAACGAGGTTTTCTTGATCGAAGGCCATACCGATGCGACAGGCGCGGGGGCTATGAACCTCGCCCTGTCGGATCGCCGCGCAGAAACGGTAGCGCTGGCCTTGACCGAATATTTTGATATTCCACCCGAAAATATGGTCGTGCAAGGCTATGGCGAAACCGAGTTGTTGATTGACACGCAGGCCGATGAAAAACGCAACCGCCGCGTTGGCGTGCGCATTATCACGCCACTGCTGTAATCGGCTTTGGGCGGGTCGCTGGGCCCGCCCGAAACCACATCTGCGTCAGCTTCCGCTTCAACCCAAACGTTGGCACTGCAGCCTGACACACCTTAGCCACGTTCGAAACATGGGCGCATTTTTGCGCGGAAATTAACGACTTTCCCTAAGCACCTGGCCTCGGCACCAGATGGCGTCATGGTCCGACAGTGGCCTGTAGTCTGTGCCAAGCGCGGGTATCAGGGCCTTGTCCACAGGGTGCATCCCGCGCATACAGAACCAATCCAGTTTCATCTGCCGTGTCGGATGCGGGGTGATAAGGCTTGGGCGGGTCGTCACACCATCGGGGGTCGGCGACCAGTCATAGCCCTGTGCAATGGCATTTGCGAACAAGCTCTCTGTCCGGTGGTCAAAATCCGGCGGCGCGTGATTGCCAGTATTCAAGTCACCGCCAATCAAAACTGGCAAGCCGGGGGCAAAATCGTCGATAGCAGCCATCAATTTGTCAAACTGCCCCGCACGATGCGCTGCGTCCGCATTGCTTTCAAGATGGGTCGAAACCACACAGATGTCGCCTGCCTCGGTCGGGACCACTGCAAGCAAGCCCATACGTCCGCCGACACGGGGTTGATCGGGATCAGCGTCCAGTTCATCAGATGAAAACCAATGCCCATGATCGTCCAATCGCAGCATCGACAGCCGCGAAAATGGCACCCGGCTTAGGATCGCATTGCCGTGCCAGCCATGGGCGTTGACCGTATCGGTACAAAACGGCCGCTCGGTTGGGCCGCCAAGATCAAGTTCATGAAATTCGACGCCGTAGACATAGGTCATGCCCATTGCTTGGGCCATGGCCTCGGTGGTGTGGCGCTGCGCTGTGCGGGCCATGCCGTGGTCTACCTCTGACAGCAAGACGATATCGGGTGCGAAGGGGGCCAACAACGCTGCACTGTTTTCTGGAAACAGGCAGCGTTCTACATTCCATGCGACAACCGAGATCGAAGCGGGTAAGGTTTCGGCCGACGCGATACCGCCGGTTTGCACCGCGTTCATCGCGGGCAATTCCGCAAGCAAGGCGCGGTGGGCGCGCGCGGTGCGGGGGGCCGTCAGAATGCGGGCGCGCTGGTCGTCCGTTACGTCGGGCAATAGGGGCAAGACCGGTGTCATAGGCGCAGTCCTGTCTCAGTCGCGAAAAAGGACAGTGCGTTTGGTTTCAGGGTGACCCGCACGGTACCCGTTGTGGCCGGAATGTCCTTGTTGACGTGAACGCTGATCGGCTGGCCTGACACCGTGCCATGCAGCAATCGATGCGCACCCAATTCTTCCACAATCGCAACCTCCAGCGACAGGGGGCCAGCCGCATCCAGCAAAATATCTTCGGGGCGCAGGCCGATTGTCACAGGGCCCGAGATGGTGGCGGGCGCTGCGCCCAGTGCCAGATCGCCAATCTGCGCGGTGGCCCCGATCACTTGGCCGTCCAGCAGGTTCATAGGGGGGGCGCCGATGAATGACGCGACAAAGGTGGTCGCTGGCGCGTGGTAAATCTCGACCGGGGTACCGATCTGTTCGATGCGGCCGGCGTTCATAACGATAATGCGATCGGCCATGGTCATCGCCTCGACCTGATCATGGGTCACATAGACCGAGGTGACGCCAAGGCGGCGCTGCAAGGCCTTGATCTCAATGCGCATCTGGTTGCGCAACTTTGCGTCAAGGTTGGACAACGGCTCGTCAAACAGGAACAGCGCTGGATCGCGCACGATGGCGCGGCCCATGGCAACGCGCTGACGCTGGCCCCCCGACAGTTGCGACGGCTTGCGGTCAAGATAGTCGTCAAGGTTCAGCAGTGCCGAGGCCTCGGCAACTTTACGGTCAATCTCGGCCTGCGGGATTTTGCGGTTTTGCAGGCCATAACCGATGTTTTTACGCACTGTCATATGCGGGTAAAGTGCGTAGTTCTGAAACACCATTGCGATGTCGCGGTCGGCCGGATCGATGTTATTGACCAGCCGCTCGCCGATATGCAGATCACCTTCGGTGATCTCTTCCAGCCCTGCGATCATCCGCAGCATCGTGGATTTGCCGCAGCCAGACGGGCCGACAAGGACGACAAACTCGCCATCGCGTATCTGAAAACTGGCTGGGTGAACGGCTTGAAAGCCGCCGTTGTAACGCTTGGCAATGCCGGACAGGGAGACCTGAGCCATGAGATAGTTCCTTATTTGTCGGATTCCGTGAGGCCCTTGACGAACCAGCTTTGGAAGAAAATGACGATCAGCACCGGCGGCAAAATGGCGATCAGGGCCAGCATATTGGCGCGACCGTATTCCGGCAGCGTGGTGCCTTCGAGGCCTTGGCTTACTTGCTTGATACCGCGCACAAGGGTGAACATATCCTCATCCGTGGTGATCATGGTGGGCCAGAGGTATTGGTTCCAGCCATAGACGAACATGATGATGAACATCGCCGCGATCATGGTGCGCGACAGCGGCACGAGGATGTCGATAAAGAATTTCACCGGTCCCGCGCCGTCGATGCGGGCGGCCTCGACCAGCTCTTCGGGGATAGACCGGAAATATTGCCGAAAGAAAAAGGTCGCTGTGGCAGACGCGATCAGCGGCACGATCAGCCCTTGATAGGTGTTCAGCATCCCCAGTTTTTGCACGATCTCATAAGACGGCAGAATGCGTACTTCAAGCGGAAGCAGAAGGGTGGTGAAGATGATCCAGAAGGCGAGTGTGGCAAAGCGCAGGCGGAAATAGACGATGCCATAGGCGGCCATCATGCCCAGCACAATCTTGCCAAGGGCGAACCCCATGCCAAGGATCATTGAATTCCACAGCATCCGCAGGCCGGTATTTGCGCCGGAAAATCCGTCGGCCTTGAGCATGGCTTTGAGGAAGTTGTCGTCAAGCTGATCACCAATCTGCAAGCTGGGACCGATCTTCATGTTGATCAGATCGGGCACCGAGGTCATCTGCAACAACATAAGCACCGGCAAGATCATAAAGGCGGACCCGACGATCAGGATCGCATGATCCAGCACGGTCGAGAGGCGAAGGCGGGGTTTATGGGCCATGTCTAATCCTCAGGTGTAATGGATGCGGCGTTCGACGAGGCGGAACTGCACGACGGTCATCGCCAGCACCAACACCATCAAAATCACCGATTGCGCCGACGATCCGCCCATGTCGTTGCCGCGAAAGCCATCGACATAAACCTTATAGACCAGCGTCATCGGGTTGTTGCCCGGCTCGCCCTTTACCACGGTGTCAATGATGCCAAAGGTGTCAAAAAGGGCGTAGGTGATGTTGGTGATCAGCAGGAAAAAACCGGTCGGCGCCAGCAGCGGAAAGGTCACATCCCAAAACCGGCCCGCAGCAGAGCGGTTGTCGATCAGGGCCGCCTCGCGCACCGATTTGGGGATGGATTGCAGACCTGACAAAAAGAAGATGAAATTGACGGGGATCTGCTTCCAGACCGAGATCAGCACCATCGCAAAGGCGGTGTCAAAGTAATGCACGCCGATTTTTAGATCCCAGCCGAACAGGCCGAAAAAGCGCGTCAGCGGCCCCCAGCTGTGGTTGAACAGGATGATGCCCATCACGCCAGCAACCGGCGGGGCCACGGCATAGACCCACATCAACAGCGTGCGGTAGGTTTTTGCGCCGCGCAGAACTTTGTCGGCTTTCACGGCCAGCAACAGCGCGATGGCAAGCGACAGGAAGGTCACCAGCAGTGTGAAAACCACGGTGAACGTTGCCGCACGCGCGTAGGGCGCAGAGTTCAGCAGTGAGGTGTAATTCTGAAGCCCTACAAAGGTTTCGCTAAAACCAAAGGGGTCTTGCAAGTAGAAGGACGAGGTCAGAGCGTGCCACGCGGGCCAGTAGAAAAAGACAGCAATGATGATGATTTGCGGCATCAACAGCAGGATCGGCAACCAGCGATGGGCAAAAGCGGCGCGTTTCATAGGGCATCCTTCAAAAGGGGGAATGGCCGCGACACCCCGCGGCCATTCCAAGTTGCGTTGGTTTATTTGCCTTGGGTCTGGGCAAACTTTGCCAGCAGATCGTTGGATTCGGCCTCAATGGCGGCAAAGCCATCATCAACCGAGGTTTCGCCGCCAAGGATGCGACCAAATTCACGGTTCATCACGTCACGGATCTGAACATAAAAGCCCATGCGATAGCCTTTGGTGTTTGCACCGGCTGGCAAGGAAAGCTGCTGGATGCCAACTTCGGCAGCAGGCGCTTCGGTGTAGTAGCCATCAGCCTTTGCCATGTCATAGGCGGCAGTGGTGATCGGCACATAACCGGTTTCGCGGTGCCACATATACTGCACTTCTGGCGAGGTCAGATACTGGAAGAACGCGGCGGTTGCCTTGTTTTCGTCGGCCGATTTGCCTGCCATTGCGAACAGTGCCGCGCCGCCGATGAACGTCTGGGTTGGCTCTTTGGTCACCGCGTCCCAGTAAGGCAGGTATGTGGCCGAGAATTTGAAGGGCAGGTCAAGTTTCGACAAGCCACCGAAAGAGCCCGAAGAGCCCATCCAGATCGCGACTTTGCCTTCTTCAAACGGCTTTTGGTTGTCGTTCCAAGCGGCGCCGTAATAGCTGAACCAGCCTTTATCCAGCCATTCTTTGACATGGCTCCAGTGCATCTTCAGCTCGGGGGTGTTCACGAGGATCTTGGTGTCAACGCCGTCGTAACCGTTGTTATTTGTCGCAAACGGCAGGTTGTGGCGCGACATGAAGTTTTCGACCCAGATCCAAGGCGAATGCGATTCTGCCAGCGGGATATAACCAGCAGCAAGCAGCGCAGGCGCGGTCACGGTTTCGAATTCTTCATAGGTTTTCGGCGGGGTCACACCGGCTTTTTCCAGCGCATCGACGTTGTAATACATGACCGGCGAGGAAGAGTTGAACGGCATGCCGATCATCTTGCCTGCGCTGTCAGCGTAAAAGTAACGCACGCCCGAGATGTAGTCGTTGATGTCGAAAGCGACGCCGTTTTCGGTCAGCAGATCCTGCACCGGAACGGTAGCGCCTTTGGCACCGATGACAGTGGCAGCACCAGCGTCAAACACTTGCAGGATGTTCGGTTGCTCGCCCGCGCGGAAGGCGGCGATACCGGCGGTCAGGGCTTCTTCATAGGTGCCCTTGAACGCTGGGGTGATGTGATAGTCGGACTGGCTTGCGTTAAAGTCGGTCGCGATTTTGTTGACGGTTTCACCTAGTGCGCCACCCATGGCATGCCACCAGGTGATTTCGGTTTGCGCCGATGCAACGCTGGCCCAAAGGGACAGGGCGGCGGCCGAGACGATGGAAAGTCGGGTCATTGCGTTTCTCCGGTCATTCGAATGCCCGAAACGGGCAAGCAGCGATAGCCTGCGCCAACCCATCACGGGATCAGCGAAAGCGGATAAAAGCGGGCTCCCTTTGGGGCCCCTACGAAGTCCAGCATCAGGTGCAGAGCGATTGATTCTACGCTTGCATCCTGATGTGCACACGTGTTCACATACCCAAGAAATGTAACGGTCCCATGACCAATGTAATTTTTTACCAAACTTTCAAAATCGGAGTCCGCGCCATGCCTGCCGCACCACGCAAAAAGCGGATCACCGCCAAAGATGTCGCGCAATTGGCAGGGGTGTCGCGCTCGGTCGTATCCAGAGCCTTCACCGATGGCGCCTACATTGATCCGGATAAACGGGCGCTTGTCTTGCAGGCCGCAGACACGCTCGGCTACCGGCCAAACGCGTTGGCAGCAGGTTTGCAGGGGGCGCGGTCGAATTTGGTAGTCATTTTTATGGGCGAAACCGCCAATGAATATGACCGAGAGGTCAGCACAGCCCTTGTTGCGGGGCTGAACAGTGTTGGCAAATGGCCGATCGTTATCGGCGGCAGTGGCGATGCGGCGCGGACAGCTGTTTCAAATGTTCTGCGCTATCCGGTCGAGGCGATGATCATTCGCTCGGGCAGTATGGACGCCGATATCCTAGACGTTTGCGACAAGCTGAGCATTCCGGTGATTTCAAGCGGTCGTGTCCTATTGCGCCCCGGAGTCGACAATATCTGCTGCCGAAACCGAGAGGGCATGGCCAAGGGCGCAAACCTGTTGATCGCAAAAGGGCGGCGGCGCTTTGGCTTTATCGGCGGCCCGATTGGCTACGCGTCCTCAAACGACAGGCGGCAGGGCGTTATGGACGCGTTGCAAAAGGCAGCCCTCACCCTGCAAGCCGAAGCTGCGGGCGTCTTCACCGTGCAAAGCGGGTATGAGGCAGTAGACCGATTGGCCGGATTGCACGACTTGGATGCGCTGATCTGTGCAAACGATGCTATGGCCATTGGCGCGCTCAGCGCCCTTAAGGACAAAGGCCGCGATGTGCCAAGGGACATTTCTGTCATTGGCTTTGACGATATTTCAATGGCAAGCTGGCCTGCATTCGGGCTGACGACGATCCGCAACCCGATCGACACACTTGTAGCTGCGGTCGTCGATCTGCTTGGACGCCGTAGCATGACGCCGGATAAACCGGATGAAACAATCTACCTTGAGACCTCCCTGATCCTCCGGCACAGCCATTAACTTTGCAATTGCACGGCCTGTCGGGAAATTAACATGTGCCGACCACAAGCGGCGTACATAATAAAGCGCGGTTTGCAGGCGCCGCTCCTAATGACCGCTTTCATCACGTCGCATGTGCCCTAAACAGCAGAACATCAACGTAAGCGGTGCAAAGACCTTGCAGTTACCCATAAGTGTCTGGCGGCGACGTTGCGATGCGGGCTCCCTCGACGAGATCGGCTAGGCGTGAGA
>NZ_JBGQOQ010000070.1:0-8581 GCF_052119765.1 Pseudorhodobacter sp. W20_MBD10_FR17 | reverse complement strand
CTGCCATAGTCCGAAAAGGACGCCCGTGTCGCATTACTGACACCGACACACTTCCAATGTTTACAGACACTTAAAGAGGGAGTGTGCAATGAAACATGCTTCGCTATGGGGCGGATCGTGCGTTCGAAGGTGTTGTTGTCGATCTCGATGCGGCCATCTGTCAGGAAACGACCCGGCCGTCGCGGTCTTTCGCGATATAGGCCAATGCCTCACCGAGGGGCGATTTGGCAGAAGCGCGGGCGCGATGATGGCGCAGCCAGTCTTCAAGGCGGGCAAGGATCGGGGCGGACAGTTCTTCGCGCGCGGCCAAGCAGGTAGCATCGTCATTGCCACGGATGTCAGCCTCGATGGCTTAGAGATCGCGGATGAGTGCCACGCCTTTCTCGGTAATTGGCGCGGGACCGGTTCGGATGATCTCGATCAGTTTACGGCGGGCGTGGGCCGAGCAATAGGCCAGAGCCCAACCACGCACTAACCTTCAAACTGGACCACCCGATGGGGGCACTCCATAGTAGCGTGTTATTTACCAGTTTAGCGGCGATAACAGCGTGATGTTTGGCCAAAACCTGCGGGCGAACAGATATAGGTGCCCGTGCCTACTGAGGCGACCACAATGGAGTCATTCTGGCTATTTTTTGCAACTGCGGCAGGAGCAGAAGCGGTTAGGGCCAACACTGCCGCAACGCAAGCGGCCACAAGCTCAATCCGGCCAAAGGGGTGTTTCAAATCGGATCTCCTCAAGGTGGGATCGGGTTTGAAACCTTCGATCCTCGTTAAACGTCTTTTATTTTCATTGAGAAATAGTGAACGGTCAACCGTGAAGGATAGAACCGCGCGGAGTGTTGCCGACAGGAAGCATGATTTGCACGACAAAACGCGCCCTGTTTTTGATATTGGACGCGTTTTCAATAAATTGGCAGACAGACCTATTATCGCCAGTTGTGGTGCGGGAAACGCGGCCCGAGTGAGGCGCAAACGGGCCGCTGGATGGTCAGTTCAGCACATTTGCCGTGCGGCGCCAGTTGGGAAGACCGAACCCATTGGGCCAAGGAAAGACCTCTTGCTGGTTGAAATACACCACGGCGTCGAGTTCGGGGTACTTCGCTGCAGACGTGCGCACCGCGTCATCCCATTCGGTGACATGGGCGATATCTCCAATATAGCCTAATTCGGCTATGACGATGGGTTTGCCAAATTGGAGGGTGCGTTGATAGCGGGGTGCAAAGATGTCGTCAAAGCTTTGCGCGCCACCCAAGATCGCTTCTTCCCACGGTTGCAGGCTGAACACAGACAGGCCTATCACATCGACATAGTCATCACCGGGATAGTATGCTGCCATCGTTTCTGTACCCAGCGGGGACCACATGAATTTGGCCTTGGGCGCTGCGATGCGGCAAATGTTGATCATCTGGCGGTAGGCGTCGATATAGGTTTGTGGCGTCCACCCAGCCCAGATGAACTGGCCGCTGGCATCATCCATCTCTTGCGCCCAGCGGATTGTCATGGGTACGTCTACGGTGGCAAGTGCCGCGCAAACTGTGCGCATGGTATTGTCATATGTACCGTCGGCGATGCCCTTTTGCAGCGCCCTGGGCGAGTTGCGTTCATCGCGTGACCAAGTCCACGGTTCTATCGTCACAAGAATCGAGCGGCCGCGAGATTTTGTATAACGTTCCGCCTCGGCCAAGCTGGGAAGAAAAACGTCTTCCCACGGTAAGAACAGATGCTCTATTGCCACGTCCTGCACGTTCGAGAATTCGCCGTAGGGGTCATAGATGCCAAAGGGCAAAGGTCCTGGCGGCACGGTTTGCGTGGAAACGGGGCTTGCCATTAGGCTGGCCAAGGCGAGAGAGATGAGAATGAATTTCGGAGGTGAAATGCGTTTCATTTTGCGTACCTTTGGGCGACTTGGTTTAAAAGAAGTTGGGAAAGCCAGTTTGCATTATAGGAAGTATGGACCGTGCCGGGTGCGCCTTGCCCAGCCCCGGCCACGACAGATTGCGTGCGGGTCAGTTGGATTTCACCGTTGGTTGAAGCGAGGGCGATCAAGGCCGCATTGCCACGCTCGAACAGACCAAAGGAGACGAGTGCGGCCAGCCCCAAAACGCAGCCTGTTTGCGTCGCGAACCGCACACAGGGCAGGGTGCGGCCGATACGATTTTCGCGGTTGTGCTGCACAACAATGACGCAGAAAACACTGGTGTAAAGGGCGGCATTAAGCAGAGAAAAGAAGTAAAAGCCTGCACTCTCCTGTGCGTTTTGTACGAAAAGCACAGGCAATAGCGACAGGATTGCAAGGGTCAGATAGGGCACAAGCACACGCCACGGCACCATCGCGGCCACCTTTTCACCCTTAGGTGTTACGCGAAAGTCGACAAAGCCACCGACCAATCTGTCGCGCAAGGCCATCGTGCAGCCCAGCAGCACCCAAGGCCATTGTAAGGCGGCAAACACTGCCTTTTCCCAGCCCAGCA
Organism: Pseudorhodobacter sp. W20_MBD10_FR17; assembly: GCF_052119765.1. Classification (NCBI taxonomy): domain Bacteria; kingdom Pseudomonadati; phylum Pseudomonadota; class Alphaproteobacteria; order Rhodobacterales; family Paracoccaceae; genus Pseudorhodobacter; species Pseudorhodobacter sp. W20_MBD10_FR17. The sequence continues at coordinate 6,107 of NZ_JBGQOQ010000070.1, read as the reverse complement.
CCTTGGCATCACAAGGCCGGAACAACCCATCGGCGCGAATGCGGAAGGCCAGCATGATAAGCACCAGTATCGAAGGCAACATATGCATCATAAAGGCGAGAAAAGTGACCTCGGCAAAGCGGACATCAAATAGAAGAGCCGCGAGGGGCAGGACGAACATAACCGCCATAAACAGCGCAAACAATGGATACCAGAGCTGCGAAAATACGAATTGGAACTTTTGCCGCGCGGGGAGGGCGGCATAATAGCGTGGGGTATGGGACAAAAGCAGTGTGACCAAGCTGCGCGACCATTGAAATTCTTGCGTGACTAGATCGGTGATCGTGGCGGGGCCTTGGCCAATGGCGATGGCATTCATTGCATGAACCCCTCGCCAGCCGCCTGCGTTAAGAATCATTGAGGTGGAATGGTCCTCGGCTAGATCGGGACCCAAACCGCCAACCTGTTGCAAAGCGCAGGTCCGCACGGCGTAGTGCGACCCGATGCACATCGGCGCCCAACCGTTGCTGTAGCCGGCTTGCAAGATACCGTGAAACATGGCTTCGGCATGTAGGCGGGCGCGGGCGACCCAGCTTTCATTGGCGTTTTGCGAACAGATGCTGGGCGCGCTGACATAGCCAACGCGTGGGTCGGCAAACGGCACCAGCATGTGGCGCAAATAGCCCGGTTGTGGAACGTGATCGGCATCAAGCTGGGCCACAACAGCATAGCGGGCATAGCCGAAATGGTCGTAGAAATAAGCCAGATTCCCCTCTTTGCAGCGGGTCCGGCGCGGCCATGTTTTCTGATGATATTCGGGAATGTTTTTACGGGTAGATACATGTACGCCGTTCTCGGCACACCATGCCAAGGTTTGGGGCTGAGGGTCCTCATCCGCGAGCCACGTGTCATGCGGGGTATCTTGATCCAGCATGGCCAGCAGGGTCTTGTGGACCACGGAAAAAGGTTCGGATGGGGCCTTGGTGACCACCATAGCAATGGGGCCCAAAGGGGGGCCGTCGTGGCGCGGTACAGCTTGGCGTGCGCGTAGGAGCATGGCCAGAAAATAGGCCTGAAGAAAGAAAATCCAGAAGAGACACAACGTAACCAAGGCATAACGACCTGACGCGATCACATGCGCGGGGGTCAGCCACCAAGCCCAAAAGATCGCCGCAGCGACCAGCCACAGCCCCACAAGCCAGACATAGCGCGAACGACTGCGGCGGGTCAGAACTGGGGCAAGAAATGGCCGCAGAGCGGGGTCAGACGAGGATCGCATGGGCCCCCTCCTGTTCCAGAGTTTTGGTCAGTCCAAATGCGCGGGCGGCGTCACTGACCATGCAGTAGAGGTCGGAGCGTTGCGGCTTGAACCCCAGCAATGCGCGCGCGCATGTGGTATTGGCGATCAACGCGGGCGGGTCGCCTACGCGGCGCGGCGCAGGGCACCAAGGAACATTGCGACCCGTGACCAGTCCAACCATCTTGATCACATCCAAAGTCGAATGCCCCTTTCCGGCCCCAAGATTCATGGTCAACGGCCCCGCCCCTTGGTTCAAACGGTCCACGGCGGCCAGGTGGCCCTGAACCAAGTCACTGACATGCACATAATCGCGTAGACAGGTGCCATCGGGGGTGTCAAAATCCATCCCGAACAGGCGCAAAGCAGGGCCGCGCCCGGCGGCCGCAAACAGGGCCAGCGGCAGCAAATGGGTTTCGGGATCATGCATTTCGCATAGTGAGCCGCTTGGGTCTGCACCCGCCACGTTAAAATAGCGCAAGACCGCATACGATAGACCAATCTGTGGGGCAATGTCCCGCAACATCTGTTCGCAAATTAACTTGGTGCGCCCATATGGGTTGATGGGGCATTGCGGCGCGGTCTCGGTGACCGGCAGAGTTTCGGGGATGCCATAGGTGGCGCAGCTGCTGGACAGCACGAATTCGCGTACGCCCGCCTCGCGGCAAGCCGTTAGCAATGACAGCATGCCGCCCACATTGTTGTCATAGTATTTTGCAGGGTCCGATACGGATTCGCCCACATAGGCCGAGGCTGCGAAATGCAGTACTGTGCGGACATTGTGGCGCACAAATGTTTCAGCCAAAGCCTCGGTTTGGCGCAGGTCGATCTGGGCCAAGGGCCCCCACCGCACCGCACCAAGGTTACCCGTAGACAGGTTGTCGACGACCAACACGGGGTCACCGCGTTTTGCCAGCGCATAGCAAGCGTGGCTGCCGATATAGCCGGCTCCACCCGTGACGCAAATATGTTGAGGCGCGATCATTCTGCCACCATAAGTGTTTGATGGAGCTGCGCGAAATAGGGGATGGTCTGGGCCAATCCCTCGGCCACCGATACTTTTGGCGCCCAGCCCAGATGTGCCAAGGCGGCTGAAATATCGGGTTTGCGCTGCTTTGGGTCATCGACCGGCAAATCCAAATGCATGATGGCAGACCTCGAGCCAACGGTTTCGCGCACCATTTGTGCCAGCTCATTCATGGTGAATTCTACCGGGTTTCCAAGATTGACTGGATCCGACAGGCTGTCGGGCGCAGCCATAAGGGCGATCAAGCCATCCAGCAAATCGCTGATGTAACAGAACGATCGGGTCTGCGTGCCATCGCCGTAAACCGTGATATTGGCGTCAGACAGCGCCTGAATCACGAAGTTGGAAATCACTCGGCCATCGGTGGGGCACATTCCGGGACCGTAGGTGTTGAATATCCGCGCAATACGGGTGCGCACGCCGCGGGTTTCATGGAAGTCGTGAAAGAGGGTTTCCGCCGCCCGTTTGCCTTCATCATAACAAGAGCGGGGGCCAACGGTGTTGACGTTGCCATGATAGCTTTCGGATTGCGGGCTGACACATGGGTCGCCGTACACTTCGGACGTTGAGGATTGCAGGATGCGCGCGTCGTGGTCGGCAGCCAATTCCAGCAAATTGACCGCGCCCCAGACGTTGGTTTTGAACGTGTGGACCGGATCGGCCTGATACTTTTTGGGCGAGGCCGCGCAGGCCAGATTGTAGATCTGTTCAATACGGCCCAGATACGGCAATGGCGCAATAATGTCATGCAACACAAACCGGAAGCGAGGGTGATCCAGCAAATGCTGGATGTTTGATAGGCGGCCGGTCAAAAGGTTATCGAGGCAGATAACGTGATGGCCGTCTGCGAACAGCCGGTTGCACAAGTGCCCTCCGACAAAACCCGCCCCGCCAGCAACTAAAATTTTTTGTGGGCGGCCTACTGAAAAAGAGCCCCTTGGCATCTGCTTAATAAATGTCATTTTACCCCCCGAGAAGTAAGGAACCTTTTAAACGGGATTTAGGCAGCGCATTGACATGTGAGAAATGAAAATAAGATTTTGACATGTCAGGCAAGCAGTGGGACCGTCCCGGAAACTAAGGGCCTTAATTAATGATGAATGTAAATTGAGGATAAGATCCAGTTGATTGGCTTGTGAAGCTAGCAAATGGACTAGGGCGTGTTGACGTTCACTTCAAACGGATCACGGTTGCCGCAAGGGAGATGAATGCGCTGAAGCTGGCGTCAGTTTTGTAGCAGCGCATTGCGATTTCCCTGTATTCCTTGAGCTTTCCAAAGAAATTCTCGATCAGGTGCCGCCATTTATATGTGTCCCGGTCGAAGTCAGCCGGAAACCGACGGTTGGATTTTGGCGGAATGACCGCTTCGATCACGGCATCTGTCAGCGCGTCACGCAGCCAGTTGGCGTCGAATGCCCGGTCGGCAAGGAACTGGCCGTAGGTTAGCCCGTCGATCAACGCCGATGTGCCGCGCAAATCATGCGCCTGTCCGGGGAGCAGCCGGAAGTCGATCAGATTACCCAAGGCATTTGTTAGCGCCATGATCTTGCTGGTTATGCCGCCACGAGAACGCCCAATGGCCTGGCTTTGTGTCCCCCTTTTACGCCCTGTCCATGACGGTGAACCTTGACGATTGTGCCGTCGACCATCGCGTATTCAAAGTCGGAGTCTTCGGCTAACACTCTGAACATTCGATAGAATGCGTCCGCTTGGACCCATCTGCGAAACCGCTTGAAGACTGTATTCCATCGCCCGAACTCTGACGGCAGATCGCGCCAAGGGCATCCCGTTCGTGCAATCCACAGAACCGCCTCGACAAAAAGACGAGGGTTCGGCCCGGTGCGGCCGGGGTCACATTTCCGGCCAAGACAGTGCGGTGCTATGGTTTCCCACTGGGCGTCGGTCAAAGCGGTGCGGATCAAGGTTGCCTCCTATGTTTGCAACCTTGAAACACTCAATAACCGATTTGGGAATCCTCAAACGTCAACACGCACTAGGCTAATTTGGATAGTTATACTCTGCAATCAGGCGCCAGATGTCTTGATTGACTGCAAACATTTCCTGAATAGCTGTTTCGACATTACCTACGGTGGCCTTATCTAGCAGGTTGGTTTGGCCGATCTTCAGCTTGTCCCCTCGGTCGGAAATCCGCATTAATATGCTGCGAGGGGGGCCGCCTTCGGCATCAAAAGCATAGATACAATGGTTATATCTATTGCGCAGGCCAGCCAGTTTTTGAATCCGTCCGGTTAGTGCCAAAATAGCTGCCCGCTCGGGCATTGCCTTGTCCAGTTTTGATAAGCGCTCGACCAGATTGAGCCGCGCGCGGGTAGTGTTAAGGGTCAAAAAGACAATAGTGGCGGTTTCCTTGTTCATGCCTGAAAGCCCGGCGATCACATGGATCAGCAGGCTTTCGGTATTGGTCCAGGCATAGTTAAGCTTACCGATCAGAAGCAAAAAGGCGTCAAAATCAGATAGGCCTGCAGGTTTCATTGTAGCAATCCGCCATTGGGCTTGGGGGTGGCGCCCAGGTAGAAAACGGCGGCTTCGGTCCGGTTATTTACGCCCAGTTTGGAAATAACATTGTGAATGTGCAGCTTTACGGTGTGTTCGGATAGGTCCATTTCGGCCGCGATGACCTTGTTTTGCTTGCCCATGGACACCGAAGTCAGAACTTGCATTTCACGGTCGGTCAACCTTGCAAGAAGGCACGGCGGTTTGGCGGGTGCCGACTCTTGCGCCGTTTGTTGCTGCGCGGGGGCTGGACCAATGGCGTTCGGCTTTGGTGGGAAAGCGTGGAAAAGCTCGTATGGGATATACCGCTCGCCGCAGATCAGCATCCGCAAGACGGACATCCAATGAACCATTTCCAACTGCATCGGTAAAACGCCAACCTTGACCAAAGCCGGATCATTGGCGGCATCACGCAGAAAGGCTTCAGCAATTGGCGCATGCCGATAGGACAGCACGACATTTGCCTTGGCGAAGTGCGCTGAGATGGCGGGAAGAGAGGCCCGAAGATCATCCACCAAGGAATCGTTAACAATGATGATGCGGCACTGTGCCGCTTGAACATCAGACGTGCTTAACGCTGAATTCAGTGTGGGGATACGGATAAATTGCAGCGACGAAAATTCGGCGCTGGTGAGTTTCAAAAGACAATCGGAAAACGCAATTTCATCACCGATGAAAAAGCCTATTTCTTTGGGGTCATCGCAATGTGTCATAGCGGCCTTTTCCTCCATCGTTTCTGTGAAAGGGAGGATCAGCCGTCGGGACAAATTAGGGAAAAAGTAACGGCTGACCCTTGGGGAATTGACCTCTACAACAAGCTCGGGACGTCGATTCAAAAGATACCAAAACGAACACAACCCAAATTGACATCCATCAACGGCACAGCGCATGGGAAGATCATAAAGCCTGACCAAGGGCCACTTGCACGCCACTAAAGCAATGATCCTTGGTTTAGGCTTGCGACCTGTGTACTTGCCATCTGCCTTGGCCTTCTGGATACCTTCTTTCTGCCGTTCCAACATCATCTCACGTTCAAACAGTGCTACACATGCCATGAGGTTGAGGATCAGTTGCTCAGTGACCGAAAGCGTGTTGAAGATGCCGCCCAACCAAAACGCGTTCCAGACTTGGTTGATTTGAGAGCGGATTGAGCCGGCCAGCATAAGGAGTTATTGTCAAATCTGGTGTTTGCGGTTTGTCGGCCATGCGGCGATCTGAACTGATGCGGTGGATGCCCCCACCCCAACGGCATCAATTGTGCCAAGATGGTTTTATTGCAACCAAGCAGAG
>NZ_JBGQOQ010000069.1:0-8917 GCF_052119765.1 Pseudorhodobacter sp. W20_MBD10_FR17 | reverse complement strand
CTGTCTCGCAACAACAAATCAACCAGATACGCCGCCAACCTTCAAACCGCCCAAACACCAGATTCAGTCATAGCTCCGAAAACGTTAGGCACAGCAAACGCGAAGAAGATGCCTGCTTTAAAGACGCTGCAGATGGAGCAAAGCGCACTTAATCAGATTTTCTACGATGCAATGGAACGCGGGCGCATGCAGCAAATTGTTAAGATGCGTGTTGCAGCAACTGACAAAACACCAAGCAGGCGCGCAGGATTTGACTCTGGGAGCGAGTATTTGGTGCTGGTGCGTAACTTGCGCAGTTACAGGGACTGCGTTGGGCGGTTTGCAAGCGAGGGGCTAAACGCGTGGCACAAATTGCATCGTGCACAGCTGTCCTACTTCATCATGTTTTTGCTGCACAGTGGCTTGCGCGTTGGTGAAGCGCGGGAAATGCGTTGGAGTGACATTAAGTTCGATATTGAAGTTGAGGGTGAAGAAGCACGCATTGCGGAAGTGCGGGTGCCTGCATGCGCGAGAGGGGGGCAGATATCATGCCACATCTCCATGCAACGCTGCTCTAGCCAATCATTCAGCGCATCGAGATTGGGAAACTCAGGCATAGCCCTGCGTGATTTGCACGCAAATCCCTTCCGGGTAACAGCATGCCAAAACCTATGGCGAGCATCCCGGACATTCTTCTCAACCTGGCCGCCGCCATTGGGCTTGAACCAATGGCGCACCAATGGCTTGCCCCATCCAGCCGCCGGGTTGCAGAAGCCGTTCATTGAGGCGCCATTGGTCCGAGCCCAATGGACGGCGGCCCGAACACATAGTGGTTCGTCATGGCCAGAAAGCGCATGTTGATTTGCCGCTCTTTGCCGCGCCCGACACGGTCAACGGCGGTGCGCATGTTGTCATAGATGCCACGTTCAGGCACGCCGCCAAAGACACGAAACCCATGCCAATGTGCGTCAAATAGCATCCGTTGCCCGGCAGTGCATTTCTGCAAGAAATGCCACGAGAGGGTCATGGGTTTGGAGCAAATAGGCGCGGATCAAGAATGCGCGGCTATGCGATAGCTTGATATGGGCCACTTGCAGTTTGGTGCGTTCACCGGCCAGAACCGCAAAGTCCCAAACTCACTTGAACGGGGCCAATCGAATTGGAACGCCTCTCCAGGACCGAAAGTCAGAGGCACAAACGTTCCGCGCCCTGTTGTCTGCTGCTCACGCTGCCGATCGGCCCGCCAATCACGAGCAAACGCGGCCACACGACCGTAGGACCCAGTGTAACCCAGATTCACCAAATCTTCATAAAGCTGCTTCGCTGTTCGCCGCTGCTTGCGCGACTTGCCCGCCTCCGTCTTTAGCCATCCGGTCAGTTTGTCAGCAAAAGGATCAAGCTTGCTTTGCCGCTCTGGCGTCGTGAACTGCGGCTCAATCGTGCCCGCGTTCAAATGCTTAGTGATCGTATTGCGCGACAAACCGGTGCGGCGCGAAATCTCCCGGATCGATAGCTTCTCGCGCAAAGACATGCGCCGAATTATGTTCAAAAGTCCCATGTGTATCACTCCATTGCTCCCCGTGGCGCAGCGCGCTGGGGGAAGGGTCACATGGCTCAATTCTCAGTGGAAATTATTCGCTAAACCGGCTCACTTCTAAGTGGAAATCAACAGTGGTGAGCTTGATGAAGCAATTGAAACTATGATGAAATTCAGAAAGACAGCTGGATTTGAAAGCAAGCGCAGCGAGCGTAAAGTGGTAGCAGGAAGTTAGCAGGATTTTTTGGTTCAGTGTAACATATTGATAAGTATATTTTTATTGATCCATCCGAATAGCCAAGCGTTAATCTCTGGCGAGCAAATTGCTCAACAAAAAACGAAGGGGTCGCATTTTCGCGGGTCCTTTTTTATGGGTGGCAGCTTGCTGCGCAAGCACGGCTGTGGGCTGATTTTTCGGCGGGTTTGTTATTACGCGGTCACATTCGCGGCCACCCCAATTATACAGCTTAGCCCATCGGAAAAAGTACTGTAACGCGCCATTTGCATGCGGTTTAGCTATCGAGTGCGACGAAAAACGCCCCCGTCATTGCGGGGGCGTGAGAGTTTCGGGTACAAAAGCATCTCGTCGATTGATTTGTGCTAACTTAAGAGTGCCCCCGCGTGGGTTAAACCACCCGCGCGCCTTCGGTTGATGGGCCGACGTTTTGGCGAAACACTTCAAACAGCTCTCGCCCGATGCCATGCGTGTTGCCCGACAGGTCTGCCTCGGCCAAGGGGCGGCTATCGAGATCAACACCAACGGCTGTCAGCGTGCCGGCATCTGCATCCAGCCGCACGATATCGCCATCGCGCAGGCGGCCAATCGCGCCACCACAGGCCGCCTCGGGCGACACATGGATCGCGGCAGGCACCTTGCCCGACGCACCCGACATCCGGCCATCGGTGACCAAGGCCATCTTGTAGCCGCGGTCTTGCAGCACGGTCAGCATTGGCGTCAGTGAGTGCAATTCCGGCATACCATTGGCGCGCGGCCCTTGGAAACGCACGACAACCACAGTGTCGCCTTTGAACTCATCTGCGCGGAAAGCGGCTTTCACGGCTTCTTGGCTGTGGAAAATACGGGCAGGGGCTTCGATGATATGGCGGTCGGGGGCTACGGCCGAAACCTTGATCACACCACGGCCCAGATTGCCCGATAGCTGTTTCAGCCCGCCAACAGGGGCGAAGGGCGTGGCTGTAGGGCGCAGGATTCTATCGTTCAGCGTTTCCGCAGCACCCTTTTCCCAGACCAGCGTATCGCCTTGCAGCTTGGGTTCTTGGCGGTAGGTATCCAGACCTTCGCCCAGAATGGTCTTGGTGTCGGGGTGCAACAGGCCCGCATCGAGCAATTGCCCGATCATAAAGCCAAGGCCGCCAGCGGCGTGGAAGTGGTTCACGTCGGCCAAGCCGTTGGGATAGACCTTGGCCATCAGCGGCACAGCGTCTGAGATTTCGCCGAAATCTTCAATATCAAGCATCACGCCCGCTGCGCGTGCCATGGCAGGCAAGTGCAGCACAAGGTTGGTGGAGCCGCCCGTCGCCATCAGCCCGACGATGCCGTTCACAAAGGTGCGCTCGTCCAGAATTTCACCCGCAGGGGTAAAGTTGTTGCCAAGGGCTGTGATCGCGGCTGCACGTTCCACGGCTGCCCCTGTCAGCGCCTCGCGCAGGCCATTACCGGGGTTCACAAAGCTGGAACCGGGCAGGTGCAAGCCCATGAATTCCATCAGCATTTGGTTGGTGTTGGCAGTGCCGTAAAAGGTGCACGTGCCTGGCCCGTGATAGCTGGCCATCTCGGCGGCCATCAATTCCTCACGGCCCACTTTGCCTTGGGCAAAGGCGTTGCGCACGGCGGATTTTTGATCGTTCGGAATGCCTGAAGGCATTGGCCCTGCTGGCACGAAAACTGCCGGAATATGGCCAAAGGTCGCCGCAGCAATAATCAGGCCGGGAACGATTTTATCACAAACGCCCAAGTACAGTGCCGCATCAAACACATTGTGCGATAGCGCCACGCCCGCAGCCAGCGCAATCACATCACGCGAAAACAGCGAGAGCTCCATCCCCGGTTGGCCTTGGGTTACGCCATCACACATCGCAGGTACGCCGCCTGCCACTTGGGCCGTGGCACCTGCCTTGCGGGCTGCGGCGCGGATCAGATCGGGGTAGCGCTCATACGGTTGGTGCGCTGACAGCATGTCGTTATAGGCGGTCACGATGCCAAGGTTTGGCTGGCGGTCAGCAACCAATGCGTCTTTGTCGGCGCCCATCGCCGCATAGGCATGGGCTTGGTTGCCGCAAGACAAATGCGCCCGCGCAGGCCCCTTGGCGACCGCTGCCGCCATTCGCCCCAAATATTCCCCCCGTGCTGTCGCTGATCTTTCGCGGATACGGTCGGTTACGCGGTCAATCGTGCTGTTCAGGGACATATCGGGCCTCTTTGGATGTGCGTGGGTGTTGCGATATTGTTAGCGCTAACGGCAGCAAAAGAAAAGGGAAAACACGCGCAGGCGCAAAATCAGCGGTGCATTCGTGATGCAGCCTAACAGACGGGCTTTCGCAGGTCTATAAAACGCGGTAGGACAGGGGCATGAATAATAGCACCTCTTCGCATGATAGCGACTCCGCAAACACCGGGCCGAATGATCGGCCCACCGTCCGTCTGAAACCAAAGGCCGAGGCGCGGGCAATCCGCCACGGTTTCCCTTGGGTCTATGCGGATGAGCTGGTCACTGACCGGCGCACGCAAAAAATGGCCGCCGGTACGCTAGCGGTTTTAGAGGATGGCGATCGCCGCCCTATGGGGCTGGTGACTGTAAACACCAACTCGAAAATCATCTGCCGGATGCTGGATCAAAACCCCGAGGCGGTGATTGACCAAGCATGGCTTGAGGCGCGGATCGGCCGTGCGCTGGCCATGCGTGAGCGGCTGTATGACGCCCCCTTTTACCGGCTGGTGCATGCCGAGGCCGATTATTTGCCCGGCGTGGTGATTGACCGGTTCGGTGATACGGCTGTGATTCAGCCCAACGCCGCATGGGCCGAGGCGCATATTGATATGCTGGCTGCCGCATTGATGGCCGTAACGGGCGTTAAGAACATTCTGAAAAACGCCACGGGCCGCGCGCGCAGCCTTGAAGGGTTGAATGAGGAAACTGTCGTGATCGCCGGCGCGATTGACGGCCCGATCCCTGTGCCGATGAACGGTGCGGTTTACATGGCCGATCTGATCGGCGGGCAGAAAACCGGCTTGTTCTATGACCAACGCCCCAACCACGCCTTTGCCGCCCGATTGGCCAAAGGCGCGCGGGTACTGGATCTGTTCTCGCATGTCGGCGGCTTTGGCCTTGCGGCTTTGGCGGGCGGTGCGACATCGGTTCTGGCGGTTGACGGATCTGCGCCAGCACTGGCTTTGGCTGAACAAGGCGCGCAGGCCTCGGGCTTTGCCGACCAATTCACCACCCGCCAAGGCGATGCCTTTGCCGTGCTAGAGGCATTGGCAGCCGAGGGCGCGCAGTTTGACGTTATTATCTGTGATCCACCGGCTTTTGCGCCTGCAAAACCGGCGCTTGAGGCGGGTTTGCGGGCCTATGAACGTGTGGCGCGGCTTGCGGCACCTTTGCTGGTACCGGGTGGTTATCTGGGGCTGTGTTCGTGTTCCCACGCGGCCGATCTGAACGCGTTTCGCAACGCAACCGGTCGTGGCATTGGCCGGGGTGGGCGGCGCGGGCAATTGCTGCACACAGGCTTTGCCGGTCCCGACCACCCGATGCTGCCGCAGCTGGCAGAATCGGGTTATCTTAAGGCGCTGTTCTACCGGCTCGATGGGGCGGCTTGACGGTTGAAGCTAACGCTTGATGCCTGCGTCCTGTTTCCAACAGTGATGCGAGAGGTCCTGCTGGCTGTCGCTGCGCAGGGCCTTTTTATGCCGCTCTGGTCCGACCGTATCATTGGCGAATGGCAACGCGCCGCGGCCCGCTTTGGCCCAGAGGCCGAGGGCGAGGCACTTGCGGCCATTGCACGCGCCCAAGACGGCTTTCCCTCCGCCCGCATCAAACCCCAGCCGGGGCTAGAGGCGCGGCTGCATTTGCCCGATGACAATGACATCCACGTTCTTGCCACCGCCATTGCGGGCAACGCCGATGCAATTGTGACACTGAACGCCAAAGATTTTCCGCGCGGCACGCTGCAAGCCGAAGGGCTGGACCGCCGCGACCCAGACGGGCTGTTGTGGGAGCTGTGGTCGCATAACCCCGAGCAGGTGGAAACCGCGCTGGAACGCGTGCGCGCCACGGCCTCACGGCTGTCGGGTGAGGAAAAGGCGCTTAAACCCCTGCTAAAACGCGCCAAGCTAACCCGTTTGGCCCGCGCGATCGCCGCTGAATGACAAATCCTGTCACGCGGCAAGGTTTGGTTGCCAGCAACGGATTCCCTGCGTAACCTTTCATCACGCTCCTTATTATGGGTTCTGTGATGATGAACATTCAACGCTTTCTTTTGGTCTTTCTGCTGGTGGTTTTGCCTATGGCAGCAACGGCGCAGAGTGATTTGGCGAAAAGTGATTTGGCCCAAACCGATCTGACCCAAAATGCGTTGGTCAAAACGCTTGATCCCGATCTTGTACAACGCGCCCAAAATGGCGATGCCTATGCCGCCTATGAGGGGGGGTATTACCTATCGCTGACGTGGCAAGAACCCTATCTTGAGGCCGCTTTGGATTTCTTCACCGCAGCCTATAGCCGCGCCGACGAAACCGACAGCGGGCTGTACCTAAAGGCGCAATCGGCCTTGATGATTGGGCGGATTCGCGCTGCATTATCCGACTTTACCGATGGTTTGGTGTTTTCCGAACATGCCGAAGATATCGCCCGCACGCTGACCAATGACCCGAATGCGCCCGGGCTGGTGGGCACTGCGATGCTGGACCGGGCCAATAACCTCGCCAGCCAGTCACGCTATAAGGAATCGCTGGAGGTTCTTGAGATACTTGAGAATTTTTACCAAGAGCAGCCCGTCGTTGATGAGGTGAACCTGTCATATGTGCATTCTGCGCAAGGTTGGGCCAATCAAAGCCTTGGTCGTTTTGAGGGGGCGCTGAAAAGCTATGGTGCGGCGTTGGCTTTTTATGCCGGGCGGGATGGTTTGGCCGGACAAGATGTTTCTGCCACTTTGGCGATGATCGGTTGGGTCAAGCATCGGATGGGCGATTACAAGGGCGCCGAACCTTTGGCCCGCGACGCGCTGAAAATTCTTGAGGCAGAGCTTGGCCCGATGGCGCAAAACACCTCGTCGCAATATATCAACCTTGCTCTGACCCTGTTTGAACTGGAACGCCCCGAGGAGGCGATCGCCGTTGGGATGAGGTCGATGCCTTTTATCGCGGCCAATCGTAAGCAATCGCTCGATCATCAGCGCTGGTTGTTTGAACTGTTCGCCAAGGCTTTTGCCGCTCAGCAAAACCCTGAACGCGCGATTTTCTTTGGCAAACTGGCGGTCAATGCTCAGCAAGAAATCCGCGCCACCAACACCCGCGACAATGATGTGTTCACCAAAGAGTCGCAAAATGAATGGCGCCGCCTGTACCAACTGCTTGCCGATTTGCTGATCACCCAAGGCCGGATTTCCGAGGCGCAAGCCGTGCTGAATATGGAAAAAGAAGAAGAGGTGTTCAACTACCTGAAGCGGGACGCGCAGGCCGATATTACCAAAACCCGCGCCACGCTGAATGACCAAGAACTGACCGAGCAAGACAAGCTGGAGGCGCTGGCGGCCTTGCCGATCGCCGCCGATGCTGCTCTGCGTGCCCTGACCGATAAGCTGGGCACAACCGACCTGACCGAGGATGAAACCAATCAGGTTTTCCTGCTGCAAGACGCCTTGCAAAAGACCAGCGATCAGTTTGATGCGGCCGTCCTGGCCTTTCTATCTGACGTGGATACGGGCAGCAAAGAAACGCTGGAAAAACAATTCGATGCGACCGGAAGTTACCAAGCTACATTAGAGACCCTACCGCGCCCGACCGCCATTTTGCAAATCGCAACCTTGCCCGATGCGCTGCATCTTTTCGTCACTCTGCCCAGCCTGACCTTGCACCACCAAATCGCCATTTCCCGCGCCGATCTGGCGCGTGTGGTGTTTGAGACATTGCAAGCCATTGAAACGACGTCCCCGGACGCGCCCGAGAAACTGCACGCCCTACAACAACTGGTCTTTGCGCCGGTCGCCCAAGAGTTAAAGGACGCGGGCGTGGAGGTGGTGATGTTGAACCTTGACGGCTTTCTGCGCTATGTTCCCTTTGCCGCGCTCTATGACGGTGATCACTATATGATCGAAGATTTCGCCTTTGTGCAGTTTACCCCAGCGATTGAAACCCGCTTTATTCGGCCAGATCGGGCAGGGGCAAAAACTGCCGGCTTTGGCGTCACCGAGGCGCACCCCGGCTTTTCACCGCTGCCCGGCGTGCGGGCCGAGCTTGCAACCATTTTCGGCAGTGCGCAGGGCGAAGGCGTTCTGAATGGCACCACTGCGCTGGATGCCAGTTTTGATGAACGCAGCCTGAAAAAAACGCTGCTGAAGGCTCCGGAAATTCTGCATATCGCCAGCCATTTCAACCTGATGCCGGGGCAAGAGGATGACAGCTTTCTGCTGCTCGGCGATGGTGAACATTTGCCCTTGGGTAAAATCCGCAGCACCCGTGCGCTTAGTTTTAAAGGCATTGATCTGCTGACCCTCTCGGCCTGCCAAACGGCCCGCGGTACCGATGGCGATGGGGCCGAGATTGATGGTTTCGGAACCACCGCACAGCTAAACGGGGCAGGCGCGGTGATGGCCTCTCTCTGGCCGGTATCGGATGCGGCGACACCGATCCTTATGCGTGACTTCTATGCAGGGATTATGCAAAACGGCCTTGATAAGGCCGAAGCCCTACGCCAAGCGCAAATCAAAATGCTGCACAGTACCGATATTGCTGTTGTTGCAACCGACCGCGCCGCAGCCGCGCTGGATGCGCCCGAACCAAAGGCCAAAGCCGGGTTTGACCATCCCTATTTTTGGTCAGCCTTCGTGCTTATGGGAAATTGGCTATAGCAAGGGAGTGCTGGAGGCGGGCATCGCCGCCAGCTAGCTGTACCAGTTCATTGAAATGCGTGTCGATAAGTCGTTATATATCAGTGCATTAATGGATTGACTCGCTTTCAGCGGTAGCAATTTCGTGTATCAAAACGCAATAGTCTTCACATTTATGGTGGGTACTAAGTCAGGTAGGGGGTATTGAGTTGCCAAGGCGTGCGCGAGAAATGACTGCTATCGAGTTGAAGCGATTGAGCGAGTTATTGTCAAATCTGGTGTTTGAGGCTTGTCGGTCATGCGGCGATCTGGTCTGGGGTTGTGGCTTCAATTCCG
>NZ_JBGQOQ010000068.1:0-9443 GCF_052119765.1 Pseudorhodobacter sp. W20_MBD10_FR17 | reverse complement strand
CCCTCTGCTTGGTTGCAATAAAACCATCTTGGCACAATTGATGCCGTTGGGGTGGGGGCATCCACCGCATCAGTTCAGAACGACCTGCGGACAGTTATTGCCCTTGCGCTGGCCAATGGCGCGCGGGTCGTGATCATCCGCCCCCCGCCCCCCGCTGCCCGACAGGTTCCGCGCAGCCCTTCCCACGCTCGCGGGGTTTGAGCCGCAGCTGATGGCCGTGTTGGCTGACCATAACGTCGCGTTTTATGACTTCTCGCGGGCCATTCCTGAATCCCGATACTACTTTGACACTGACCACCTGAACCGAGCCGGTGTGCAGCGCTTTCTGGATGAGGCGCTAGCAACGGTACTGCAAGATGACGTTGGCCAAGATCAATGACGGAGGCGCGGCGCCTAAGCCGACGATAGCGCACGGATCGCCCCGACAAGTTCGGGGGGCGACAGTTGCATAAGGTTTTTGACAATTTCCTTTTGCACACTTGCCCGCAACCCGTCGGATATCTCTGCGCGCCAACGGCCAATTGCCTGCGCCGGTGCAATCACGACCAGCTTGTCAAATGCCCCTGCCTTCTGCTGGTCTTCAAGATAGCTAAGGACCTCTTGCATCAGGTTACGCGCATCCTTTTCAATTGGGTTCGAGCTGGGCTCGACACCGAACCGTCTACCTCCGCCCGCAGATGCAAAGCTGCGGGTCTGACGGTCCTGATAAACATCGCGCATGTCGCGGCTTTTGCCTTGAATGACAATCTCGGCCGGGGTCGCCTCATGCGGAGAAGGAAGCCTGCGCAGAATGCGCGACCGGCTGTCATCCATAACGATATGCCAAATACGTTCCAGTTTCATCGCAGTAATCCTACTTATGATGATCCGCTACCGCGCGGGTCAATTCACCCGCAAGCTGAAGGCCCACAGAATGCGCCACATCGCCAAGGCTAAGCATGCCAACCATCCGTTTTTCTTCATTCAAAACGGGCAAACGGCGAATTTTCTTCTGGTCCATAAGGTGGATAACATCCTCCAACGTCTCATCGGTGTTGCAATAGACGATGCCCCTGGTCATGACGCTTTCGGCTGTGGTTGTCTTTGGATCAAGCCCCTTGGCCACAACCCGCGTCGCAAGGTCGCGGTCGGTAATCATCCCCACCAGCTTGTCCTTTTTACCGATAGGAATCGCGCCAATATCATCCTTGGCCATACGCTCTGCAATTTTGATAACCATGGTATCCGCTTCCATCCATTCTGCGGGCGCATGCATTGCTTCACTGATCTTCATCACAACCTCCATTAAACTTCGGATTCAAGTGTCACACCAAAGCCGCAAGCCATCATTGACCGCTATCAATGGGATGCAAGCCCGCGTTCGCGGTGAAGGATTTGCGCAAAGATCCATCGGCTTCAACCATCGCTGGAACCCGTCAAATGTGATGAGTTGAAAGCGGCAGACGATAGATCACTGTCCGGTAGTTGCTGGTTCTGCGATAAGATGGAATGCGCCTGTTTTCTCGGGCGTGGCCGAGACAATACGATGTCAGGCGTTTTTTAGTCCAATAACTCCCGCAGTGCTTTGGCAAGGTCGTGCAACCTGTATGGTTTGTGCACGATATGATATTTGTTGCTGGCGGCTTTGGCACTATTGTTGGCATATCCGGTTGCCAACAAAACTTTTAGGGCAGGGTTGATCACAAGTGCCTGATCGGCAACTTCAAACCCGTTCAGGCCGCCGGGCATCACAACATCTGACAAGATCAAATTGATCCCTTTGGTATTGCGCAGGGTTTTCAGCGCGGTAGGGCCGTTTGCAACAGCCAAGGCATGATAGCCCAAGCTTTCCAACCGTGTCACAGTAAGCTGCCTGACGCGCGGATCATCTTCAACCACCAGAATGGTTTCATTATGCGACGGCACTATTTTGCTGTCTTCGTGTGACTCGACAACCTTGGAGCTTTGCGCGGCGGTCGGAAGAAAGACGGTAACCGTAGTGCCCTTGCCCTCTGCGCTGTCAATCGTGACGTGGCCGCCGGATTGTTTGACAAAACCGTAAACCATGCTCAGCCCAAGGCCCGATCCGGCACCAATACCCTTGGTTGTGAAAAACGGCTCAAAGGCGTGGGCGATTTGGTCAGGCGTCATCCCCTTGCCAGTGTCTGCCACCGACAGGGCGACATAGTCACCGGGATCAACATCAACTTGCGTAGCGGCATATGTCTTGTCCAGAGTAACATTCCGGGTCCGGATCGTTACATCGCCACCGTTGTTCATGGCATCACGGGAATTGATGGCAAGGTTCAAAATCGTCGCCTCAACCTGGCCGAGATCGGCATGTGTCAAACGCAAATCCTTGGCCAACTCGGTCTTGATCGTGATGTCATCCCCCAGCGCCCGGACCAAAAGCGGTTTGAACGCGGTTACAATATCATTCAGGGCAACAATGGTCGGTTCAAGCGTCTGTTTGCGCGAGAACGCCAGCAATTGCGCGGTCAGTTTCGCACCAAGCTCGGAAGCTTCCAGCGCCTCGGCCAGTAACTCTTTCTTTCCGAAATCCCCCAGATGCATCGAGAGCAGTTCAAGATTGCCGATGATGACCGTCAGTAAATTGTTGAAATCATGCGCCACGCCGCCGGTCAATTGCCCGACGGCCTCCATCTTTTGCGCGTGCTGTAATGCATCCCGACGTTTCATGTCTTCGGTCAGGTCGTGCATGATGCCGGTAAAATTCTGTTCGCCCCGACTCCACCATTCGGCCACGGTAAGGCGGATTGGTACCTCTGTGCCATCCTTGTGGCGGGCCTTTAGCTCGCGACTGGACCCAATCATTTTTTTCTTTTTGGTTTTGATATAATTGGCAATATAATCGTCGTGGTGCCTTTGGTGCTCTGCCGGCATTAACATTTTGATGTTCTGGCCAATCACTTCGGCTGACGTATATCCCAACATCGGGCAGGCCGCAGGGCTATAGCTGGTGATGATGCCCTTGGCGTCAATGGTGACAATCGCTTCGGGTGCGGCGTTTATGATCGCGCTCAGTCTTTCCTCGCGCTCTTCAAGCTCGTGCTGAATGCGATGCTGTTCAGTGATGTCATCGATGACCAACAAGATAAAATCGACGCGGCCATTTTGATCATTCAACTGGCGTGCATTTATCCGCATGGTGCACACATCTTGGTCAGTCGTTACCAGTTCTACCATATGCCCCTCAACGCTGGTCTTCTCCGGCAAGACACGTTCTAGTAATTTGCGCAGCTCGGGTTGGTTCCACTGCCCGTTTTGCAATTCAAACAGTGGATTGCCTTTGACGTTTTCCGCCGTTGTCTTGAATGTCGTGAAAAAAGACCGGCTGGCTTTTACCACCTTCAGATCTGCGTCCAGTACCAGCAATGGCTCGCTGATAGTGCCGATAATGCTTTCCGCAAATTGCAGCGCATCCTCGTTCGCCTGATGCAAAACTTTGATATCCGTGACATCCGTAAAAGTAACGACAACCCCGCCGATTTTGCCGTCTTGGGTCCGATAGGGCAAAATATGGCGGATGTACCATTTGCCATATTTTGCCTGTACCTCCAGCTTGATCGGGACAAGCTGCGCCAGAACCTTAGCGGCATCGGTCAACAGCGCAGGGTCGTCGATCTTGCCAGTGATATCACTGAACGGGCGGCCAACGTCATTTGCGATGACATTGAAAATATCGCGGGTCTTAGGTGTGAAACGCATGATGTTGAAATCGCGGTCCAAAAACAGCGTTGCAATTCCCGAGCTGGACAACAGGTTATTCAGATCGTCAGTCAGGCGGCGTTCGTCTTCAACCTTTTGCTGAAGCTGGGTGTTAATCGTCGTCAGCTCTTCGTTCAACGATTGCAATTCTTCTTTGGAGGTTTCCAGCTCCTCATTGGTCGACTGGAATTCCTCGTTCATCGACATCGCCTCTTCGTGCGATGCCTTCAATTCCTCGGTCGAAAGTTCGTATTCGTGAATCGTGGTTTGCAACTCGGCGCGCATCGTCTCCAGCTCTTGCTCAAGCCTTGTCTGAAGTGCGGCATCTCGTTGGCTGTCATCCTCGGCCTCGGCCCCTGTGACAAGTTGGTCAACAAAGGTAACGAGCACCAGCTTAGCCCCGTCCACTGTCAACGGATGCGCGGTAAGAGAGACTGGAACTTTGTGCCCCGCACGCGTCAAAGTTCCCGATGTTGTGACATCTTTATCCGAAGTAAACGCAACACGGACCGTGTTGCCAAGCTTTGACCGCAACCCATCCCGCGCCATATTCAGCACATTCTGACTGGCCGCGCCGGGTGGTACCTTAAGGTATTGATCTGTTGGTCCCTGCACGAACAACACTTCCATGCGCGTGTTGATCAGAACAGCGGCGGGCGCATACCGATCAATCAGCAGCTTCTGGCTCAGTTCGGCCAGCTGTATTCCATGGCTTGCCGCCCCCCCGCGAAGCGTCGTCGCCGACCGGCCAAAAATAGGGTTCTTTGCAATCGGAAAGTCAAACCTGCCATGCCGCGCCAATCCGACCCGTTTGTACAAACGGTGCTTTTTAGATTGTGCCTTGAAGTAGAGTTCATGATTGTTGGCCGTCTCAGACGCCCCAAGCAAAAGCAGCCCGTCATCATTCAGCGCGAAATGGAACATCTGGATAACCCGTTCCTGCGCCTCGGCGTTCAGATAAATAAGTAGGTTTCGGCACGATATCAGGTCCAGCTTGGAGAACGGAGCATCCGCAAGAATATTGTGATGAGCGAAGACCACGACATCGCGCAATTCAGGCTTTATCCGATAGGAATGGTCTTCCTTTTCAAAGAAATGCGTTAACCGCGTCGGCGACACATCGGCCGCAATAACATCGGGGTAGATGCCTGCGCGCGCGACAGATAATGCGTGTTCGTCAGCATCCGAAGCAAAGATCTGTAACTTGACGTCTTTTCTAAGGGCGTAAATGCGTTCAAGCACAAGTATCGCCAACGAATAAACCTCTTCGCCGGTCGCACAGGCGGGCACCCAAATGCGGATCGGCTGGCCCGACGGGCAATTGGCAACCAAGTCGCGAATAACATGTTCGGCAAGATACTCGAATGTCTCGGGGTCGCGAAAAAATGACGTGACCGAGATCAGAAAATCGGCGCAAAGCTTCTCAACCTCATCATACGAGTCCTTGAGCACTGCCAGATAATCGGTCGCGTTCTCCAAATGGCGCAGCGCCATTCGCCGTTCAATTCGCCGCAATAGCGTGCCTTGCTTGTAGTTTTCAAAGTTAATTGGCGTATGCGCTTTCAAAACCGCGATGATATCGGACAGCGCACCCCGCGCATTCTCGCCCAGAACCTTGGTGCTCGATCCCGTTTGTGAATAAGGATGTGCGATGTAATTGGAAATGACCACCGGCATCTTGGCGACAGGCAGAATGTGATCGACCATGCAGGACGCAATTGCACTGCGCGGCATACCGTCATGTTCGGCTTCCTTGGGGTCCTGAACCAGAACTATGCCACCGCTTTCCTTGATGCTTCGGATGCCAGCAGTCCCATCGCCCCCGGTGCCCGATAAAATGACGGCTATGGCGTTTTCCCGTTTATCCAGGGCCAATGAGCGCAGGAAGTAATCGATCGGCATACGCATCCCGCGCCGTTCAGTCGGCTCGGTCAGGTACAAGGTGCTGTTTTCGATACGCAAAAACTGCTTTGGCGGGATGATGTAAACATGATCCGGTGCAATTGGCGTATCGTTCTTGGCAAGCGCCACGGTCATCTTTGTGTGCTTGGCTAAAAGCTCGGCCATCATGCTTTCGTGGTCCGGATGCACATGATGAATGGCGACGAACGCCATGCCGCTTTTGTCCGGAATGGCCTCGAAGAAATCGATAAACGCCTGCACCCCCCCTGCCGAAGCCCCAAGCCCAACGATAGGTACAGCGCGCGGCACATGTTTTTGCGCGGGAGGCTTGGGTTTTGACGCCCGTTTTGGCAAAGTTTTTCCGGACGCCTCAAGCGATGGCTTCTTGGGTTGCCGTACCATCATTGCACCTCCGGTTTTCGCGTCAATGCTCCAATTATTAAACCGCTTTTTGCTGATTGACCAGCAGACCATGACAACCACCCCCTTTGTAGAACTGCGGGGGCGGGCGGAGATGACGGGGCGGCATACCAAGTGCCGAAAGACCTAGTTTTCTGCGCCATTTGGGCATGCGCGCCGTGCCGCCTGCACCTGACACAGCTTTGTCAGACCAATTCACAAACCGAAGGGAAATGTTTCATCCTCGGCAGCTTTGATCGGCGTTGCAATCGGGGTTACCGCTTTGGTTTTGTCAAGCCAGACAAAGGCATCATATTGCTTGGACAGTTGCGCATAGCTGTAATGGCTCGCTCTTTCGGTCTCGGGGCGGTAAATCACACCGATATACCGCTCTAGTCTTGGGTATTCGGTCATGGTTTTGAACGCCGCCGATTGATGCTTTTTAAAGTCCCACAAAAACTGCTCAATATCTACGGCATGGCAGATCGCCTCATAGCTTTCGGGAAGGGGCGGGCGAATGGGTTTGATTTCCATCGGGGCATCCCATTCCGATGCAGCGGCAACAGTGCCCGAAGCAGTTCCAAAACCAATAAGGACAGCGGTATTGCCATAGGTCTCGCGGCAAAGCTGGCCAATATTCAACTCGCCTCGGCTTCGGCCCATATCCGTAAACCGCGCATCTCCGACATGCGAGTTATGTGCCCAGACGACGGCTTTCTTGTCAGGTCCGGCATGGTCAAGAATTTGGCGCAGGGTTTGAAACATGTGACGATCGCGCAGGTTCCACGACATTTGCGACCCGTAATACATCACCCGGTAGTAGCGTTGGGCATTGGCGACAAGCCGGGCATTCTGGGTGGCATCAAAGAACCGATCGCCATTTTTGCCATTATAATCCAGTTGCCGCGCAAGCAGGTCCAGCAGGTTTTGCGTCACCGACTGTTCACAGGCAGAAAAGCCTTGGGTCAGCGCCGCACGTCCATACGCGGCGGGCTCGCGTGACCAAGGGGTCAGGCACGCATAACGCGCCCGCGCAACAGCCGCTGCTGTTTCATCAACACGGTCCAGATAGGCTAGAACCGCAGCAATCGAAGCATGCATGTTGTAGAGGTCAAGGCCATAAAAAGCGACACGGCCTTTCATCGGCCGGTTTTCGTTATGGAAGGTCAGGAAACGGGTAAACGCTTCGAATTCAGCATTGCGCCACATCCAGACCGGAAAGCGTGCAAAGGGTGTATCCAACATGGGCGCATGCGGTTTTTGGCGGATGTGATGGTCAACCGTTGCCGCATCCGGCCAGGCTGCTTCGACGGCCACGATTGAAAAACCGTGCTTTTCGATCAGCCGCTGCGTTATTGCTGCCCGCGCAGCATAAAATTCCGAAGTCCCGTGCGACGCCTCTCCTAGCAAGACAACGCGTTTTGTTCCAAACCGGTCAAACGCCCGCGCAAAATGGGGGTCGTTTATGTCCGGCAATGCTTCGGCGGCAGACCGTAGGACGGATATATCTGTATCCGCCTTTGGCGGCGGGACCGGTTTGGCCGGTGTAATGTCTGCTGTCCGCAAGTAAGCTTTGAACCAGTCAACGGCATGCTCGATCACCTCATCCAAGGTGTGCGGCTCTTCAAACAGGTGGCCTGCCCCTGAAACAATCACCAGCTTTTTCGTGGCGGTCAGTGCAATAAGCGCCCGCTCATTCAGCTTGATCACCTCATGATCATGGCTCCCCACTATAAGCAAGGTCGAGGCCCGTACTTGTGACAAAAACGGCAAGGCCAGATCCGAGCGACCACCCCGCGAAACGACTGCGGCGACGCGGCGTCGCAACTCTGCCGCAGCCACAAGCGCTGCAGCAGCCCCCGTGCTTGCCCCGAACAGACCCAAGGGCAAATTTTCAAGGTCCAGTTCGGACGTGGCCCAAAGCGATGCCTCAACCACGCGATCCGCCAGCAGGGGGATGTCAAAAACATTGTTGCGGTTTTGGGCTTCGTCTGACGTTAACAGATCAAACAGAAGCGTTGCAAATCCATGCGCGTTCAGCTTTTCGGCGACATAGGCGTTGCGGGGGCTGCGGCGGCTGGACCCGCTGCCATGCGCAAACAAGACGATACCCTTTGCGTTCTTTGGAACCGTTAGATCGCCTATCAGCCCCAGCGGCGGGATTGCGACTTGTCTCTTATAGGTGCGTGCCGCTATTGGCTTTGGGCTGGGTTCGACCGACTGGAACAGCTTTACGGTTTCATGATCTGAAAGTTGATGAAAATCCTCGTAGAACGCCCCAACTCCATGAAACGATACGACCGGGAAAATACATACGATATCGTCGGCTTGGTCAGATATCCCCTCTAACGCCGACTTGGGCGCGACGGGTAGCGCCACCACAATCCGTGCGGGACCAGACCGTTTTAGTCCGATCAGCGCGGCCTTCATGGTTGCACCGGTTGCCAAGCCGTCATCGACCACAATAACGGTTCGCCCCCGCAGGTCGGGACGGGCACGGTTTCCCAGATACACCGATTTGCGCCGATCAAGCTCGGCCCTTTGCTCGGCCACAGCCTTTGCGATGTAGGCATCATGGGCACCGGATGCACGCCGCACGTCCTCGTTTATAACGATTTGTTCGTCTGAGCCTTCGACAATCGCGCCAAGCGCAACCTCGGGGTTCTTGGGTGCGCCTATCTTGCGCACAAGCATCAATTCAAGCGGGGCGCCCAGCCGGTTTGCCAATTCGACAGCCACCGGCACCCCTCCGCGTGGCAAGGCAAGGACCAACGGGTTCTCCAGATCCATATCGACAAGAAGCCTTGCCAACATTTGACCTGCCTCTGCGCGGTCTGCGAATTTTTGTGCGATCATATCCATTCGGCAATTGTACCCAACGCATGGCGGCTAAAGTTGATTGATCTCAATTCTGCCGTGCTATTTTTTGCCCGATATCACGGCCCCGCGCTGTGAAACCACCACGCCATCGGGCGATGCCCCCAAAGGTGGAAGTCTGCAGGCGCAATGCTGGTTATTACTGACTTGCTGGAATGGGGTTTCTTATTTGAGATAAACGCTGATTCCGCAGGTTTTTAAAGGAGAATAACTATGGTTGCCGTTGCAACCATTAAAGTTTGACATTCGGCAGTTGTAAGAGCGGTGTCCCAATCACACCTTGCTGGCGTAATTCCACGGTAGCAGATCGTCGATCTGGCTTTGTTTGTGGCCATTGACGATGACTGTAAGTGTGCTTGACAGCCATGCATGGGGGCTCGATTGCGTTCATTTTGCAGGTCTCGATTAACGAGGCGATGATGGCCCAGTTTTCGGCTCCAGCGTCATGGCCAGCGAAGAGAGCGTTCTTTTTATTCAGGCCCATTGCCCGTTCATTCTGCCCATGTCGGCGAAGAGCGGGAAGTTCACTATCATTGGCATCCGTATTTTGGCCTAAA
>NZ_JBGQOQ010000067.1:0-9560 GCF_052119765.1 Pseudorhodobacter sp. W20_MBD10_FR17 | reverse complement strand
GGTTCTGGCTGGCTTGATCACCTGCCACGATACGCCGCCTTTCAAATCACGCCATCACCCAAATTCCCGCATAGCTCACGTTTTGTTTCGTCCAAGAGCGAAGAGCAGCAAGCGCGCGCCGCAATCTTCCGAGCCCGTGAGCGTGTGGTGCGTCAACGGACAGAGTTGATGAATGCATTGCGCGGCCTGCTCTACGAATACGGGGCAGTCTTTCCTGTCGGCCTCAGCCAAACAAAGCGAATTCAAGCCCATATCGACAGTGCGGATACCGAGCTTCCCGCGCTGGTCGTCGCGGAGTGTCAGGATCTCCTGTTGCAGATTTCCGAGCAAACAGCACGGATCGAAACCAAAACAAAGTTACTGGCACGTGTCGCAGCGAGCAGCGAGACAGCCCGCCGTTTGCAAACGATGCCTGGAGTCGGACCAATGACGGCTCTTGCTGTAGAAGTATTTGCGCCGGACATTACGGAATTCCGATGTGGCCGTGATTTTTCTGCATGGCTTGGCCTTGTTCCGCGCCAATATTCTTCTGGCGGTAACCCAATCTTCTCTGGTGCAGCACGCTTAAAGGTGAACTCCGTCGTGTCCTGCAAGATCAGGATTGGCCCATCATTTGCTTGAATACGCAAGGCTGAGGCGTTGAAGTGGCCCTCAAGAATCTTGTCCTCGCTGACATTCTCATTGGCATAGAAGCGGTAAGCGGCCTTGGTGTTTGCCCAACCCTGAAACGCCGTAGGCAGTGTACTTCCCGGGCGTTCGCCGAGTGCCTCCAACATCGCCCCAAGCCAGCGGTTAAGTCGAGCATCACCCAAGTCACATTCTGATATCTCGTCGGCCACCCAGTTTTGTCCCATGCTCGCACCAAAAATATTGAAGGTGCCAGAAAACGAATCACGTCCAATTCCGTCCGGTCAAGGGAAAATACACGGGGACGAAAACTTGTGGGTAACTTCAAGCCTATTTCCGGCACGTAGATTACTAATTGGGTGCCGGATCTGAGCGAAAGATGCTCGCACCCCGTTTGCGCACCACGGATCACTTTTGCACACTTTGGATTTTGCTTGAAAGCATACAAAACAGGGGAGGAAACAAATTAAATCTTAAAGAACCGAATTTGTTCTTTGAGATCTTCAAGTTGGGATTGTTATTTATGCAGCACACTATTTTTGTTCGGATGATATTTGTGTGTTCCACCGGTGCATTTCTAACTGGTTGTGTGTCTGAGCCCTCAAATGAAAATTACGGAATGTACCAAGACTGTGTCGAGGTACCACGTGGGATGGTTTTAAATAAATATAGCACTTTGCCAGAGTGCTGGGTGTTTAACGCGCGCCGTACCAAAGTCTTTTCTAGCAGTGTTGGACGTGAGGGGGGGGCTGGCAACAGTGGTTACTCTGGCCCTACAGGCGGCGGTTCTTCGTCGCCATCTAGCGGCGGATCGTCTGCTGCGTCAGCTGGTGGCGCGTCTGCGTCTTCTAGTGGCGGGTCGTCTGCTGCATCAACCGGTGGCGCGTCTGCGTCTTCTAGTGGCGGGTCGTCTGCTGCATCAACCGGTGGCGCGTCTGCGTCATCTAGTGGCGGGTCGTCTGCTGCATCAACCGGTGGCGCGTCTGCGTCATCTAGTGGCGGGTCGTCTGCTGCATCAACCGGTGGCGCGTCTGCGTCATCTAGCGGTGGAGAAGGCTAATGTTCCAGTTAGTCTACAGTCCATTGACCCTAGCTGCAATTATTGCATCTATTGCGTCTTTTCCGGCCTATGGTCAAAATGTGAGTACTGTTGGACAGGGCTGGACAAGCAGCTGGGGTTTTAAATCCTCGTCAGATGCAAGCATCGCGCTGTCGAGAGCTCAGGTCATTCGTAATGCGGAGACCACCCAGTCCCCCACCAGCGTGACGACGTATAATACGACTTATACGACCGACAATAGGTCTAATTATGTGGACGTCGTAACGGAAGGTCAGGTTACAACCGATTTTCAGCTCGGCGATAGAATTGGTCAAAACACCAACGCTGTTGGATCCATGAATACCGGAACGACCAATATTGATATTGTAGGGTCGTCTAACGTTATCTCGGCCACTAACTCTGCTGACAATACCGGGTGCGTAAATGGGTCAGCGCTGGATTCTATTGTCAATGATCCAGCGTTTATACAAGCGATGGGACTCGCTGGTTCAATTAGCAGTGACATCGGCGATATTTCGGTCGATGTTGGTGCAATTGCATCGCCAGCTCCGACTTGCGTTCAATAGAAATGGCTCGGCCCCCCCTCATATTAGGTGCGCTTATTGTTGCACCTTTCCTGTCTGGATGCGGTTTGGACGATGGTTTTCGGCTTGGCTTTATGCCTTCGACGCAGAATATCGAGTTACCCAAAGGCCCTCCCATCGAAGACTTGGTAACGCCGTTTGATACAGCGTTATCCTGCATGCAAGGTAAGCTGGAGCCTTCGATCAGTTTTGCTGTCGGGCAAGTCGTTGATGCAACCGGCAAAGAAACATATGCCGATGGTGGCTCGGGAAAATTCGTAACCCAAGGCGCTGGTGAGATGGTGCAATCTGCCCTGTTTCGGGCCGGTGTGACAGTTGTAAACCGTCGTGATCCCAACATCGCCATCGTCGAACAAAATTGGGGTATCCGAGACCTGAAACAGCAAACGCCTGCGAATTTTTACGTTTCGGGGAGCATCAACAGTCTGGATTTCATTCCGGGTGGCGGTGTCGCTGTAGACGTTGCAGGTATGGGCACAAGGGCGAAACAAAGCCGCATCTTGATTGCGTTAGATCTGTCGATGACGGATGCGTTTTCGGGGCGCATCGTTGGCAACGTATCGCTTCAAAAGCAAATTTTCACTCGCGAGGTGGGAAGTGCGACAGACCGCTTCTTTGGCCAAACCCTGCTGAGCCTAGAGGCTGGTGGAATGGAACGAGAAGCTGTGCATTTCGCGATGCGTCAATTGTTGAACTTTTCCACGATGGAACTGTTAGGCCAACTGATGGCGCGAGAAACCTATGAGGAATGTCGGAGTCTTGTTAGCCCATTGGACGGAAATACCCGTAGGCCGAGCGGTGGTCTGAACTTTGAGAAGGACCAAAACGAAGCCGCTATTGCAGCGTTGAAGTTGGCCAAGACACGCAACATCAAAGAGCCTATGCAGGCATTGCAACAGCCGGCAGCACCCAATGCCAAAACCCAGGCACAACGCGGCCCCGTCCCTCAAAAAGCGCTGGAACTTGCGGCGCGGGCAACGACCTACGCAGGCCGGGCGATAAATGCAGCCGAAGTGGCGACGAATGCAAAAACTTTTGACGAGGCATCAAGTGCTGCGGCAGAGGCAACGCAATTCCTAGCTGTTTCAGCAGCATCGCTGAAGCTGGCTTCGCAGAACGGGCTTTATGGCCCTGAAGGCGACGGTGCCGCGATGTTGGTACAGCAAGCCATGCTCGCCGTTCAGCAAGCACAGCAGTCTGCAATGCGCTTGAAAGCGAAAGATGAAGCAAAGCCAGAAGTCGACACGGCACCTGTGACGACAGCGCCACGCAACCAAATTCCCGGCACTAAGGAAAGTCAAACCGACCAATTGATACCTTAACCGGCCACAAGATTGAGGGATGGCAGCCGCCAGACTTCAAGTCCAAGCAGTCCCCTAACTACGGCTGTAAACAGGTGTTCATCTGCGAGGGGGCGGGTGAACTTTATGGAGACGAAGAAGATGAAAAAACTTCTAGCAACTACTGCGGTCGCAATGATCGCAATGTCTGGCACAGCTTCCGCACAATCGGTTTTGGAGCGTGTACTTGGACAAATCGATAACGCCACAAACCTCGCATCGGTAAATGGTACTTTCGCAAACATCGCCGAAAACATCGGTGGTACTTCTGCCCAGACCGTTTGGTTAAACACAACCGGTAATGTGATTACAGATGCTGAGTACCAGGCTGCCGCTGCCGAGCAGTATCAGTCCGATTATACTTCGGCTGTTGCAACTACTGACTACATCGATCCGACGACCCT
This sequence comes from Pseudorhodobacter sp. W20_MBD10_FR17, assembly GCF_052119765.1. Lineage (NCBI taxonomy): Bacteria > Pseudomonadati > Pseudomonadota > Alphaproteobacteria > Rhodobacterales > Paracoccaceae > Pseudorhodobacter > Pseudorhodobacter sp. W20_MBD10_FR17. The sequence continues at coordinate 5,545 of NZ_JBGQOQ010000067.1, read as the reverse complement.
CACAGTGCTAACTCCAGCACAATATGCTGCACTGTCGACTGCGGATCAAGCTGCCTACCAATTGGTCAGCACGACAGCCGGTTACTTTACTGATGGCTCGACTGTGCTCTCCACAGCATCGAAAGCTGCTCTCGTATCCGTGAACCCCTATGCTTCGTACACTTCGGATGTGATCCAGGTTTCTGGCCTCGACGGCGTCAACGGTTCGATCAACAACGTTGTTGATGGTATCACTGATGCAACACAAACAGCAGTTGCTGGCGTTGTGTCAGCAGTTGAATACAACATGCCAACACTGAACTTTGGTGATATGGCGACAACTGCACTTGGTGCTGTTAACACTGGCGATATCACGCTCGGCGTGAACTCGTCCGTTGACAATGCCAAGACGACATCAACCGAAGCCGTTTCTTCGGTCATGGCGCAACTCGGCGGTTCCGCTGACACTGGTGCAATCGTGCTGAACATCGCCTCCAACATGACCGGTATCAACGGTTCGATCAACAACGCTATGACCGAAGTCAACGGTACTGTTGGCAATCTGTCGACAACAGCACTTGGTGCGGTTAACACCGGTACGATCATCTCTGGTGTAAATGCTGCTGTAACGGGCATCACCGGCGCATCTGCTGGTCAATAATCTACACTACGTAGGTTCATTAATAAAGGAGGAGGCATTCGTGCCTTTTCCAATTTCGCAGATCAAGATAGATTGATTTAGCTATGGTAACCAGTTTTCAATTTCGGTTGATTTTGTTATGTGCTTTTGCAGCGTTGCCACAAACCTCATCAGCATCCGTCCTTGAACGTGTCCTGCAATTATTAGACACAGCATTCCCTCAGATCACAGCATTAAATATTTCAGCCAATATTGCAGAAAATATTAGCAATCCCACCACCCAGAACAGATCACTGGCCGCTGGCGACAGTGTGATCATCGGTTATGATGCACTTGGGTTGGCAATCTTAGGGACGGCTGACGACTTTGGGGTGTTGGTAACACCATCTGACGCAGCGGCACTTGGGTCTGGTCTAAGCGCAGGACTTTACCCTGTTGGCAGTGCGCTATATGCGATCCCGCCCGCAGGGCAATTGTCGATCTTCAACCAGACAGCAAGAGGCACGCTGCTCGATCAGGCGCGGATCTCGTATATGACCCGAATTGACGGGTCGATCACGACTATTATTGGCACAATGTATCCGCCTGAAATAAGCCAAGTCGCAGCCCTAGAGGCTGGCGCCAATTTTTTTGACTTGGGTAGCATCGGAAGCACCGCTTTGGGTGCCGTAAACGCTGGTGAGATTGTGACCAAGGTTCAGGTCGTCGTGGGCCCAGATGCGCTCGGCCTGAGCGGTATTGATATGGCGCGATTAAGCAAGGGCCCAAATATCACATTTGATTTCGCGTCGACGGATATAACATCGGTCTTGTCAAGCCATTTCAGACAGCTCGGCGGAAGTGCGGATGCCAGCATGATGGCAATTAACCTTGCCACCAATAGCACGGATGTGACGGGTCGGGTCACAAACATTATATCGGGCGTGAATGCCCATGTGGATTCAATCGTTACCACTGCACTCGGCGCTGTTAACAGCGGTTCGGTTTCGAATTAAAACGGAACGTCACGGCTATTCTTTCTGCTGTTCTACGGTGCAGAAATAGCCATTTATTTGGCCGCTCTGATTATTGCTGAGCAACTGTTCAAAAAAAAGCCACGCCTTTAAAAAGGCGTGGAAGTATTAGAGCAGTTGAAGACACGGTTCATAAAACGATGTCTGAGCGGTATAGTGTTTTAAGCATGTTACAGCATGTCAGTACATCTATCTTACGATAAATGTCGCCTCTTACGATGTTGCTACGTTTGACTAGGGCGTGTTGACGTTTGAGGATTCCCAAATCGGTTATTGAGTGATTCAAGGTTGCAAACATAGGAGGCAACCTTGATCCGCACCGCTATGGCCGACGCCCAGTGGGAAACCATAGCACCGCACTGTCTTGGCCGGAAATGTGACCCCGGGCGCACCGGGCCGAACCATCGTCTTTTTGTCGAGGCGGTTCTGTGAATTGAACGAACGGGATGCCCTTGGCGCGATCTGCCGTCAGAGTTCGGGCGATGGAATACAGTCTTCAAGCGGTTTCGCAGATGGGTCAAAGCGGACGCATTCTATCGAATGTTCAGAGTGTTAGCCAAAGACTCCGACTTTGAATACGCGATGGTAGACGGCACAATCGTCAAGGTGCACCGTCATGGCCAGGGCGTAAAAGGGGGACACAAAGCCAGGCCATTGGGCGTTCTCGTGGTGGCATAACCAGCAAGATCATGGCACTGACAGATGCTTTGGGCAATCTGATCGACTTCCGGCTGCTCCCCGGACAGGCGCATGATTTGCGCGGCACATCGGCGTTGATCGACGGGCTAACCTGCGGCCAGTTCCTTGCCGACCGGGCATTCGACGCCAACTGGCTCCGTGACGCGCTGACAGATGCCGGGATCGAAGCGGACATTCCGCCAAAATCCAACCGTCGGTTTCCGGCTGACTTCGACCGAGACACCTATAAATGGCGGCACCTGATCGAGAATTTCTTTGGAAAGCTCAAGGAATACAGGGAAATCGCAATGCGCTGCTGCAAAACTGACGCCAGCTTCAGCGCATTCATCTCTCTTGCGGCAACCGTGATCCGTTTGAAGTGAACGTCAACACGCCCTAGAAATGCCCTTCTGAAGCTCCTTACTCGCATTGGTCAAGTGAAGCCCAAGAAAACTGCCCAAGAACCTTCTGAAAACTGTTCAGAAAATCAATTTTCAACGCTCGGGAATGCTCAGAATTGGCCAAACTTCCCCCCTCACGCCGCACACTATATCTTGTTTCGGGAGCTTTTGCCGCAAACGGAGCCATTTATTTTCAAAGCATGTTCCCGTAAAGTTCCAGATAAGCCCACCCATGACTCCGGATACCTCATGTGCAATCTCTATTCCCAGACCAAAAGCCAGGATGCGATGCGGCATGTGTTTGATGATATGCTGATCGGGGATGAGATGCTTGAGGATCTGACAGGCAACCTTCCCGCACAAACAGGCATCTACCCGGATTACGCCGCGCCGATCATTCGGCAGGGGGCGCAAGGCGGATGGCAAATGGCCAAGGCGCGCTGGGGGATGCCCACGCCGCAGGTGTTTCTTGAGGGTAAACGCACCGATCCCGGTGTCACGAATATTCGCAATACTGCCTCACCCCATTGGCGGCGCTGGCTGGGGGTGCAGAACCGCTGCCTCGTCCCCTTCACCAGCTTTTCCGAACTGGACACGCGCGCTGGCAGTCCGCGCAATCATCCCATCTGGTTTGCGCTCGGCGACGACCGCCCCTTGGCCTTCTTTGCAGGCATTCACACCGAATGGACTTCGGTGCGCAAACTGAAGGAGGGCGAGGTCACGGCCGATCTGTTTGGATTCCTCAGAGGATTTCATCGTGATTTGCCCGTCGGCATCATCGACCCGCATAGTCCCGTCGAAGATCTCGCCCACAACACTCTCGACAGCCGCCATTCCGGCCTCATATCCGGCTTGAGCGACTTCGGCAGCGGCAAGGCTTTTCGAAGCCTCCGCCTCCCTTTCAACGGCACTCTCTGCAGCCTTGATTGCATCGCTCTGGGCTTTTGCAACTTTCCGCTTTTCAAAAACGAGATCGATCCCCTCTGAATTTAGGCGTGCGTGTTGTAATTCCACAGCCACTTTCGCGGTTTGCAGCTCTGCCTGTTCCTCCCGGAGGGTTCCCTCCAGCGATGCCATCTCCAGATCTTTTTTCGCAATGCGGGCTTCATAGACACGCAACCGCGCCTCTTCTTTTGCGTTCAGCTCAGCTTTCGCATTTAGTTTGTCCAAGTATGTTTTGGTCTTCTCTATCGATGCCTCCAACGCCGCAGCCTCGACTTGCAAGGCCTCAATCTTGGCCTGCTTAGCCTCAATTTCGAGGGGGAGATCATCATGAAGCTGGCGGACGCTGCGATTGAGGGTTTCCGGATAATCCGCGCCAGCGGCCAAACGATCCGCCTTCCGATGGCCCCGTTCAATCTTTGGATGGTGCCGTTGCATGACCAAGGCACCGAGGTCTTGCAGCCCAACCAATACCTTCGTTTTTGCCATCTCGCTGACCGCGTTGCCGTCATCGTCATAGGCCCGCAACATGAAATGGGCGTGAATTGTCGTCTCATCCAAATGCACGACCAGAGCCTCTACCTTTGTGTTGAGGCGTGCCGCGATCTCCTGAACCAATTCGATAAAGGCCGCGTCTTGCTTATCTGGGGTCAATTCCAAGAAATGCTTGGCTGCAATATGTCCGAACGTGATGATGCCAACGGTGACAACGGCCGCGTCTGATTTCATGGCGCGGATACGCCCTGCCTTTTCCCGCAGATCCTTATTCTCAGCCTGGATCTGAGGTAAAGGACGCAACTCAATCAGCGGCCTATTCAAATGAGAGCGCGCGCGATCAACGTAAGCAGGTTGTTTTCCGATCCGGAAATCATGCCGTCTTTGCCATTTGGCACGGCTCAGTGATTTCGCTTTTATGCGAATGGAAACGGCATTTGGGTTTGAATGCCGAACAGGGATGAGGATGTCTTGTATGTAATCTTTCATGGTCCCATAATCCGAGGGATCGATGAAAATCCAAAATAGAATGATGAAGATAAACTTTAAAACACCGACTATTTTCTAGCCTATGTTAGAACCTACTAGGCATAACCTCACCCCAAGGGGTTCGTTTTATGCCATGTAGTCGAAGGGGGAAGCTGCACATCCCCCTTTCGAAACCCTCTGCCGAAGGGGCTGGCGCCCCTTTCGAAACCCCAATTGTGCGCCCAATGTCGCACCTTCCACTGCATTCAATCCTAGGCCCGCAACGGAAACCTATGGAGCGCTCGTCGTCCAAAATCCACAAACCGATCAGCGCCCAGGATAACCTTTGGGTACAATTACAATTGTCCTATGCGCCCACGGCCTGCGTCAATGAAACCCGCTATACCTATTCTAAATACAGGTGCCCTGAGCCGATCGCTTCTAAGCATTGAAGCAGAAAGGCCGCCGAAAACTTTCCGCGCGAAAGCTTATTTCTGACGTTCACCTCTTTCTCAATCACCCCAATCACCTTCAGTTTTTCCACAAGCTGCGCATAAGTGACCCCTTTTCGCTTCAGTTCGGCTTTCAGAAGGTTTGCAGCCTTTGTTTCCCAGTCTGTTTGCTCGGGCATATATCTCTCAGTAAATAAAAGTATCGAATACGTTACTTATATACTTGCGCACGATACATCAACGCACTATATACGTTACTAATGCAACGAAAATAGTGCGTTTACCTTAGATTTCTGCCCACACCCATCACGGGGATGCTCATCCCGAAAGCCATGCGCAAAAAATGATCGCCTCCGATCGCAACCAGCGCCAAATTTCTTGGCATTTAAAGGAACTAAAAATGCTTCAAACCAATTTCACCCTCTCCACCACGCGCGCCATCACGGTCGTCCATCGGTCTGATGACCCCAAGCGCCG
>NZ_JBGQOQ010000066.1:0-10254 GCF_052119765.1 Pseudorhodobacter sp. W20_MBD10_FR17 | reverse complement strand
TGATGACTTCGTGGAGGACACCGATCTCGCGGCCCGCATCAAAGCTAAATCGCCGCGGTAACAATGGAGCGGTTACGGTGGAAGGCGGCCTAAATAGTGTAGCCGGACGAAGGCTTTCGCAGAATACTACCCCCCGCGCGGGCCATGCAGACGCTATAGGTTAACGGTCGAGGTTCGCACGTGAACAGCAGCAGGCCGCCCCCAACCCTCTTTGCCGCGGAACTTATCGATTTTAATACGGTGCGGGGCGATCCCGACCGACGTGATCGAGTGGAAACATCTCATGCTCAATCTCGTCCCTCACCACGAAGAAATGCCCGCCTTAGCCCCGCTCATTCACTTGCATCCGCCGCTCGAACCAGCGCACGCAAGCCGAGACGATCAGGATAAGCACCAAATATTCCAGGACCAGTATCGAGTAAATCTCTAACGGACGATATTCCGATACGACCAGCTCATTCGCTTTTCGGGTCAATTCTTGCATCCCGATCACCGACACCAGCGACGACATTTTCAGCATGTAAACCAGCTGATTGCCCAAAGCGGGCAGAATGCGGCGGATCGCTTGGGGTAGGATCACATAGCGCATTGTGTCCTTATACCCGAGTGAGACGGAATAGGCCGCCTCATACTGGCCGCGTGCAATGCTTTGGATACCTGCGCGGAAAATCTCGGCCTGAAACGCGCTGTCGGACAGCGCCAGCGCCAGCACACCGGCCCAAAACACGCCGATGGTGATGCCCGTCACAGGCGGCAGGCCATAGTAAACCCACAAGATCAGCACCAAAACCGGCACCGCGCGCACCACCTCGACATAGCTGCGGCTTATGCCGCGCAGCCATTTGTTCGATGACAAAGCGGGCAGCGCAACCAAAAGCCCCACGACGATAGAAATCGCAATCGCGGTGGCCGAAAGCTGCACCGTATAGGCAAGCCCCGAGAGCATGAACTTTAGGTTGTTATACCCTTGGGTCGTGGTCGGATTGACCACATACCAGCCCCAACTGCCTGAACAGCCCGACAGCAAAAGCATGGTTGAAAGCAAAGCAAGAAGACGCATCATCAGCCCCTAATGGTTCAGGATTTTTTGCAGAAAATCCTGCGTTCTTACACTCTTGGGCGCAGAGAAAAAGTCTTCGGGCGGCGCCACTTCGACAATCTCGCCGTGGTCCATGAACACCATCCGGTCGGCGACACGGCGGGCAAAGCCCATCTCATGCGTGACCACCAGCATCGTCATGCCTGTGGTCGCCAGCTCGGCCATTACCTCAAGCACCTCGGAGATCATTTCGGGGTCAAGTGCGCTGGTCGGCTCGTCAAACAGCATGATCTCAGGCTCCATGCACAGCGACCGCGCAATCGCCACACGTTGTTGCTGGCCACCCGAAAGCTGACGTGGGTATTTATCCGCCTGCTCGGGGATGCGCACGCGCGCCAGATACCGCGTGGCGATCTCGCGGGCGGCGGCAGAACTCATGCCACGCCCGCGCATCGGGCCAAGCATCAGGTTCTCCATCACCGTCAAATGTGGGAAAAGGTTGAACTGCTGAAAAACCATCCCGACCCGACCGCGCACCTTTGACATGCTGCGATTATCCGAACCCACGCGCAGGCCGCTCACGAAAACATCACCGCTGCCATAGGCCTCTAGCCCGTTGATACAGCGGATCAACGTCGACTTACCCGACCCCGACGGCCCGCAGATCACCAGACGTTCGCCCTTGGCCACTTCAAGAGTGATGTTTTTCAACACTTGAAACGCATCATAATGCTTGGAAACCTGCGCAAATCGAATGATTGCAGTACTATCGTCCATAGAATGTTATTCCTTGTGCCCTACGGCTTGATCTGCTGCAAAAAGCCCTAGATAGCTTTGCATTGCAAAATGGCAACGGCAAGGATCGTTGTTGAACAGATAAAAGAACCCTTGGGAGATACTTATGACGTTTATGAAAACCGTGCTAGTGGCAGCAACGCTGATCGCCGCACCTATGGTGGCAAGCGCGCAATCCGCCTTGAACGACATTCTGTCGTCTGGCGTGTTGAAGGTCGGGACAACAGGCGATTGGAACCCGATGACGATGAAGGACATCGCGACAAACACCTACACCGGCTATGATATCGACGTGATGACCGCCCTTGCCACTGATCTGGGCGTCACAGTTGAATTTGTGCCGACCGATTGGAAAACGCTTGTCGCGGGTGTGACCGCAGGCACTTACCACATCACCGGCTCTGCCTCGATCAGCCCTTCACGGGCAAAAGCTGCGGGATATTCCGACAGCTATTTTAGCCTTGCTACCGTGCCGCTGATTAACAAAAAAGATGCCGATCTGTATAAAGACTGGGCCGATCTCGACAAGCCAGAGGTGACCGTTGCTGCGACACTTGGCACGACGCAGGAAAAGCAGGTCAAGGAATTCTTCCCGAACGCCGCCCATAAGATCGTCGAAGCCCCTGCCCGCGACTTCCAAGAGGTACTTTCGGGGCGTGCGACCGCGCATATCACCTCAAACGTCGAGGCGAACAAGTTGGTCGCACAATATCCCGAGTTGATGATCGTGCCGGTTTCTGCACCACGCGCGAAAACACCGGTGGCTATGCTGATGAAGCAGGATGACCAAGTTTGGATCAACTACGTCAACACTTGGATTACTTTGCAAAAAGAGGCTGGGCTGTTCGACACGCTGGCTGCGAAGTGGCAGCTTTCAAACTGATCGCTTGAACGGCTAACAAGGGGCGCGCACCAGCGCCCCTTGTTTCATGACCGCCCACTTTTGATACTCAGAGGCCGCCGCATGCTTACGCTTTATTCCGTGCCACACAGCCTGTATTGCGCCAAAACACGAATCCTGCTGCGCGCCAAGGGGCTAACATGGCAAGAGCACATGCCAGCCAGCGACCCCGAGGGCTTTGCCAGCGCCTCGCCCTTTGGCAACTTGCCGGCGATCACCGTGGGCGATTTCAGTCTGAGTGATAGTGAAGCGATTGCCGAATACATCAATGAGGCCTTTCCTGCACCGCCATTATTGCCCACCGATATCAATGCCCGTGGGCGTATGCGCGAGCGCGCCCGCTTTCACGACACACGGCTGGAACCCGCCGTGCGCAGCCTATTCCCGCTTGTCACCACGCCAGACCCAGAAGCCGCTGCGCGTGCGGTTGCAGGGATTGCAAAACGGCTGGATCAGCTTGCGGTTTTGCTGGCGCATGACCTGCCCTTTGGCCTTGGCGACTGCGGCTTTGCACCAACATTTCTCTGGATAGACCTGCTGACGCAAGACACCGGCCAAACACTGATCTGGCCAGACCCAGTGGTAGCCTACCGAGAGAAATTACAGGAAATTCCAGCGGTTGCGGCCGAGATTACGGCCTATTCTCGGCATGCACTGGAATGGGTTGCCGAAAAACAAGCCCTTCGCAGGGCGTAGCGCGACGTTAATTGGGGGGTAAGCGCCCCTTTTCCGCATATGACGTGGCCCTGCTTATTAGGACAGTTTAACGGCTTAGCTAAGCTGTATTCGGGTTAGATTAATGCTGTCTTTTAGGAGTGTTCCGCATTCCTCGTCCCCCAGACCTAACGCGAGCGATGCTGGCACACACGCAGACCATCACATCAAAGCGTGCAATATACCGCGATAGGTCACCCTCCGACCACCTGAACCGTCAAAAGCAAACGAGTGCTATCGCTCCTGACGAAGTGAAAGCCAAAAACGTTGCGAAAGAGCCTTCTCCGCAGGTGTTTGGCAATGCAAGTTCTGTCCTAGGCGCTCGTTGCGTTGGCGTGCTATTGTGCGGCGCTCGGCCTACTGAAAGATCGAGGCGATTTCTTCTCCACTCAGCAGTTTCCACTGACCGGGAGCCAAGCCATCAGGCAGTGAAAGACCGCCCAAACTTTCGCGGTGCAGTTCTTCTACGTGATTGCCGGTGGCAGCAAACATGCGGCGCACCTGATGGTATCGGCCCTCGGTCACACTAAGCAGGACTTCGGTTTCGGAAATTATGTCCAGTTCGGCAGGGGCCAGCGGCTTGTTTTCGCCCTCCAGCATCAAAAGGCCCGAAGCAAACTGGTCGGCTTCCGAGCCATTGAGCGGGCGGGCCAGCTTGGCACGATAGGTCTTTTTGACATGGCGCTTGGGGCTGATGACACGGTGCAGCAGGTCGCCGTCATCCGTCAGCACCAAAAGACCGGAGGTCTGCTTGTCCAAACGGCCGATGGTCGAGATCGCCGGATTACGCCATCTCCAGCGATCGGGCAGGATGTCATAGACCAGCGCGCCCTCTTCTTTATGCGAACAGGTCATGCCCAAGGGCTTGTTCAACAGGATGGCCATGCCCGCGACGGGATCCAGCGCCTCGCCGTCAATCTTCATGCGGGTCGGTAAATCTGGCGTAATAGGGATGCGTTTGGTGACGTCCAGGAGGTCGGCCGCGTCCAGAGTGATACCGCCAGCCTTGGCCATCTGCGCTATTTCCCTGCGCGAGCCATAGCCCATAGAGGACAGCAACTTGTCGACGCGGGAGGTTGGAAACTTAGCCATTACGTTCGGTTCCTCAAGTCGGGATCTGATACCAGAGAGTGTAGAATAACACTCTATGGTTTTTGCTCATCGCTTTGGGCACCGACATTAATCTGTGACGGGGAATTGGGCCCAACATGCGTACTATATCGTTCTTGTTGGGACATACCAAGGTGAACAAGACAGTCAAACATCTGGGCACCGACCTTCAAAACCCCTCAACGGTTTCTGAAATCATCGAAACCTGAGCGTTTGGGCTGGCCAAAACGGCCGGCCCTTAGCGGACCGTGCCCCAATGGCAAAGGGCTATCAGCCAGCGAGGCAGGCAAACCAACCGTTGCCAGCGCGGCCATTACAGCCGACACGTCCCCGCATACCTTCAATCGAGACCTTTCGCTCTGCCATATCAAACGTGACGCATGCTGCAGGGTCAAGGGTCGAGAATGTGGAAGGTTGTGATTAGAATCTCCTTTTCGGTTTTTTTATAGATCGACACGCCGCAGGCGCAGCGCGTTGGTGATGACGGATACTGAGGACAAGCTCATCGCCGCCGCCGCAATCATAGGCGACAGCAACAGCCCCGTGACCGGATAAAGCAGCCCTGCCGCGATTGGCACACCGACAGCATTATAGGCAAAGGCGAAAAACAGGTTTTGCTTGATATTGCGCAGAGTGGCGCGGGCCAGTTTTCTTGCCCGCACGATACCCATCAGGTCACCGCCCAAAAGCGTGATGCCAGCACTTTCCATCGCCACATCCGCGCCGGTGCCCATAGCGATACCAACATCGGCAGCGGCCAAAGCGGGTGCATCATTCACCCCGTCACCTGCCATTGCGATTTTGTGCCCGTCGCGGCGCAACTGGTCGATCAAGTTCTTTTTATCCTCGGGCAAAACACCAGCGCGCACCTCGTCGATGCCAAGTTTGCTTGCTACCGCCTGCGCAGTACGCTCGTTGTCGCCTGTCGCCATGATGACACGCAGGCCTTGCGCATGCAGCGCCTTGATGGCCTGTGCGGTGCTGTCTTTGATCGGGTCAGCCACGGCCACGATGCCTGCAAGCGCTCCATCAACGGCGACGAACATCGCGGTCTTGCCCTCGGTCCGCAGCGCATCCGCTTTTTCCTCGGCCTGCGCGGTGTCCAAGCCCATCTCTTGCATCATCGCGGTGTTGCCAAGGGCCACGGCGCGGCCACCAACAGCACCACGCACGCCTTTGCCGGTAACGGACTCAAAATCCTTAGCCTCTTGCCGTGCAGCACCCTGCGCTTCGGCTCCCTCGACAATTGCCTCGGCCAAAGGATGTTCCGAGCCACGCTCCAACGCCGCCGCCAAAGACAGAATATCAGCCTCGGCAATGTCACCAAGGGCCACAGTATCGGTCAGCTTTGGTTTGCCCATGGTCAGCGTGCCGGTCTTGTCCACGATCAGCGTGTCAACGCTTGCCATGCGTTCCAGCGCTTCGGCATCCTTGATCAGCACACCCGCCTGTGCCCCGCGTCCCGCCGCAGTGGTGATTGAAATCGGGGTAGCAAGACCAAGCGCGCAGGGGCAAGCGATGATCAGCACAGAAACGGCAGAGGCGATGGCATAAACCAGCGCGGGCTCCGGCCCAAAGATCATCCAGACAACAAAGGCCAAGATCGCCGCGCCAACCACGGTCGGCACAAACACCGCCGACACACGGTCAGCCATGCCTTGGATCGGCGCGCGTGAGCGTCGGGCGTTGGACACCATCGCCACGATCTGCGCCAGCACGGTATCTGCACCGACCTTGCCCGCCTCAATGACCAAAGACCCGTTTTTGTTGATGGTTGCCCCAGTTACGGCATCGCCGGGCCCCTTTTCAACGGGCATGGATTCGCCGGTCAGCATGCTTTCATCCAGATTGGACTGCCCTTCGATCACCACTCCGTCAACGGGCACCGCATCGCCGGGGCGCACCCGTAGTCGATCACCTTCCATGACGTTGTCCAGCGGGGCATCATATTCGGTGCCGTCTGGCAAAATGCGCCGCGCAGTTTTTGGCGCAAGATCCAGCAAGGCGCGGATCGCATCGCCCGTGCGTTCCCGCGCTCGCAACTCCAGCACTTGGCCGACAAAGACCAGCGTGATGATCACCACAGCCGCCTCAAAATAGGTGCCCACACCTTGGCCCATCCGGTAGGCATCAGGAAAGATGCTTGGCAGAAAAGTTGCCACGATAGAATAGAGATAGGCCGCCGCCACGCCAAGGCTGATCAGCGTCCACATGTTCGGGGACCGGTTGACCAGCGAGTCCCAACCACGCTTGAAGAAAGGTGCTGCAGCCCAAAGAACAATCGGTGTCGCCAATACAAACTCCAGATAGCTGGCGATCTGATGGCCGATCCAATCACGCACCGGCAGGCCAACGAATTCCCCCATGGTCAGAACGATGAGAGGCGCCGCCGCCACTGCGGATATCAACATCCGGCGCGTGAAATCTGTCAATTCCTCGCTGGGTTCGTCTGTTGGCAGCATCGGCTCCAACGCCATGCCGCAAATCGGGCAAGCACCGGGGGCATCACGGACAATTTCTGGGTGCATCGGGCAGGTGTATTGTGTATCAACAGCTACGGTTTTCTTACGTCCTTCGGCCCGCCCCTGCGCATAGAACCATGGATCATCCTTGAATTTTGTCTGGCATTTGTCCGAGCAGAAATGGAATGTTTTGTCCTGAAACGCTGCGTGGCGCGCCTCAGGATCAATCGCAACCATCATACCGCAAACCGGATCCTTTGCTGTTTCAGCGCCCTCGGGAATGTTCGACTTCGCATGGGAATGATTGTGTTCCATGGTGTGACAACTTTCTTTTGGATTTCTTGGGCCTAAGCCATCCAATAACGAGAAGCTTAAACTTTATTCGTAGTCGTTTTGCCTTATAAGGTTGCGGGCCAGAAGCTACCGCGCGGGCAGAGAAATGCTGTTTTTATCGTAGGTTTGCGCCATCAGGTTCCCTTTTTTGTTTTCTGTCTCAACGCGACCCAAAGCATGGGCAATCCGGTGATCAGTCCAAGGCCCAAAACCGCCCAAGTCGTGCGGCCCATGTCTCCGCTTATCGCTTCGCCGCCAAAATGCGCGAGGACGAAGCTTGCAGGTATAATTCCAGCCAATGTTGCCAAACCAAAGCGCCACAGATGTAGGCCGCTAAGCCCCGCCGCATAGCTGATCATATCAAAAGACAGGAAGGGCATCAGGCGACTGGCAAATACGGTCCATGTCAGGGCATTCTGCGAGCCAAGCAATCCAGCATCCAACCGCTCGCCGAACATGTGGCGCAGCACATCACGCCCGAGGTGTCTGGCCAGACCAAAGGCAATCAACGCGCCAAGTTCGGCACCGATGGCGACCAGAACCGTGCCCCAAACATCCCCGTAAGCCGCACCAGCCGCCATAGCGATCGGCGCACTCGGAAGCGGGCTGACAACGATAGCAAGAGTCATCAGACCGACAATCAACAAAGGCCCCCAAAGACCCGCTCGCGCCACCAATGCCTCCAACGCGTCACGATCCATAAGTCGCTTGGCGTCGACTAATATAGACGGCGCGAACCACCAAAGCGCAAGCATAGCGAGCCCGAGGATTGCCATCGCCACAAGGAGGCTGCGGCGCAAGGTCATCTCAAATGGCCTTAACGGCATTAGCCAAAAGGTCACGCACCTGTCCCGCCACCGCATGCAGCGCCGCATTGTCGATTGCCTGCATCGAGGCCACAGGATCAATCGCGCTGACCTCCACGCCACCGTCAACTTCGCGCAAAATCACATTACAGGGCAACATGGTCCCCACGCGTGGCTCTATCCCAATGGCCTCATGCGCCATTTTCGGGTTGCAGGCGCCAAGGATGCGATAGGCAGGCATCTCGACATCCAGCTTCTTCTTCATCGTCGCCTTAACGTCGATCTCGGTCAGGATACCAAAACCCTTTTCGGCCAAGGCCGCACGGGTGCGCGCATCAACGGCATCAAAATCAGCGCCCGCTATCAGACGGTTAATTGTATAGTCCATTGTGTTTCCCTTTGGTTCATTTGCGCAGGTATTTGACCAACGCCGCGATTGCGAGGCCGACCAGCACAAAGATGACGATCATCCATATCCAGCCAAGGCCCATTCCATAGCCATTCATTATCATTTTCACCTAACCTGTGATAGCTTTGTATCTGCTGACAAACGCTGGTCACAGGCCCGTCACGGCCCATGACCGAACGCACTGTCGCCAGTCACCCGCAGATTTAAGCATTGCTTACCGCACAAGCGCCGCATCATGTTCACCGCGCCAGCGCTGTTTTCCCTTCCGTTCGTTGCAAACGGATATCGAAACCAGATCGCACCCTGGGCCTTCCAGCCACGGGAAGGTCAAGGGCATAATGAAAGAAGGAACCTCGTCTAAATTGGCAGGGATAATTAGAAATGCTGGGTAAGCATCTTCCCGCGCTGGACAGTTCCAAATAAAACAAGCGATTTGAAAAATAGGACGCTCACGGGTTTGTCAGAAACCTTCCCGCGCTGGAAGCGTTGACAGAGGGGCGTGCTTGCGCCATCGCTGTGCTATGAGAAAGAAAAGTTCCATTGCAAGTGTGATCAAGGTGCTTTCGTGCCTTGTTGTTGCGTTTGCGCTGGCGTTTTTTCCACCGGCCTCGGCGCATGCGACGATGGGAGTTCATGGCGACCATTCCAATGTCACGCAAAGCGCTGGCCATGCAGCTGGGTTGGTCCATGCCCATGCTTCGGCACAAATGGATTGTGGCACCAGCACGGGAAAACACGCGTCCAATGCAGGGCTGCATCAATGCTGTGCGGGCATGTGTATGGCAGCGATTTTAATTGATGGCTTTGCGCCGCCACCTGCTGAAGCCGCGCTACTTGATCCCGTTATTCTTCACTCGACGCTCGTCGCAGCTGATGCCAGCGGCTTTTTACGCCCTCCAAAACACTTGATCTGACATCCGGCCCCGCGGGGTCGGCCTCTTTGCGCTGATAGAGCGCGGACTGTCCTTTGATCAGGTAATACACATGAAATCCCAAATCCTAACCGGGGCGTGTGCCTTGGCGCTTGGTGCTTGTGCATCCACGCCAACGCCGCTTCCCAATACCACCGCCTTGCAGGCCGCAAGCCTTCCTGGGGCGACTGCTCCGCTGCGCGCCGCAGACCCGCTGGCCGGTTACACCTACCGCGCCCCGACCGGGCCGCGCGATTGGCGCGAAGTCAATCAAGAACAGACGGAGGGCAACTGATGCGCATTCTTAAAAACCCTATGCTTATTGCGGGGCCGCTGTTGCTGAGCGCCTGTGTCGGGGCCGTTCCCGGCGCCTATACTGACAACAAGGCCGGATTTGCGGCGATCTCATCCCAAACCTTTGCGGCCATTGGCAAGCAAACCGCCTTTGCCCAATCGCAGGCGGGAAATGAGGCTTTGCGGCGGCAGGTTCAGGCCTTGGTGCGTGGCAAACGCATCGGTGCAGACACCGCAGTTCAGGCCGCCCTGTTCAACAACAAGGGGTTGCAAGCCTCCTATGCCAACGTCGGGCTTTCTGCGGCAGAGGCTTGGCAGCAATCGACCCCGGAAAACCCCATCGTATCAATAGGCCTGCTTGGGATAGGCGCACCCGAGCTGGGCGCATACCGCGCGATCGAAGTGAGAACGGCAGTGCAAAAGTGAGCCACGGAAGTGGCGTGATAATCTCGCTGCGGGCAGCGTAAAATGTTGCCACTT
>NZ_JBGQOQ010000065.1:0-10297 GCF_052119765.1 Pseudorhodobacter sp. W20_MBD10_FR17 | reverse complement strand
GTGAAGCGCTAAGATGAAATTCCAGCGCTTCAGTTTCAGCTTACTGCTTCAATTGAAATCGGGAACTAAACGCGACAACCGGGCAGGAACCACAGATCCTCTTCCGACGGCTCGTCGGCTTGCCCGAAGTCGCAGGGGGGGTCTTCAAGATCGTCAAGTATGACAGGGCTATGGTGCTTCATATGTGCAGAATATGGCAATTCTGCAAACTACCCAAGTGTATTCGTCACATGCTCTACGTCTCTTTATATAGCACACGCGCGCGATGCTTGGCGATCTCTCCTTGATCGAGTTCAGCGTAATGAAATCAAAGGATATTGGGTGAGCAGGACCAAAGAGTCCGCCATTGCATTCGTTTACAAACGGTCGTTTAGTAACGCTATACAAAATTGCAAAAGGCCTGTTTTGATGCCATTGATAGGCTACGCGCGCGTTTCAACCGAGGATCAAACCCCCCTGCCCCAGTCGCAGGCCCTGAAATCCGCGGGTTGCGCCGAGATCCATGAAGAACAGGCCTCGGGCGGCAATCGCGCGCGGCCTGTGCTGGCGCGCGTGCTGGAGCGGATAGGCAAAGGCGATACGCTGGTCGTTGTCCGGATCGATCGGCTAGCCCGGTCGCTATCGCACCTTTTGGAGATGATAGAGCGGCTGGAGGCGAAGGGTGCCTTCTTCCGTTCGCTTGAGGACCCGATCGACACCGCATCTCCGCAGGGCAAGTTCACGCTTCAGGTGCTAGGTGCCGCTGCCGAGTTCGAGCGTGCCTTGATCCGTGAACGCACAAAGGCCGGCCTTGCCAGTGCGAGGTCTGAAGGGCGCGTAGGAGGAAATCCAGGCCTCCGTGCCAAGGATCCCGCCGCATTACGCAAAGTGCGGCTGGCACGGCAGGACGGTTACATGGAGCGGCTGAACGAGACCGCGCAAGACTGGGTTCCCCAAGTCCGGCGGCTTCGCCCCGATTTGGCTTGGGAAGACGTGGTCCGCATCGTCAACGGCCCGCTGATGCCGGACGCGCAATGGACGCAACCCCGCCTGCTCCGCGCTGTCAGCGCTTATGTCCGTGATGGCTTTCTGCCTGCAACGGTGCTGGAGCGCGCCCGGCGACGGGAAAAGGATGACCGCTTGCCCGCCATCATCGCTGGCATCAAAGGCGCCGATCCATCGATGACACTTCAAGCCATCTGCACGCGGCTTGAGGATATGCGCGAGCGAACGCCGCGTGGTCGCAGCAAATGGGAACCTTCGTCCGTCAAAATGCTGTTGGCGCGCGCAGAAAGGCTAGGGTTGCTCGAAAAAGCTGCGGCAGAAACGGATTAGGCACCGCGCTTGGCATTCGTTCTATGCCCGTCTGATAGCCTACCGACCCACAGCACTCAATAGACGGGGAGAGTGAAAGTCTGTGAATAAAGTGCTGCCTTTTATGTACATGCTTTCCGAAGCAGAAGGCCCACTCAACACCTAAAGACGCCTCGACGGTTTGGGTTGCATAAGTCCGCCTTATCGTGAGTGATTGATTTAGAAGGCAATCTTCACAAATCCCGGTGAATACATCTCTAATTTACGTCGAAATCAGTGGTCCTGAGACGCGCCTACAAGCTGCATCCCCGGCCCTTGCGCGGCTTTGCGGTCGAAGGTCATTGTGACCTTACAGCCCGCCTCAACGCCTGCCAACGCGATCATCTGGTCCGAGAACCCTGCCCCGCCCTTACCATAGCGATTGAGCGCTATGGCGACGCGGTCCGCTGCTTCAACCACCAATTCCCGGGCCTCCAACAAGCCTTCCAGCGCCGCCGCAATCTGCGGGCGCGACAGGCCGTATGCCCGCTCTAACACCCAAACCGTTTCAACCATGACTTCGCGCGCGATAAACCCGGGCGCCGCCTCAGACAGGCTGGCCACACAGTCACTGGCCTGCGCGCCTTGTGCAGGATCGTCCTGCACCAAGAACCGCACAAGCACATTGGTATCAAGGCCGATCACTGGCCTTTCGCTCCGGCCGCAATGGCCGCATCCATCTCGTCAAGCGTTACAACCCGCTGCGTTAGAGGGTGTAGCGCTCCGGCCAATTCACGCGCCGACCGTGCGCGGATGATCCGCACTTCCCCGTCATCGAGGATCAGATACCGCAGCTTATCCCCAGGTTTCAGGTCCAGCGCCTGCCGCACATCTTTGGGCAAGGTCGTCTGGCCTTTCGTCGTGATGGTTGATTCCTGCATGACGCCCTCCATGTCAAATTCTGAATACGCATTACATATGGCATATTCGCATTACTTTTTCAAGGATCTTGACCAATCAGAACCATACGCGCCGAAAATCTCGCTTTGCCGAGACCACACTTCGCCACTGTCCTAAAACCGCATTATGATCAGGTGAGCCACCACGGTATGAAGGGAAAAAACAGCCATCTTACTTTGCTCATCGATTCGTACTGATAAGCTATGGCACTATAAGTTGTGTAGTATACCTCCGCTCGTACAAAATACGTTACCACCGCATAGGAAGTAGAATGTCTCTATATTACAAGTTCTTACAGGTATCTTCCTACGAACTGAGTAGAAATTCTCTTTGGGAAGGAAGCAATAATTTCCTTGCAAGACGCGAAAACCTGCCGCATGACTACTTGTAGCGCAAATAAGCGGTAATTGCGGCTTTTTGCGCTACAAATAAATAATCCCGGATAACCGGGGGCTGCGAGTGGATTAAACCATTCCAGCAAGAGGCAAAATGAGGGTCAAATGGCAATCGAGCGAGTATTCGCCGAACTCCAGTCTGATGCAGCAACGCTGCACCAGTCAATTCGACAGCATCTCGAACGGAATTTTGCTCCGGACGCACGCAAACATTTGCGCACCTTCTCTTCCAGCGAGGCCGCAGAATTCCTTGGTTTGGCGGCAGGCCATCTTCGGAAACTCCATGCCGAGGCAAAGATTCCCGATGTCCCCTTGGACGAACGTGGTCGCAAGGTTTATTCAGCAGATGATCTTGGCCAGATCCGTCTTTCCCTCGCCCGCACCACGCGAGATCCCTCCCTTTACCTTCGTGGACGCGTTGGGCAGGATCCGCTGCAAATCATTTCCTGTGTCTCCTTCAAAGGCGGATCAGCCAAAACAACGTCTGCCGCCTATTTGAGTCAATGGTTCGCTCTTCATGGCTACCGCGTTCTGGTTGTAGATATGGACCCACAGGCTTCCTTGTCATCGATGACCGGTCTACGACCAGAGATTGATTTCTCGCACAAAGGCACTGTCTACGACGCTATCCGCTATGACGACCCGCTTCCGATGAGCGACGTCATTCGCAAGACCTATTTTCACGGTCTGGACATAGCTGCGGGCGGGCTGATTTTGTCTGAATATGAGACTGAAACGCCGTATGCCCTGCGTCGTGGTGCCGAACCGCCCTTTTATCTTCGGCTCCGGCAAGCATTGCTGTCGGTCGAAGCCAATTATGATCTGGTGTTCATCGATTGCCCACCGCAACTCGGGTTTTTGACGCTTTCGTCGCTTGTTGCTTCCTCCTCCATCCTGATACCGGTGGTGCCGAACTTCATTGATGTGGCGTCCTTGGCCCAATTTCTGACGATGACATCCTCTCTGTTGGATACGATTCGCGATGCTGGTCTGTCGTTGGAATATGACTTCCTGCGGTATCTCGTCTCACGATTTGAACCATCCGATGGCCCTCAGGCACAGGTAGCCGGTCTTTTGCGTGCAAATTTTGGCAAACGCGTGATGACAGAGACCTTTTTGAAATCGACCGCTGTATCAGATGCAGGCCTTACCCACCAAACACTTTTCGAAGTGGGACGTGGCAGCATGAATCGCAACACCTATGACCGCGCCATGGAATCAATAAATGCCGTCGCGCGGGAGCTAGAGCAAGACATTCACAAAGCATGGGGGAGGCTTTAATATATGGCCCGCAAAAACATGTTCGAGGGGATAACCCCTACACCGCCACAAACAGATGAGAACGCCACGGCGCCATCCTACCGTCCTGCGCGATCCTCGCCGGAAGTGTTTCAGCAATCCGGGCCAATTGCCGCCATAAGGAACGACCTAAGAACTGTGGGCGCCCGCACCGTGCAAGATATTGATACGGCCCTGATCGAGGATTCAGGCCTCAAAGACCGGATAGGTCTGTTGGATGATGATATTGCGGATCTCCGAGAGAGCATCTCGCGGCATGGTCAACAAGTGCCCATTCTGTTGCGCCCGCACCCCGCACTCAGCGGTAGGTATCAGGTCGTTTATGGGCGTCGGCGCTTAGCTGCAATCAAAGGGCTTGGCATAACGGTCAAGGCCTTGATTCGGACGCTGTCTGATGAAGAGGCCGTCCTTGCCCAAGGCCAAGAAAACAATCTTCGGAAAGATCCGTCTTTCATTGAAAAAACTCTATTTGCCGGCGACTTGGAGGAAGCAGGGTATGAGCCGCGTATTATCCAGGATGCTCTGAATATCAGCCGCAGCCATACCTCGCATATGCGAAAGGTAAGAGAGGCATTCCCGAGAGAGTTGATTGAAAAAATTGGGCCAACACCTTCGGTCGGGTGGAAGCGCTGGTATGAACTAGCCACCAAGGTTTTGCAGCAGAAACGAGATCCAAACTCGGTGCTTCACGGCCCCTTCCCAGCTGCGCTGACCTCGGATCAACGCTTTGATCATTGGATAAAAGCGTTTGAAGCCCACTCTTCACAGTCAAAGAAACAAGGGGCAAAGCCCCCTACCCTCGCCGTTCAGTCGAATTCCGGGGTTAAAATCGGCTCTATTGCTGTGGGGAAAAATAAAGTGACTTTCCAAGCAGACGCAGGATCCGTCGAATTTGCGCATTGGATCGCAGGACATGCTGGCGAGATTTTTCAGCGCCTGCACCAAGAGTATCTGACTCAATCCGACAACCAAGACTGACCCGAAAAACCGCAACAACAAAGGAGCATTGCAGGAAAAAGATAGACCTCCCGAATGGATCCCACTCGGAAGGCCCGTGCAATACACAGGGCGCCAACCCTGAGAAAGCTCAACTTCAACAAGAGCAATCTAGCGCAGGCCTGATTCGTTAGCAACATCGCAAAGGCGATGATCGGTATTTCTTTGCCTGAATATGTCCCATTTTTGATTGAATGGGGCTGCCAAGCTTGGTTGCGAGCGATGATTCCGCTGGGTTGGTCAGACTGATCCGCGTGAACATCCCATGAAACACATCAATATTTCGCTTGCACCGCCAACGCCTGGCAACACCAAATCCGCCGACACCCCAAAGCGCCCCGCCGACCCACGCTGGCACGCTTTGGACCTCCTCCGCCTGTCAAAGACCCACTTCAATCTGAAGGATCGCGACATTGCGGTCTTGCGCGGCCTGCTCTCGCTTATGCCGGTAGCGCAATGGGGCAGCCAGATGGTCGTCTTTGCGTCTAATCGTGTGCTTTCTGAACGCTGCGATGGCATCGAAGAAAGAACCCTTCGCCGTCGTTTGAACAAGCTCGCGGAAGTTGGTATTGTGCTTCGAAAATTAAGCCCGAGCGGCAAGCGCTATCAAATCAAAGATCAAAACAACGCGACAGTTATTGCCTATGGCATAGATATTTCACCGCTTTGCCAATTGGTGCCAGAGCTAGAGACCATCGCAGAGAACTGCCGCCACCAAGATATAAAAGCTAAGTCTATAAAGGCTCTAATTCGCGATCGCCTTTACAACAATGAAGGCCTCGCAGCCTCCACGCTAGGCGACTATGCCCGCCGCTCGCTTCGTCGCAAGCTTTCGGTCGAAGAGTTGCAAACCCTAATCCAGAACATCGATAAAAACCTGCACCCTGGAACCTCACCCAGAGCTGCAACTGATCTTACTCGCGCACACGAAATGTCCGACAGTGACAGTCAAATTGTCCGGCATATTCAGAATTCTAATGAAGAAGATTTAGACTCTGAAGGGGAAACTACGACAATACCTGAAACCGCAAAACTTAAAAACACCGACAATGCTAAGAATAAAGAAGGTGTTCGCTCGGATATTTCGGTATTCGAGTGCATGGAGGCTGCCACAACCGCGCGATCTATGTGTTCAAGCCCGCCTCAAACATGGGCAGATGTGACACAGCTCGCAAAATCACTGGGACCCGCTATAGGGCTTCATCCAAAAGCGATTGCCGCCGCAGATGAACGGTTGGGGGAATACGGCTGTGCATTGGCAATTCTCGGCCTTGTTGAAGCGTATGGCCGTATCAAAAACCCGCAGGCCTATTTGAACGCGTTGACGAAAAAGGCCCGTGATCGGGGTCTGGATTGCGTAAAAATGTTCTGGTCTCTTACCACCCCTAAACACAAGCAGGAGCAATTTGTGTGATGCCCTCTCAAGGGGGCTTCCCATGTATACCCCGGTAAACACTACTGGAACGACACGTTATGGCTCGATGTTTACCCCGGTATACACCAATGCTGATAGCTGCCTTTTCTACGTCAGTCTCTCTGAGAGTGAAAGGTTTGTTGGTTTGAGTGTGACGGGAAGTGAGATTGGGAGAGTGGCTCCCGGCGCCCGTCTTGGAGACTATCTGATGGCCCAAGCTGCCCAGAGAATCACTCTGTCGCCGTCGCGCGATATCGCTTTTGACAAACTGGTGTTGAGCCAGTCCAACGTTCGCCGCATCAAAGCTGGCGTCTCGATTGAGGAACTGGCCGAAGACATCGCTCGCCGGGGCTTATTGCAAAGCTTGAACGTGCGGCCTGTGTTGGATGCTGAAGGGGTTGAAACCGGCAAGTTCGAAATCCCGGCCGGTGGGCGCCGTTTTCAAGCGCTGTCTTTGCTGGTGAAGCAAAAGCGGCTGGCGAAGTTCGCGCCCGTGCCCTGCATTGTCCGGGAAGCTTCTTCTGCGATCCTGGCTGAAGACGATTCCTTGGCGGAGAACATGCAGCGCGTTGCCTTGCATCCATTGGATCAGTTCCGTGCGTTCTTGGCCTTGCGGGATAAAGGTCAAAGCGATGAAGAAATTGCTGCAGCCTTCTTTGTTGCCCCTGCTGTTGTGAAGCAGCGTATGCGATTGGCATCCGTGGTCCCTGCCCTACTCGAGGTCTATGCCGAAGACACTATGACGCTGGAACAGCTGATGGCCTTTACCGTCAATCCTGATCACGAACGCCAGGTTCAGGTTTGGGATGCCATCAAAGCCTCCTGGTCGAAAGAGCCGTTCCAAATCCGGCGTATGCTGACAGAGACGTCCGTGCGGGCGTCTGATCGCCGTGCGGTGTTTGTCGGAGTGTCTGCTTATGAGGCCGCTGGTGGCACCGTATTGCGCGATTTGTTCCAAGGCGACGATGGCGGTTGGTTAGAGGACCCTGCCCTGCTGGATCGGTTGGTGTCCGAGCGGCTGCAGGTTGAAGCCGAAGCGATCGTCGCTGAGGGTTGGAAGTGGATCGAGATCTCGGTCGATCTGCCTTACGGGTACAGCCACGGAATGCGGCGGTTGTTTGGGGAGGCCGTGCCAATGTCCGAGGACGAGGTTGCAGCCCATGCGGCGCATCTTGCTGAGTACCGGCAGTTGGAAGAGGAACATTCCGGACAAGACGAGGTTCCCGAAGACATCTCGGAACGGATCGCTGCTCTTGAGTTGGCCATGGAAGGTCTTGAACAGCGGCCCTTGGTTTATGAGGCACATGACGTTGCGCGCGCTGGCGTGTTTGTGAGCCTTGATCGTGAGGGTGGTTTGTCTGTCTCTCGAGGTTTTGTTCGCGTTGAGGATGAAGCCCCTGTTATCGCGGATGGTGACTGCGCTGTGTCTGATGTAGCGGGGCAGGGGGGAGAGTTTGCATTGTCAGCCGACCAGGCGGCGCACGTCGGAACTGTCATCACGTCCGGCGGTCAGCCTCTGGAGGCGCTTGCTGAGGACGAAGAGGACGGAGCCCTCAAACCTCTGCCAGAACGGTTGCTTGTCGAACTTACGGCCCATCGCACCTTGGCTTTGCGTGAAGCTGTCGGGCGGTCACCCGATGTGGCGCTGACATTGCTGCTCGTGAAACTGGTCAACGATACGTTCCGGACAACCGGGGCCTCGGGCAGTTGCCTTGAGGCATCGGTGCGCGAAATCTATCTCTCGACTCAGGCGCCTGATCTGAAGGACAGCGTAGTGGCGCAGGCCGTTGATGATCGGCACGAAAGCTGGGAGGCTGATCTGCCGCTTGGCGACGATTCAGTCCTATGGGATTATTTGACGGCGCTTGATCAAGCCAGCCGTCTTGCATTGCTGGCCCATTGCTTGAGCTTTGGGATCAATGCAGTGCATGAAAAGCCAAACCCTTATGGGGCAGGGATCTCGACCAGTGGTCTGACCCGGCGCATGGCGCAGTCGGATATCCTTGCCAAAGCCGTTGGTCTCGACATGGTCGATGCCGGTTGGGAACCTACGGTCGAGACCTATCTTGGTCGTGTTCCCAAAGCGCGCATTCTTGATGCGGTTCGCGAGGCCAAAGGTGAGGGCACGACCCAGCTGCTCGATCATCTCAAGAAGGCTGAGATGGCGGTTGAAGCTGAGCGCTTGCTGAAAGGGTCGGGCTGGTTGCCGGAGGTCCTACGCCGTATCGATCTGGATGCAGGCACCGGGGCAGGGGAGGGCGAAGCGGTTGAAGACGCGTCCGAGCTTGCTGAGGACATCGCCTTGCCGGACTTCTTGATGGCTGATCTGCCGTCCGAACCGGCTGCAATGATGGCCGCAGAGTGATCTGAGCCAGTAGAGGGCGGTAAAATCGCCCTCTTTTCCATTAAATATAATAATATCAATAAGATGGGTGTAATTCTTTACGCTCACAAGGAGAAATCATGTCTGCATCTAACATTATCGACACCGCGCCCTTGGGCGCGCTCGTTCGTTACACCGATGGTGCCCCAAAACCACCCGCACGCTTCACAAAAAAGCTGGCGGCTTGGGAACGCGCAAACGGTGTGGGGCGTCTGGTGAAGAAGGAACCACCGCGGTCCTATTCGACCTGGACGGCTCCGGCCTCCTTTACGCTGCACGAGGGCAACTTCTCGTCTGACGGGGTCATTCTCGTGACCATCATGCGCAGCCATTCGGCTGACAGCCAATTGATTTTTGAGGTGGCTGAGGTGCCAAAGCCCGGGCAGGTCCGAGTGCTGCTGGACTTTGGCAGCAGCGTTGAGTTGTTGCATCTGGCCGCAAACGCTGAGGCTGCAGAGCTTTGGATTGCCAAGGAGGGCTATCGCAATGCCCGGCTGGAAACCGTTGGTGATGACGGCGGCGAAAGTGGGGCAGGGGAGGCGGATATCGCCGCCTGAGCCATATTCAAAACCGAGGGGCCCGCTACAGGCGGGCGTCTCACCCATCAAAGCCCTGTCCCGCGAGCACGCAGCGCGCACCAAAGCAACCATCCCCTTGGAAAAGCTCTCAATCATAAGCGTGCCTGCAAAGACTGGCGAGCGCATGCATCAGCGGGACAATCCGGCTCCTGTCGTCAGGGTTCCATCCCCCGCTTGCCCGTCCCTTCCTTGGCCCAAAGCCTGTCTTTGAGATCAAGCCGCGAGGGCTCGGACTACGGGCAAGCCCGTGCCGCCGGGCGGATTCGGGACAAGCCCGAACGCACCCGGTGATGTCAGCCAGTCTTTGGGCCTTCGGGTTCCTGTCAGCGCGGGGGATGGTCCCCCGCCTCCCAGCAGGAGCCAAAACAAATGTCCCGCAAAGATGCACACGCCTTCGCCGCTTCGCTCGCCGCCACGCTCATGGTTTCGATCGTCGTCTTCCAAGCCGGGGATGGAAGCTTCGGCGCCGTCCCCGCCGATGAAATCGACGGTGACGAGGTCGTGATCGTTTCAGAATACGATCCCTTTGGCTGAGGCCACGGGCCTCATCACTCCAAGGCCCAGATATAGCGCAATCGCGCCTCTGGGTCTTTCGCCTGTCCACCGCCGCACGGCGGAGACGCTCCTGCACCGACATAAAGTCGGCGCCCTCACTTCAACAAAAGGAGTTCGCACATGACCGCGGCCAACCGCCCCTATGGGGTCCCCACAGGGCAGTCTTGCCTTGTGCAAGGCATGAACCGGCCTAGGTCCCATTGCGACGATGTCGGGCCGACCGAGATTGGACTTGAGCCTGGGGAAATGACCACAGCCTTCGGTATCGACAAGGCAGGCCTACAAGGCTGCTTTTGTCAGGGCTGCCGTGATGACGGCGCAGAAGCCATGGAGGTGTTAGATGGGCAATCTTTGGCGTCCTCAGTAGGGCCCAAGCATCTACAAACCTATGAGCAACGGGTCAGGAACGTTCTGGAAGGGCAGACCGTTCTGGCTGGAGTCATCG
>NZ_JBGQOQ010000064.1:0-10377 GCF_052119765.1 Pseudorhodobacter sp. W20_MBD10_FR17 | reverse complement strand
GAATTGAAGCCACAACCCCAGACCAGATCGCCGCATGACCGACAAGCCTCAAACACCAGATTTGACAATAACTCGCTTTGTCACAGAACAATTCCGTTTGCGCCGCGCGCTGAGCCCCTCCTTCGACAAGGTAAGCGGTGCCTTTTGCAAAGATATCGACATGTGTCTTCCTTTAAAACAGTCAGTCTTTCAGCTGATTTTGGACGCCACAAATGGGCGCTGTTTTCTGTTCATAGGTACAGGGCATGTCACTTATCAACTTATTCCGAATCCTTTCATGTGCATAACCGAGTCGGAATAGGTGTTTAAAATCAATGAACTGCTGCGTCATTCAGCGTTGGAACGAGGATAGCCCAGCGCTATATGCCGATACCTGCGCGAAAGAAATTACCTTTATTGATAGATGAAAATCTCTGCGGGGGTCTGCGGATATGCCGGCGCGTTCGGCGTCGGGCAGGCAGCAATTTCATCAAGGATCGGCAAGAAATAGGCCTATGAAATTTTTTTTATTCAAAGACTGTTTTTGGTAAAATCCTCGCGCCACCAGCTCTAAACTACAGTGTAGGGCAGCAGCAGGATTGCCGGTCCGGTTCTCCGCGCCGTCCTGCCTCAAATGTTGGATGCCATAGAAAACGATATCAAGCGCATGTTGGGTATTCATCCAGTGAAGACTGCACGTAGGCCAAGATTTTCGCTTCGTTTTCAATCTGTTTATCAAGCTTTTGGCGCCCAAAAGTTTGTCCGTTGCAGCCCCCGGAAAACTGCCCAAGAACCTTCTGAAAACCGCTCAGAAAAAACAGAATTCAACGCTTCAGAACGCTCTGGAGCGACCAAAGTTCTCCCCTCAGTTCACACACCATATCTTGTTTCGGGAGTTTTTGCCGCAAACATGCCCGTTCCTTTTCAACCCGTGTTCCCGTAAAGTTCCATATCAGCCCTGCCCCATGATTCCGGATATCCCCGTGCGCAACCTCTATTCCTAGGCCAAAAGCCAAGATGCGGCATGTGTTTGATGATATGATGATCGGGAATGAACCGTTTGAAGACCTGACAGGCAACCTTCCCGCGCAAACAGGCATCTACCCCGATTATGCCGCCCCCATCCTGCGGCACGGGTCACAGCGCGGGTGGCAATTGACCAAGGCGCCGGGGCATGCCGACGCCGCAGACATACCGTGAGGCCAAGCGCACCGATCCAGGCGTGACCATGTCCTCGCCCCATTGGCGACGCTGGCTGGGCGTAGAGAACGGTTGCTTTGTTCCCTTCACCAGCTTTTCCGAACTCGACACGCGCGCAGGCAGCCCGCGCAATCATTCCATATGGTTTGCGCTTGGGCCGGACCGCCCGCTAGCGTTTTTCGCGGGGCTACACACCGAATGGACCTTGATGCGCAAACTGAAGGAGGGCGAGGTCACGGCCGATCCCTTTGGCTTCCTCACCTGCCTCCCCAATGCCGAAGTAGCGCCGATCCACCCCAAAGCCATGCCGGTGATTTTGACGCGGCAAGAAGAATGGCGCCAATGGCTGACCGCCCCCGCAGCCGAAGCCCTACAATTACAACGCCCCCTGCCCGATGGCATGTTGCGCATCGTTGCAGAAGGGGGGGGGCAAACAGTTGCGATTTGAAGCGCCCTTACCCCGCTGTGTCGTTGCAGAACTGCTTGTGCTCCTCCTTGGAAAGCCAGTACGCATCCAATTTGTCTTTGGACAATATCTATCCCCCTCTCGGGACATTGCTTTGCAATGTCCTGCCGGGCAGCGGTTCAGGTCACAAGAAAAGACGGAGGCGACCATATTCAGCGACGGTCCACGACGACCAAGCGAGAAACGGTCCGACCTCCGCCGCTGCCCAGCATAAATGCCGTGCCGGGCAGCTATTCCAGCTTCGCACAGGAACTGCTCAATTCATAAGACAAGAGAGGGCATCAGGCAGAAATCAACGAGGTTGCCGAGCGCGTCCGTCAGGGCAAGTATCTTCGTCTTATGCCTCCGCTAGAACGTCCAATGGCCTGGCAAAGAGTTTCCTGTTACCCGGCAATCACTGCTTGCAGCGATGAGAGGGCTTTTGCGCCCTGACCCGGGCGATGGACCTTAACGATAGTGCCATCAACCATGGCGTATTCGAGATCGGCGCCTGCGGCTAACACTTTGAACATATGATAGAAAGCATCAGCCTTAACCCACCTGCGGAACTGTTTGAAAACGCTATACCACTTGCCAAATTCATCGGGACATTCACGCCCCTGCGCTCCGGTGCGAACGGTCCAGAGGACCGCCTCCACAAACAGCCGGGGACCACGCCCAGCTTGCCCCGGATCGGTCGATTTTCCAAGACTTTATGGCTCAATGATGCTCCACTGGGCATCGGCCATAACACGTCGACTCAAGGCTGCTCTCCTCTGTTTGCAACTTTGAATCAGAACTCAGGTGATTTGGGAATCCTAAGCCTCAACAGCACATAGTAACAATAATAGTCCAAGGCCGGATCAGTTCGTTTCAAGCCGACCAGGCGGGCAGATAAGTAACAATATTACCGATTCCACCCGTGACCAGATAATATTGTTTACGCAAAATGATCTGTGAGTCAGCACCCATTAAAAAAATGCGGGGAAATGGCGGGGCGGACCAGACCTAGAAAAATGGTTAGGTTCGGCCGAAATTTCATCGATTCGCAGGGGTATCGCGCCAGTTTTGGTGTGATCGGTGATTAACAAATCATTAAATTTCAAACAGTTGCACCCATTTTCGAAGGGGTAGTCATTTTGTCCAGCTATCACTCTTGGCCGCATGTGCCGAAAGTTAAAGGGTTCAGCATGAGAAGGGGCAGCCAACCAAGTAAAGCGTAAAGCGTAAAGCGTAAAGCCAAGAGGGGCGAACTACAGATTTGTTAAATGGTTCGTTGCACCCCGATTCATACTGAATTTTTATGAAACCGCGTTTGTTCGATGTTCGCTTTGGAATGACTGGCGTTCCGACATTCGCTTTATTCGGAGAAGTCTAATGGGTATCAAGAATCAACATTTCATGTTCCCGATTAATAACGGTCACCAGGACCAAGATCAGGACCAAGGTCAGGGCCAAGCGCAGGCTGAGCTGCAGGCACAGCTTCAGGCCGAAGCACAGATGCAAGGCCAAGGTCAGGACCAATCCCAGTCTTCTGAGAGTGAAAACTGGAACGGCAACGGTAACCTGAACGGGAACGAGAACGGGAACGGGAACGGGAACCTAAACGGTAACGGGAATGCCAATGGCAATGCGAACGGCAACGCCAACCTGAACGGTAACGGCAACGGTAACCTGAACGGCAACGCCAATTTGAACGGCAACGCCAATTTGAATGCCAACGGCAACCTGAACGCCAACCACAACTCTTCGAACACCGATGTGGACGTCAAAGTTGATGTCGGGTTGACTGGGTTTGAGCCGTCGGATGATGATTTTGCCGATATCGACTTGAGTAGCGGATCGACCGCTGGTGATTTCATCATGGCCCAAGGCAACATCAACTATAGCCCAGGCAATGACCTGAACTTGGAAAACATCCTCGACAATGCTTTGAACGGTCAGGGGAACGATTCTGCGACGGTGAATGCGCAGTCGAACAACCTGTATGACAACGACACTCTGGACCATGTGTCCAACAACGGAACGTTGACCCAGACAAACACCTCAACCGGTGGTCATGCCAAAGCAGATGACGGCATCAATGCCGGTGCTGCTGGTGGTGTTGGCGGCGGTGGTGCAAGCGCCAATGGCGGTTCGGCCTTGGGTGGCTTTGGTGTTGGTGGTGCGGCTGGTGCCTTTGGTGGTCTGAGCGGTGCGGCTGGCGGAAGCCAAGCTGACGGGGGCACAGGTGCTGATGGCGGAGATGCCGCAGCACTTGGTATCGGGCTTGGTCTGGGCGGAGCGTCGTCTGGTGCCGGAGCTACCGGTGGTGACACCGGGGACGCTGGATCGCTTGCCGTAGGTCTTGGATTGGGCGCTTCTGAAGCCGGGTCCGGTGCTGAGGGCGGTGCATCTGGTGGTGCCGGTGGCCTAGGTGCCGGGATCGGTGCCGCAGGCGCTGGGGCTGACAGCAGCAATACTGGCGACGCCGGTGCAATAGGTGTTGGGCTTGGGCTGATTGGTCTGGGCCAAGGCAATGCCAATAATGGTGAGACCGGCAATTCCGACGCGAATGCCGAAGCCGGTGGTATCGGTATGGGCATTGGTGCAAGCGGTGACGGCGGTGACGCCGGGTCGTTGGCTTCGTCGCAAGGCATTGGGTCTGGTGGTGGCATGTCCGGTGACGCAACCAGCGGTGCTGGTGGTGCAGCGGATGCGATGTCGGACGCCTATAACAACGCACAAGGCAACGGTGGCATGAACACTGCTTGGGCCGGTGATGGTGGCGACGGTTATGGTGGCCATGCTTGGGGCGGTAACTCTGGCGATGCCTTTGGCGGGCAAGCCGTGGTTGGCGGTGTTCAAGCTGGTGGTGGCATGGCCGGTGATGGCGGATATGCCTATGCTGGCGCTGGTGGTGCCGGTGGTAATGCAGGGTCCTGGGGTTCGGGCAACGGCGATGACGGTTACGTCACCGGTGAGTCCTATGCCTCGGCTGCATCACAGATCAGCACCTCGGCGTTTAACCAGACGATTGTTCAGGGTGCCAACGTATTGGGCAACTCAGTCGATATGACAGTTGTGGGCGGTTCGTTCAGCTCCAGCTATGTTGGTGACGATACCGACAGCTGATATAGACACCCCCTAATACTGCAAGGCCCAGACCTGTCTGGGCCTTGCGCGCCAAAATACCCTTTTTAATAGACTAAAGTTTTTTCAAAACGACAAAAGACGACAGAGGTGAGCGGCCATAATCTCACCAGATAGGGGCCCAAAATGTTAGATAAAGTGACCGAAATGGTTGCGCATATGATCGGTATTTTCCATACTACGCTTGAAGATGGCCGGATGCGCGACAGTTATTTGACGACGCACGCGCTGCGACAGTCCGATCCCGAAACAGGGCCATTGCTTTCGGCTGCGGACGCATTCAAGGCGCCGTACCAGCTAGAAGATTTCAAACCCCGAATTCGCTATGATGATGTGCCGCGCGACTTACCTAAAATGGGCTTTGAGCCGCCGTTTCCGGGAAACCCCGACAGTTTGCATTGGGCCGGTTTATTGCCTGTGGAACCGCTTTTCCACACGCCTACAGCGCCTATTTTTGCCAAAGAGTTTGTCCGCCCGAAGCTGACGTTGGAACCGCCGGGTTCGGTTGTGACCGTGACCCTGCAAACGGCCTATTTGGCTGACAATGACCTGCTGCGCTTGAATGACAGCGGGACAGTGTTCGTCGATCCGGCTGTCTTTGAAAGCCAACTGCAGGGCTATCATGCCGTTGCGCAAGCGATTAGCGCACCAATCGGCACGGCTTTGCCGGATCTTGGCGTCTCGGCCCACGGGCATGCATTGGCATTACACAATGACATTGGTACGTTGAACGCCCCAGATTTTTCGGGCGCGACTATAACAATACTGCACGGCACCGATGCCATTGGCAGCTTTTCGAATGGCAAAGCGGTAGAGGTGGAGGCGCCGCTGCAGGACGTGATGCCTGCCTATTTGGCCAAATATGACGTAACTGACCAACCTGCCGCCGATGCTGCACCCGATTGGGTGCCAGATCCGTTTGACGGGCTAAATACCCCCTATGCCAGCGGTGAAAACTTCACCCCGAGCGAGGGGCATGAGTTGGTCACAGGGGCCAATACCTTGATCAACCAGACCAACATCAGCTTTGGTTGGCTGGACGCACCGGTGATTGCTGTCATGGGCGATGTGATATCCCTAAACATAATCTCGCAGACCAATATGCTGATTGAACACGCACAGTTGGGCGGGGCGGGTTATGCCTCTACCTCGGCAAGTTACAATTCCGCGTTTATCTCATTGCAATCCTCGGCCTCACCGATCGAGGCAGGGGGCGATACAGAGGCCAATCTGACGCTGCCGTGGAACTGGGCGGTGACGCGGATTGACGGCGATTTGCTGACGGTGAACCATGTGCAGCAATATAGCTTTGTGACCGACCTTGACCGTGCCGATGTTGGGTTTTACAGCGCTAGTTCTTATATCGACATGGGACAAAACCAAGTAATAAACCTGACGAGTTTGCTAGAAATTGGCTACGGCTATGATCTGATTATTATCGGTGGGAATATGATCACCATCAATCAGATCAGCCAAATGAATGTGCTGATTGACAATGCTCTGGTCAGCTATGATGGACTTTTGCCCACGGCGTTCAGTGCGGGTGATAACTTGCTGTATAACGGTGCGGCCATTTCGGTCACCGGGATCGACAGTTATCAGAGCATGCAAAGCAATTTTGAAACAGCGGCCAATGGGCTTGCGGCGGGGGACACCGATATCGGCGCCAGTGCCGCGCGTGATCCGGTGTTTGAAGGCATCGACATTTTACGGGTGCTCTATATCAGCGGCGATGCGACCACGATCAACATGGTCAACCAAACAAATGTGTTGGGCGACAGTGATCAGGTTCATCTGGCGCTGGACAATTTCCAATCCGCCACGGGGGCCGATATTTCGGTGACTACGGGATCGAATGCCCTGATTAATTTAGCCAGTATTTCGCAGCTCGGGGTTGATTCACAAGTGTCGGTGGGCGGCGAGGTTTATAGCGATGCCTTGCTGTATCAGGCCGGGTTTCTGGACACCGATGCCAACCCCTTGGGTGTGGCCTTGCCCGCCCTTACGAACGAGGCGGTTGCCTTTTTGGCTGACGACATGGTCGGCCCCGATGCCCCTGACGATATGGGCATCGTCCCAACGACTATTGACGCGACATCGACGCCGGACGTGATGCAAAGCATGTTGGCCTGATAGGGGTATTTTGCAAATGACGATTTCAGATAGACGCAAGACGCAAGACAATCAGCGCGACACGAAACAGGCCGAACAATGCGCGGGCCCCCTTCACCTGACAAAGGAACAGCGGATTGCGCCCACCTTTGATGGCCGGAGGCTCGCCAAGGGCCTTGGCAGCGAACAGATCGAGGGGTCAACGGATCCGATCTTGAAAGACAACGCAGTGCCGCAAACCGGGGGCGGAGGCGGCAGCGGCGGGGGCAACAAAAACATGCCACCAAAGTTCCACAAACGCGCGGCCCCCGACCAGTTTGCCGAACAGTTGCACAAGGGCAAAAAGGTTGTCGCCCGGAATCTGGGTTTTGTGATGATCCTGACCTGCGCCACCAATGTTCTTGTGCTGGCGATCCCGATCTATTTGTTCCAAATCTCGGACCGAGTGTTGACCAGTCGATCGATTGACACGCTGATCATGCTGACCATCGTGATCGGCTTTGCGGTTATTCTGCAATCCACTTTTGATGCAGTGCGTCGGTTTATCCTGATGCGGACGGCCGTGGAGATCGCTGTGCGGTTGGGCGCGCCGGTGCTAAGTGCGGCGGCGCATTCCTCCTTGCATGACAATGGCCGCGAGTATCAGACTCTGGGCGATTTGCAGCTTTTGCGCAGCTTTCTGGTGTCTGGCACGTTGATCTCGTTTCTGGATATCCCCTTTGCGCCTTTGTTCATTCTGGCCATTTTCCTTGTGCATCCGCATTTAGGCATGATTGTGATCGCCACGGCGATCCTTTTAATGATTGTCGCGTTGATGAATCAGCGAGCCACCGCGAAACCCTTTGCCGAGGCGAACATGGCGCAAAGCCGCGCGAACATGCATCTGGATTCGATGTCGCGTAACAGCCAAATCATCAATGCGCTTGCGATGGTTCCCGAAGCGGTTGCCCTGTGGGGCCGCGACACGGCGCAATCCATGCGGTCGCAAGTCATCGCCCAAGACCGCAATATTTTTTGGGCAGCTGTGTCGCGCGGCGCGCGGATGATGACGCAAATCGCCATGTTGGGTTGGGGCGCGTTCTTGGCGCTGCAAGGCGAGATTACGGGCGGCATGGTGATTGCAGCGTCGATCATCGCAGGCCGTGCGCTGGCCCCGATTGAAGGCTCGATCGAAGGTTGGAACGGGTATATCCTGTCGCGCGCGGCCTATATGCGGGTGACGCGGCTGATGATGAATTCGGCGCAACGGTTTGAAAAGCTGCACCTGCCGAAGCCCGAGGGCCGCTTGAATGTGGAACGGTTGTTGTTTGTCCCACCCGGCACAAAACAGGTGATTTTGAACGGTTTGACCTTTGGCCTGAACCCCGGCGATTCCCTTGCGATCATCGGCAATTCCGGTGCGGGCAAGACCACGCTGGGCAAGATGCTGGTGGGGTCTATCCTGCCGACATCGGGCAATGTGCGACTTGACCTGATGGATCTGCGCAACTGGGATGTGAGGCAGTTGGGCGAAAGCATCGGCTATTTGCCGCAGGATGTGCAACTGTTCCCAGGCACCATCAAGGCCAATATCGCACGGATGCGGATGGATGCCTCTGACGCCGACATTCACCGCGCAGCTATGTTGGCCGATGTGCATGAGATGATTGCGCTGATGCCTCACGGTTATGAGACAATGGTCGCCGCCGATGGCGCGCCGCTGTCCGGGGGGCAAAAACAGCGGATCGGGCTTGCGCGGGCCTTTTTTGGCAACCCGCGCTTTTTGGTGCTGGATGAGCCGAATTCCAACCTTGATACAACGGGCGACCGCGCGCTAGCCACGGCGATCAAACATGCGGGCGAAAACGGGATCACCGTGGTCGTGATTACCCAAAAGCCATCGTTGTTGAACGCAGTCGACAAGATCATGTTGCTGGCAGATGGTAATATTGCGCTGTTTGGCCACCGCCAACAGGTTTTGCAACAACTGGCCGAGCGTAACAAACCCGCTAATGTTGCAGGCCCAACCCCTACCGGAGGGATTGCGAAATGACGACCGATATTACCTATGTAGAACCGCCCGAATGGTACGCCGACGTACCACGTTCGGTGGCCAAATTTGTTAGCTTTGGCATGCTTTTGATAGTTGTCACTTTTGGTGGGTTTGGCGCTTGGGCGACGATGGCGCCCCTTGCGGCGGCGGTCATTGCGCAGGGCAGTTTTGTGGCCACAGGCCGCAACAAAATTGTGCAGCACCTTGAAGGCGGCATCATCAAAGAGATTTTGATGAATGAAGGCGATCATGTTGAAGAGGGCCAGCCGATCATGATGCTGGACGAAACCTCGGCACTTGCGAACGAGCGCGAGTTGTTTTTGCGCCAAGTTCGGTTGGAGGCAATGGAGGCGCGAATTTTGGCCGAGGTTGCCCTGAAAAAAGAGCTGGTGTTTCCGGCAGAGCTGGAAGCGTTGCGTGGGGATTATGAAGTGGCGTCGATGCTGGGCGCGCAGTCGACGATTTTCACCGCAGCGACGACCCAGCTTAATAATGACATCTTCTTGCTGGAACAGAGCATCGAGGCGCTGTCCGTGCGATCTATTGGCTACGCCCAACAGCTGAAATCGGCACAATTGCAGCTTGATATTTTGCAGGAAGATTTTGACAATAAGACAAACCTGTTGGATTTGGGTTTGGTGCGCAAGTCCGAGGTCAATATCATCCGCCGCGCGATGGCCGATGCTACAGGGCAAATCGGGCGGCTGGTGGCAGAGGTGGACGAAATCACTGCCGTAAAAAAACGCTATGACGCACAGATCGCCCAGACGATCAGTGAACGCCAAGGCAAGCAATTGGACGAATTGCAGACCGTGCAATCCGAGTTGGAAGGCGTGCGGGAAAAGTCGCGCAAGGCGCAAAGTGTGCTGAAACGGTCGGCTGTATTGTCGCCAGTTGCGGGGACGATGGTACGCCAGTACTATCATACCCCCGGGGGGGTGGTGGAAAGCGGGAAGGCAATTGCCGAAATACTGCCCTCGGGCGAGGCGCTGATTATCGAGGCCCAGATCCCGCGCACCGAGATTGACGTGGTGCGCAAGGGCCAAGCCGCTACTGTACGCCTAACTGCATTGAACCAGCGCACGACCCCAATTTTGGAAGGGGTGGTATTTTACGTCTCGGCGGATGCGGTTGTGGATAAATCCCAAGACATGCCGCGCGAAGTGTATATCGCGCGGATTTCTGTAGCTCCCAAAGAACTGGACCGCGTTCGCGGCTTTGCGCCCACGCCTGGCATGCCAGCACAGATCATGATCCAGACCGAAACGCGGACCTTTTTGCAATATCTGATGAAGCCGATTGCAGACAGCATGATCCGCGCGTTCCGCGAACAATAATCTGCGCTGTTTGCTATGCTCTTGCCTTCGCCCCGTTATTGCAAGGCTTTTGTGTATGACGCAGTGAACTGATGCGGTGGATGCCCCCACCCCAACGGCATCAATTGTGCCAAGATGGTTTTATTGCAACCAAGCAGAGG
>NZ_JBGQOQ010000063.1:0-10542 GCF_052119765.1 Pseudorhodobacter sp. W20_MBD10_FR17 | reverse complement strand
GTCTATACGCTGATTATCCCAACCCCAAAGTGGCAACATTTTGCACTGCCCTTTGGCTCACTTTTACTCTGCCGTTGCCAAGCTTTGGCAGCACATGCAGTTCGAGCGGCGAGAACCAGCGCCCGGCTTTGCCGTCGCCTTTCAGCTCAGCCTTTCGACTTTCAAAGGCGTCGTGTGCAACGTCTGCTAAGATGTGTAGGTTTCTTGCCGCACTCCGGCGCTCTTGTTCGCGTGCCTTGATTGGATCTTTGCCAAAAGCAACTTGACCGCGCCACTGGGTAGCGAGTTCACGCGCCTGCTTCAGAGAAATATCGGTGATGCCCCCCAATCCCATCTCTCGGCGCTGTCCATGTAAAGTGAAGCGCAGAAGCCACTGCCCGCCGCCGTCCTCTCGTTTGCGCAACCAAAGCCCACCTCCATCGCAATGCATCCCCGGAACGGCATTTTTTATTCCAATTGCTGAGAGTCGGTTCAATGCAGTCAATTTCTGTATCCATCTTTATATCCACCCCTACATGTTGAGGTAGCCGAACCTATGTGAACCTTATAGATAATAAAGTCATTTATAAACAATGCTGTAAATTATTTAGCGACCATTACAGAACCTACATGTTTTTGTATTCAATGCCGTATGGGGGCACCAATTTTCACAGCAATAGCAGAAACTTACCAGTGCATTAGTTGCGCTAGGTTATGCGTATGAACTGGCTGGTAAGCTGGTCATATCCTTAGCGATGTGCCCGAGCCATTTTGCAGAGTGAAGCATCCGCAATTTGCGCTGAATCTTGCGTATGTGCTTGGCCATGAACATCTCCTTTGCCCGGCAGCACCGAGCTGAATGAAAATGTGCCGCGCATAACGGCAGCCCTATGGCATGTTCACGACGGCCACATCTTTGATGCAGTCGCGGGCTAGTTCAACCAGATGGGCGTGATGCGTAAAGAGAATGGCCTGTCCGTTCGCGCCGATATCAGCGCAAAGCGTGAGGGCTGCCCGTGCGCGGGTGTCGTCGAACGTTTCCATGATATCGTCAAGGATCATCGGCAGCGGACCGGGGTCACGGGCGAAGCTGCGATAGCCCGCGAGGCGCAGGGCAAAATACAACTGCCCCATCGTGCCCGTCGACATTTGCTCAACCGGAACTGTGCTGCCATCTGGTTGAATGCCGACGAGCTTTTCGCCTTCGGATTGGCTCCAGACGTCAACGCCGGTCCATGCGGGGGCGGTCATGGTGACAAAGGCATCTTCGACGTCGCGCAACATGCCACTGCGGCGCTCTGCCGCCAAACGCCGCAGCGCGCCGCGCGCGGCCAGCACCCCCAGTCGGGCCACCGCCGCCTGACGCGCATCATTGCGGAGTTCTTCGAGCAGGGTCGCCTGTTCGGTCGCAAGGTCGCTGCGGTCGACGGCCTCAAAAGCTTCGCGGTACAGACGGGCGGCCTCGCGTTGCGCATCGCGGGCGGTATCGCGCGCCTCTTGCATGTCTTTTAAGGCCTGTTCCAGATACGCTGCACGGGTTGCATCCGGCATCCTGCCCAGTTCTTCGGCAAAGAGATCGGCGTCGACACCATCACGGGCCTTGCGCCGATCGCTGTCTGCCGCTGCCTTTTCAAGGCGCAGACGGTCACGCTCAACTAGCTTTGCGACTTTGTCTCGGGGGGCGAGATCTTGGCCATCCTGCCCTTCGAAGCACCTGTTCAGATCGTCGATGGCTGCCTGAAGCTCGTTCTCGGCGCGGCGCTTTGATCTGTCCGCTTCATCTCGCAGCGCACAGGCTTCGGCTCGCCTTTCGTCGGCCCGCGCGGCCCGTTCTACGCGCGCACGCACGTGGTCTATCACTTGAATGGGGTCGATATCGCACTGGATATCAGGATCATCCATGGTCCGTGTCATACGCTGCGCGGTTTCTGCAAGGGCGGCAATCGCCTGCTTCAAGGCCTCGATCCGCGTGGAGAGCTTTTTATAGTCAGCATAAAGCTGCTGTAGGCTGCGTAGGTGGGGCATGGCAGCACGGATAGCGTTAAGCGAGCGATCTGGCAAAGGCAGCGCTGCGGTGAACAGGTCAAGATTTGCCTGTGCTGTGGCGCAATCGGTGCGGCATTTTTGTGACTGGCTGACCAGCTTGGCGATGGTGTCTTCGCCGTGTTGCCACTTGTCCCACGCTTTGCGGTCATTGCCCTCTAACATCAATGCGCGGTGTACTTGGCTGGCAAGATCGCCATGGTCGGGGTTAAGGCCTAGTGGCCGTGCCGCCTCGATCAACGCCTCGCGGGTAAGTGTTTGGTGGCTAAGGCGGTGCTGCAACGCGGTTTCAGCATTGGACCGTTCGGCAGCCATTTCGGCCGCAGCGATCATAGCCTGATGTCGGGCCTGAAAGGCCGAAGGGGGCGTGTCTTTGTCCAATCCTAATGCGCGCGCCAGTTCGAAACAACGCTTCGACAACTGATCCCGCTGGGCAAGCAAATCGTCATAATGCGCCTTGGCGGTTTCATGCTTTGCCTCGGCGGCCCGTACCAAACCTTTGATTGTATGCAACCGCTGCCGCGCCTCGGCGCCTGTCTGGTAATGGGCGCGGCTGCTATCATCCGCATACATCGACGCCTCGAACAGGTCGGCGGTTACAGGTGTCAAACCGTCCCGATGCTGTTGCCAAACCATGTTGCGTTGGCGCCGTGTTGCCTCGGTCATGGCGATATCAACAGCATCGGGTGCGGCCTCATTGGCGGACAGGTCGGCCCGCGCTTGCGCCAGTTCTGCTGCGCGTGCGTCGCGGTCTTTGCGCGCCGATACAAGGTCGGCGGATAGGGCCAGCCAATTACGGGCGACGTCGTCGAGTGTTTCGGGAGCTGGCAGGCCAGCGGCGAGGAGGTCTTTCCAATACCCTGGCAGTCCAGATGTGGCCTTGGTCAGACGCGCCAACGATTGGTTTTTCTCTACTTCAAGTGCCGAGATATCGGCCACGGGTTGCCAACGATCGAAAGCCGCCCGTAGCGCCGTTAAATCCTGCGGTTCAGCGGGCGCTTCGCCCTGTTGCGCGCGGGCGGTTTCGACGGCCATCGCTGCAGCATTGGCCGCAAGATCGACTGTCAGGCGCTCTTGCACCGCGGCGGCGAGGTGCTCTAGAGCGCTTGGCTCTAGTGCAACGGTGGAGGGCGGCGCGTCTGGCACCTGAAGCTGCGCCAAAACGGCATTTATCTGAACACTTAGTTTTTCCTGGTCTTCACGGCGTCGGGCAAGATCGGCCCGCGCGGTGCTGGCTCGCCCCATCAGCGACGCTCCGTCGATGGTCAGATGATCCAGTCGCTCTAGCTCGGCCAGCAGCGGCTGGGTCAGTGTGTCGACCGGATTGTCTGCGATGGTCTGAACCTGTTTGGCGATGGCGTCCTCGGCCTCGGCGATCCGGGCCTTTTGTGCGGCAATTTTTTCAACAAGGCCCGCCACACCCTCTGCCGCGCCCGCCGGAAGGTCGGGACCGTTGGGGAAGTCGACCAAGACCTGTGTCAGCCGGTCTATCTCGGCCGTTCGCTCAAACCAGACATCTGCGGCCTTTGACGCAACTTGTCTTTGATGGGCTTGTCTCAGATCGGTATCGGCAGCCTCAAACGCGGCAGCCGTGCGATCACGGGCAAGACGCAGGTCGCGCTCTCGTTCTGTCGTTAGGCGATCAGCCCGCAATTCACGGCCAATCTCTTTCAAACGGTCACTGCCTGTTTTCAACACGGTGTTGCGGCCGCGTTTCTTGTGAAACCTATCGGCCCGTTCTGCCAATGCGTCCAGCGTGTGCGTCATCCCTGTCAGGCCAGACAGCCCCGCATGCAAAAGCTGGCCAAGATCGCCCTGCGCGCTTGCAATCCGTTCGCCGCCTTCACGCAACCCCTTCTCATTCAGGGAAAACCGCTCTTCATAGGACTCGCGCGTTAGGCCATGCAAAGCACTCGATAGGATCGCCTCATTTAACGGGCGGTCCTGCGCGTCTAACAGTGATTGCGACCGCTTGCTGTTGCGGCGCAAGACCATGGTTCCGCGGCCGGGCAGATCAAGCTCTGCCCCGACCAGAAGATCACTGCGATCAAAGCGAAAGGCATAAGGATGCGCCCCGCCTTTGAACCCAAAGAGCAATTCAAGCAAGGCGTTAAAGGTTGTGGATTTGCCTGCCTCGTTTGGGCCAAAGATCACCGTTACATCGGGCGCGCCTTCGGGCGGTTTTGGAAAGATGAGTTCGGCGTCTTTAAATCGGCCGTAGCGGATAAGGTCTAATCGGTTCAGCCTCATATCACGGTCCCCGCATGCAATGTCAGCGAGACTTCGGCAATCGCATCCGCCAAAAGCGCGTCCAGCTCGGCCTCGTCCAGCTCATCCATGATGTCCGCTGGCAGGGCGAGCCGTAGGTCTTCAAGCTGTTGCAAGGCGGCTTGTCGGAAACCGTCTTCGCCCAATTCGTCCTGCATCAGGCGCAGCAGATCGTCGGTCTCGGCCCCCGGTTTATGCGGTAACGGTTTGGATTTGACCTTGTCGAGAAAGACGCCGTCGATGGTTTCCAGCACTTCCGCTGCCAGTTCCGTCACCAGCTCTGAGCTATACCGATCCGACGTGACATGCAGACGCACCGCTATATCCCGCCCGGGCACTTGCGCGGACATCAACGCATCACGCAAACCGCGCAAGACCTCTTGTTGGTCAGAACAATCACTCAGATCTACGGTGCATTCGGAAAAGCCAAGATGGCCAATGGCGCGGCGTTCAAATGCTGGAGTGCCTTCGCCGAGGGTTACAAAGGTTACAGTGCCACCGCTGCGCTCGCCAAAGTGGCGTGGCTGCGGGATGCCGGGCATAACCGCCAGAACCGGCCCGTCGATCCGCTCAAACGGCGCGTGAATATGGCCAAGGCACCAGAGGTCAAAGCCATGTGCCATCAGGTCGCGCTCGGCGCAGGGGGCATAGGGGTCATGGCCCGCAGCGCCATCAAGCGACGTGTGCATCAGCCCCACGTTACGCTTTCCCAGCACAGGCTGCGGATAATCTGGAAGGAAACTTTTTGCCACATGGGCCGTATCGAACGAGAGGCCATGGAAAGCTGTGTCGCCGATCACAACCGTTGGGTTCGCCTTATCCAAAAGGTGGATGTTTGGCCCCAAATCACCATGCGCGCGGTGGTCAAGCAGCGCATCGTGATTGCCCCGGATCAATACGGTGGGCACACCAGCACCTGCGGCACGCGACAGCTGCGCAATCAGGAAGGCGCGGGATTTCAGATCGGGGTAGCCATTGTCAAAGATGTCGCCCGCCAGAACCAACGCATCGACATGTTCCGATATCGCAAGGTCAACAATCGTGACAAAGGTGTCGCGGCTGGCCTGTTTCAACCGATCGCCAAGATCAGGGTTGCGCAATGCGACGGACCGGATGGGTGAGCCAAGGTGCGTGTCAGCTGAAATGAGAAGGCGCATCATATTCCGTTCGTGTTTCCGCGAAAGACACGGTTTCGGATACCATACAACAGATTGTTGGTTTGTCCTCGGCGTATGTTGTTCCTCTATAGACGTTGTGGTCTAAATCCGTGGATTACGCGGCACTTTTCCATTTTAACGGGGTAACGTAAATGATGGTATCGCCAACACTCACCATCACCTCGCCGTCCTGAATATTTATCTGGATCTTCATCGCGCGGCTTGCCAGTTTTGCCAGTTCGCCTGTGTCTTGTTGGGAAAAACTTATCACTTGAAGGTTTTCAAAACGGGTGGTGCTGCCTTTGATCTTGTCCCACCACATCTCGGCTGTCTTGCCGCCGTAAGGATAAACGACCACCTTGCCGGCTTTGCTACAGGATTGGCGGATCACTTTCTCGCTAGGAAGCCCAAGGGCGACCCAGACATCAAGCTCGCCGCTCAGGCTCTTTTGCCAAATGTCCGGCTCGTCATCCGTTGACAGGCCCTTTGTCATTTCCAGATACTCATGGGCGTTGAGCGCAAAAGCAACAATACGCACCATCAACCGTTCATCCGTCTCGGACGGATGCTTCGCAACGGTCAGTTTATGGGTCTCATAATAGTGACGATCCATGTCGGAGACGGAAAGCTCAACTTTATATATAGTGGCATTTTGCGCCATGGCTTGTCCTAAAGTTTAAAAGATTAGGATGCCTACTGCGTCTGATGGCCTTGTGAAAGCAGATAACAAGGCCACGAATAAAGGGGTGGCGAATAGGTGTTGCCAAATTGCGTTATCAAACGCTCTGGGGCGCCTAGACCCATGTGCTGATTGAGGATGGGATTTCCTTGCCCCATCTTTTCGGCATTTACATAAATATGCGTGGCTTTGCCTCAATAAACCCCGATCGCGCGCACGGATAGGTCTGCGTCGTGGTCTCGTCCAAAGGCAACAACGGCAAAACTGCGCACGTCTGAAACCTTGAAGGACTGGCGCAAAAGTTTGCCATAGGGGGCAAAGGCCTCGAATGGTACGCGCACCTCTTGCCACGCATTTGATGTCTCAAATTTGGCTTGATACAACTGCCAAGGCAAAACCGTCCACTTTGTTCTAATGTGCAGGTAATAGGGTTGGCCGTTGCCGCGCACCGTTAAAATGATACCTTGCGCGGTGTCAGGCAATGGCGCGTCCAGCTTTGTGCGGGCCTGAATAAACCCGCCGCGATTGGCCGTGCTCACGTGGCCTGTCAGCCGCAAGACGGGCTGCCCTTCAACGGTCTCAAACGTCACCCTGCCTTCCGATACGCCGCCCATAACTTGATCGCTGAAAAAGTCCCAACGGGTGGGTTCAGATACTGGGAATTCAATCATGGTGCCCTCGGCATAACTAAGTGTGGGACAAAACAGGGCGGCAATCAGCGCCAGCCTGCGCAAAGTCACTAGGCGCATGTGGTCCTCCTTGGTTAATCCCGATGTGGTAAGGACGCAGGGAAAATGCAACACGCGTGGACAGTTTGCCGCAATTGGTCATCAGGTGGGGTTGGCGGGAGCGCAATAGGGCGTGCCCCGATCTTAGTCAGAAGCTGCGGCGGATTGCTTGCGCAAACGGCGCAGGTGCCAGCGGTAAATGACGGGCGCCAATACATAGTCGTAAACCGCCGAAGCGATGTGCCGGATGCCGGGTAGGCCTATGACCCGCGCCAGCCAACTGTACCTTGGCATTTGCGCCCAAAGCACCAGAAACGCAGGTATCCCCGATGTCAGGCGGCCTTCGTGCAGCACATAAAGCCGCCGCGCGGCGGTATCGGCATCAAGCCCCCATTGCCCCCGCGCGTCCGAGTTCAAATCATCGAACCGGATCGGAAGGCCGTTATGGTCGGCATATTGCGCGTAGTGCCTGATCTCAAAGTTACAGACCGGGCAGCTTGCATTGTAAAGGACAGAGGTTTTGGGGATGTGTTCCATAGCCAAAAGCTAGACCGCGGCAAAAGGAATTCAATAGCCATTTTTCCGCGAAATAAGGGGGTATGCCTTGCTCCACCCCATCAGCACAGCTGCGGTGCTGATGGGATTTGTGTGATAACGCGAAACCACCTCTTCGCGCGATCTTTCTGCATATCAACGGGTTTAAATCCGCGCCTCTGGCACTGATCCCTAGGCGCGAAAAGGTATATTAAACCCCCAGCCTGTCACGCAGCGCATAATACCACGACCCGACCATCGAATAGGGCACACGCAACATCCGCCCACCGGGGAACGGATACCATGGCACGGCTGCAAACACGTCAAAGCGGGTCTTATCGCCATCAATCGCTTGGGCAAGTATTTTGCCAAAGGTATGCGAGCCGGTGATGCCATGGCCGGAATAACCGTGTGAGAAGTAGGTATTCGCCCCAATACGCCCCAGTTGCGGCACGCGGCTGAACGACAAGGCGAAATTCCCGCTCCAGGCATAGTCAAT
The DNA here is from genome assembly GCF_052119765.1 of Pseudorhodobacter sp. W20_MBD10_FR17. Taxonomy (NCBI): domain Bacteria; kingdom Pseudomonadati; phylum Pseudomonadota; class Alphaproteobacteria; order Rhodobacterales; family Paracoccaceae; genus Pseudorhodobacter; species Pseudorhodobacter sp. W20_MBD10_FR17. The sequence continues at coordinate 2,655 of NZ_JBGQOQ010000063.1, read as the reverse complement.
CTTGACGCCTTTCAGGCTGGGATAGACCTTTTCCATTGCAGGGCGCAGCTTTGCTTCGACATCGGCAGGGTCTGTGCCGCCGTACACCGTGCCGCCGCCAAAGATGAGCCGTTTGTCGGCGGTCAGGCGGAAATAATCGAGGATATAGCGCACATCTTCGACGCATTTATCGGTGGGTAACAGCGCGTTGGCACGGTCGTCGCCCAAAGGGACGGTTGCCATCATCTGGGTGGAAACCGGCATCACGCGGGCTGTCAGCGCAGGCACAACATTCCCGAGATAGGCGTTGCCACACATAACCAACGTGCCGCAGGTCATCGTGCCGCCTGCAGTTTTCACTACAGGTTTTGCCGCCTCGGAATCCACATGGATAACAGGGGATTGTTCATAGATCACGCCGCCCAAGGACTCGAAGGCAGCAGCCTCGCCCAGACACAGGTTTAGCGGGTGCATATGGCCGCCGGTGTGGTCAATCATCCCGCCGGCATAGGCATCGGATCCGATGTGTTCGCGCAGCTGAGTCTTATCCAGCATCTCTTGGTTGTTGATGCCATAGCTGGCCCAAAGCGTGCGCCGCGCCTCTAGCTCTTTCATATGGGCGGCGGTCAGGCCGGTAAAGATGTTACCGGGTTTCAGGTCACACTGAATGCCATAGGTTTTCACCCGCTCACGGATGATGTCACCGCCTTCTTGTACTAGACCGGCAACAAAATTCGCGGTGTCTTGTCCGTAGCGGCCCTTGATCGTCTGCAAGCTGGCGTTCAGCCCGTTCACGATTTGCCCGCCATTACGGCCCGACGCGCCCCAACCGACGCGGGCGCCTTCGATAATCGCAACCTTATAGCCTTTTTCAGCCAGATGCAGCCCTGTGGACAGGCCGGAATAGCCCGCCCCGACAATACAAATATCAATATGGTTATCGCCGGTCAGCGCAGGGCGTTCGGGCGATGGGTTGGCGCTGGCAGCGTAATAGCTGCCAGTGTGTTTGGTCTCGCCTGTGCTGGCAAAGGTTTCAATGGCCATTACACCGACTCCAGATAGCTGTCATATTCGAAATCGGTCACATAGCGTGAAAACCGCTTTAGTTCCTGCATCTTACATTCGACCAGCATGGTTTGCAGGCGTTTGGAAAACACGTCTTGCACATGCTGCCCACGGCGGAACGCCTGAATGGCAGTCGCCCAATCCAGCGGCAGGTGGTCCAGTTTTTGGCTATAGGCATCACCGACGATCGGCGCGGCGGGTTCCATCTTGCCTTCAATCCCCACCAATGCACCGCCCAGAATGCTGCCAAGCACCAGATACGGGTTTGCATCGGCGCCCGCGACGCGGTGCTCAATGCGCCGTGCTTTGTGGCTGCCGCCGGGAATGCGGATTGCGGCGGTGCGGTTTTCATAGCCCCACGCCACGCTGGTCGGCGCATGGGCGCCGGGCAACAAGCGGCGGTAAGAGTTTTGATGCGGTGCAAAGGTCAGGGTGTTTTCCTGCATCGTTTCCAGCAATCCGGCAACCGCATTCAGCATCAATGGCGTGCCTTCTTCGCCACCATTGTCAAACATGTTCACGCCGTTTTCGTCAATCAGGCTGAAATGGACGTGAAAGCCGCTGCCCGAACGATCGCCGTAAGGTTTGGCCATAAAGGTTGCGGCCATGCCATGTTTGCGCGCGATCCCATGCACCAGCCGTTTGAACAGCACCGCATCATCGGCGGCTTGCAACGGGTCGGCCACATGCACCATGTTAATTTCAAACTGGCCCGCGCCGTTTTCTGAAATTGCGGCATCGGCTGGAATGCCCTGCTCATGGCAGGCATCATAGACATCGTTCAAAAATGCGTCGAAATGCTGCAATTCGTCCAGCGACAGCGCGCCGTCGGAATCCAGTCTTTTGCCGGTGACGGGGGAGCATGGAGGCTGCGGCTGCGCGCCGGATGGATCACAAAGGTAAAATTCCAACTCGGTTGCGACGACGGGTGTCAAACCCAGCGCTTTGTAACGGTCGACAATTTTTGACAGCGCATGGCGTGGATCGCCGGGGAAGGGCTCGCCATTCTCGGTGTCCATCCAAAACATCACCAACGCGGACGGCCGGCTGGTCCAGTTGACCATAACGATGGGCCGGCCTGTGTATTCGCAAATACCATCGGCATCACCGGTCTCGAACACCAATTCGTTATTCTCGATGTCTTCGCCCCAGATATCCACGCTAAGCACGGAAAGCGGCATTCGCAGCCCGCCGTCCATGATTTCCTTGGCTTTCTCAATAGGCAGGCGTTTGCCCCGCATCGCGCCGTTCAGGTCGCAAACACAGGCAAACACGGTTTCAATTTCAGGACGATCCTGAAGCCATTTTCTAATGTTGGTCGCAGGCATATCAAGGACATCCTTTTGGATATTTATTCGTGCAGTCGTACGTATTTGGGGCTGTTTTTTAGTAAAAGTCGAGGGGAGATAGTAAGGTGGTATTATGAACAGGCACAAAATGAAATACGCAACCTATTGGGCCTGTGTTTCGGCCCACAAATTACGTGCTTTCCCCCTCACCACTGTCTGCGGTCAGGGGGGAGGGCTGTCATCTTAAGTGCGGTCGATCAATCGCTGTCCTTACCGTAATGGCCGTATTCGCCGTAATAGCCATACCGCCGTGTCTCGCGCT
>NZ_JBGQOQ010000062.1:0-10613 GCF_052119765.1 Pseudorhodobacter sp. W20_MBD10_FR17 | reverse complement strand
CTCTGCGGCAAATATTGGGCCAAATCTGTTCCACCAAAACCGAACCGTTTCGTGGCTGATGTCGATGCCTCGCTCGTACAAAAGATCTTCCACATTCCGAAGCGAAAGTGGAAACCGAACATACATCATGACAGCCAAGCGGATGATCTCTGGGCTCGTCTTGAAGTAGCGAAAGGGGCTGCGTGTTGTCATACCGCGACGCTAATTGCTCTCCCTGCCCGCCTCAATAAGTTTTCCTCTGACAGTGCCTGGCCGACCGCAGATCGGTATGAATATCCAGCGTGCCTGCCGCCTTGTCAGCCGCGCGCAGGACGACCGTGCGAGCCTGCGGCCTGCGTTCCGGAGAAACAGTCGCCAATGTCGGGTGCCGGGCCGGGGCATGCCGGTCGTGAACACCGCGGGTCAGGCGTGCCCAGACCTCGGCATACAACAGCGACAGATCGCAGGCCCAGGGATGGGGGTCTGCCTTCATTTGTAAACCTCGCGCCGATCGGCAAAAGCGCGCACACGTCTGCGCCAGGCGCGGTAGCTGCCGGATTTCAGGTTTTGACGCATCAGTGCTTTTACCTGATCCGGACCAAGCCCATGCAGGGCACGGATCTGATCAAAGCTTATATGGTCGCTCAGCGCCATCTCAATGATTTCGCTGAGCGTTGATGGGTCAAGGAGTTCGCTTTTCATAGGCTTAAAGATGTCGTTGCCGCATCACAAGTCAAGCTCCCCGTGCTACTGGGGCCGCTCAGGCAGCATGAGACATCGGCCTTGATGCGCGGCGGAGTGGCGCTGTACAGTTTTGTCACCATCGAACACCTGCTGGAAGGACAGTTGGATTTCACAGCAATGAAGCCATATCTCGGATGCGGTCGTAAGCCCGTGTTCCGTCTTTGTGGTCGGTGACATGCGGCTCGAAGCGGAACTGGTTCTGCAAAATATACCCGATTGGCCCAACCCTAGCCCACCACTGGAAGACAAGATGCAGCGCAGTTTTGATTTGCCGCAAACAACCCACCTCGCACTTATCGAGCAGTATCTGCATCTTACGCGAACGGTCATGCCCGCACTCGCGCAAACCAGCAAACGCCACTGGCCGATTCGCAACGATCACTGCTTTCAGCGGATCGTACTTGACACAATCTGCGGCGGGGTGTGGTACGACCACATCGCCCGACCGGCGTATAGGCACCTCAGCCAAGCGCAGGCGGCGGAGGCCGTGCAGCTTTGCGATCAGATCATCGCAGAAGTGACTGATCTGAACGTGCTGAACGGACAGTCGCTGTCGTGGCGAGGCAAAGGCTCGGTAAAGAGCGCGGTCAGTTGCAAGCCGTGTCACCTGTGACTGAGAAGATTCTTTTGCACCGCAATCAGATGTGTTCGCAAACACTGCCGATAGGGTGACCGTATTGAAAAACCGTCATGCAAAGGGATGAATCCGCATTTCGTTTCGCATGACGTTCACCCGAAAGTTGCGCAACCGCCCGATACGATATGGCAGATTGTGCGGCTGCGCTTTTAGCCCACGACAAAAAGCGGAAAACTTACCCCAAGTGCCCAGGCAAGGATAATCCCCAGCCCCGCTGCCCCGGCACCACTTTGGCGCGCCACCCAGCGGCCACAGGATAAGAAAGAACAGACCGATAACCGGCAGGATGATCAGCACGAACAGCAGCCGCTCCAGATCCATGAACGCCGCCGCTGCCAGCGATGCCAGAAACATCAGCCGCGCCACCAACCGCCGCCAGCCGCCAGCCGCCGACCGACACCATGCAATCGGCCAGCATGAAGGGGACCGTCCCCACCATAAGCGCCGCAATGATCCCCAGCCGCTGCATCGTCGGCACGAACGACGCCGCGTACCGGTCGATAGCGAGGCCGAACACCGCCAGCCCCCAGACCACCAATGCCAATGCCGCGACCCAGACCACCCGGGGCAACGGCCAGACCTGCAGGATCGCCAGTTGTGCCGCGCCGTACAGCGCCAGATGGATCATCAGGTAATCCGCCACCAGCACCGGTAGAAACGGCCGATAGACAAACACGGCCACCAAAGGCACCACCACCGCAGGCAGCAGCACGGCGGCCCAGAACCGCCGCACCGAGACTTGTGGCGTGTGCCTTTGTGGCACCCCCACCGGCAAAAACCCCGCCAAAGGCCGGAACAGCACCACAATCCCCGCTAGCAGCAAGAGAATCCACAACCCCGGCTTCACAACCGGCCCCGTGCTTTCCCGCCCGAAGGCCGCATCAAGCCAGTTGCGCGCCTCTCGCAATCCAGTGCCGCTGTAGAGCACGCCCACATGTTCGACGCCGGGTGCCACGACCACGCGGCGCGTCACATCCACGGCGGTCACCGTTGCGCCCTCGATCGCTGCCCTCTTCGCAGGCCGGGTCTTTCGAGTTGAAGTTGAGAAACTTCGTCTCTGGGGAGCGTTCATTTGAGTAACAGGCTGTTCATAACGACCGAACAGCTTGGCAATACCTAGATTTCAGTTGATCGGCTCACGGAATGGAAAACCTGAAATCTTCAACTACCCGGATGGATAGATCCGGCCTCCAAACGGACTAGCCGAACTATTCGTCAGGGCGTGCTCCTGTCCAGTTGCGCCCCAACCTATCCCTCTGTCGCGTAGATTTGTTGAGCTTTTCTCTGTAAAACAACATCATAAGCAAGCCAGAAGGCATTGCAGAGCGCCTTAAATCGTTCATTGACACGAAGGAATTTAGATGTGGTGACGACAACTGTTTACACGAACCCGATTAACGGCACCCAGCTAAATGACGTCCTTTCCGGGACTGCTGCGAACGACCTTGTCAAAGCAGGTGCTGGCAGCGACACCGTAACGGGTGGCGCAGGCAACGATCATCTGATCGGCGACGTTGTTGATCAACAAATCTTCAAAACAGATTTGATCACAACTGCGACTGACGGCCCAATGACTGTCACGTTCGAATCCGAAGGCGCTGGCTACCTCAATACAATCGGTGTCTACAAAGTTGACGTCAATGGCAATTTTTCAGACGTCGAATTGCTTTGGAAAAATGCGTCGCTTGCAGGTTCAGGCGGAAATTTGATCGCGGGCAAGTCGACCATGAGCTATGATGTGAATGCTGGCGATAAGGTTGGATTTTTCCTTGTCGCTGAAGGTTATTCTCTGAACAATCTTGATAAGATGGACGATGGCACATTCTCCTTTATCGACTCAAAGGGCAATGTTGGATCGATCTATTCCGTCGGCAGCACGTTGGTTCACACCTCGACCACAGGCGTCGTGACCAAACTTGCCGGTAGAATCTATCACACAGCTGCTTTTGACGATCTGGCAAAACTGAACGCAGACGGCAAAGAGCACACTGTTGGGTTGATGCAGGGCAATGACGGGACCATCAAAATCGGTTTCGAAGACCTCTACAATGGCGGTGACCTTGATTTTGATGATGCCATTATCAAAATCGACATCGGTCAGGCTGCTGTCGATATTTTGAACGCGCATTATAGCACGGTTCTGCAAGAAGCAACGGAAGACATGTATATCAACTCGGCCTCGATGTTGACCCGCTCAACAACGACCAATGCCGCTGCTGACCGTATGTCGGGCAATCTTGGCGCTGACTGGCTGGAAGGCATGCAGGGCAATGACCTGTTGGCGGGCGACAGCGTCGGCGCCGAGTGGCAGTTGGTGGGTGGGCATTGGGTATTCAATGAAGCCGCGATTATAAAGAATAGCAACTATGTGTTTGACGATAGTGCTGACACCATCGACGGTGGAACGGGTGATGATGTGCTGTTGGGTGGCCACGGCGATGACAAGCTGTATGGTGGCGATGGCGCTGATACGCTGAACGCGAGCCAAGGAAATGACACTGCTGACGGCGGCGCCGGCAACGACACGATCAACCTGGAAGACGGCAACGACTTCGGATTTGGCGGCCTGGGTGCGGACACGATCAACGCAGGCGACGGCAACGATGTCGTCTATGGCGGTGACGGCAATGATGCACTGCGCGGTGGCAACGGCGACGATCAGCTGTTCGGCGAGGCTGGATCTGACGAAATCAACGGCGGCGCAGGTGCTGATCTTGTTGATGGCGGCGCGGGTGCGGACAACCTGTTCGGCAACGACGGCGATGACATGCTTCTGGGCGGCGAAGGCAACGACACTCTGGACGGTGGAAACAACAACGACAAACTCGACGGCGGCGCAGGCAACGACTTGCTGCTTGGTGGCACTGGGTCAGACACACTGTCTGGTGGTGCCGGCGAAGATAAACTGGTCGGCGGCTTGGGGAGCGACACCATTGAAGGTGGTGCCGGAAACGACAACCTGTGGGGTGGTTCTTGGAGCGCAGACAAAGCCGCAGATGTGTTCGTATTCACCATTGGAAGCGGCCGCGACACAGTTCAAGACTTTGAAAAAGGTTTGGACCTGATCGATGTTTCAGCATTCTACACCGATTTTACGGGAATTGTCGAACATGCGGTCAACCTTGGCTGGGCTGTCGAGCTGAACTTCGGAGACATCGGTAGCAATGACTGTGCGGTGATCAAATCGTGCTCTCTGTCTGATTTGACCGCTGACATGTTCATTTTCTAAAGAGTTTGATTGGTAGCTTTGTTAAACGTGAGTGCATGGCCAGAAACTGATCTGATGGATCGATTTCTGGCATTTGCGTATCATGACCCTGCCAGGTATTGCCAAGTTGTTGTCGATCGCTTGTGAAGCATTGGAAAAGGCAGGGCTATGCCGCCAATTCGGCGGTGTAATCGGCCCAGAGGCTGAACGCATCACTGCGGGCGTGGCGGTATGAGATTGGGGTGAGTTGATAGCGTCGGGGACGGAAAATCAGGTTGATTTGGTCATGCGCAGACAGAAACCTCTGAGCTTGGGGTCGAATACCGGTGAGTGCAAAATGACACCCTAAGATTTTTGGTTATTGTTTTGGCCACCTGTATTCGCCCGTGAGGAGGATATGTGCCCATCCGAGGGGTGAGGTATGCGCCAGAAGATCTGGGGAGCAGTTGAGGGCGCCGCGTTTTCGTGAGGCGACGGCTTCTCCGAGATGTTTGGTGTTCCAGTAAATGACATTGGCGGCAAGGAGGTTGAGGCCAGCCATGCGGAAATGCTGCCCTTCGGCGGTGCGGTCGCGGATTTCACCTTGGCGACCGATACGCAGGGCGTTTTTCAGCGCATGGTGAGCCTCTAGCCTTTTGCTCAAAATTAGGGGTGCCGCTCATCCATGCACATTCCCAAAACCGTCGTTTTTGGGAGGTAATTCTGATGCTGTTAGACCTTTAATGGAACGCGGCTGGAGCTCATCCAAAGAAGCGTTCTTTTAGCCAACTCATGAATGACAAAGCCCTTAGAAAAAACAGCGCGGCAAAAGACACTGAGCCAATGACAAAAATTATTATAGTCAATGTTGAAGGCGTCTGTTGCAACAGGTTACCAAAAAAACAGAGCCAAAAAAAACGCACACAGCAGTGACGGCAAGTAAGTTTTTGAGTTTTGTCATAGGAACCATTTTGTCAAATTTCGAACACCGATACAACTACATCAAAGACTAGGAACGAAACCTTGAGCATCTCCCAAAAACCCTGGTTTTTGGAACGCACTCAAACTACCTCAATTTATGCTGCCACAAACCCCATTCCAAAACCAAGCAGTTATTTAACGTTTTTGGCGATGTTGCGACAGCAGCCATTCGCTGCGAAGCAGAAATCTGGCACTTTGGGCTGATGCTGTTGAAAAACTCTCCCCCGCGAAAATTCCCTCGAAAAATTGGAAAGCCGTTCTCACCAAGCGCCAAATTGCAAACGTTGCTCGCAGAAGGTCGCCGTGGAAGGAAGATATTCTGCCAATCTGGTCCGTTCGCTCGAAGTTGTGAGTTTTTCAACAGCATCGGCTCTGAGCCGCCCTTCGCTGCGGTCAATGCCCGCTTTTTCTATGCTGCAATTGCAAACGAGTAAGCAGCCACGATAAGAGCCGACATTCATGCGAGTTCGAAACGGGATTTATACCTACACTGCCGCAAGGCGGCTCAGAGCCCATTTTGACGAGTGCTGCACTTATTTCGGATGTCGGCTTTCGCGGCGGTTTACTCGGGAAGCAATGCTGTTGCATTATATTGGAATCGTAACTGCACTGGGTTTTGGAAGCGCGCCAGCACGAGCGTGGTTGGATTGCAATTTATATTTGTCCAAATAATAGCTTGTCCGCTGGCCCTTTGACTTTAAGTAGCTGATCGTAATGGAGAGTACCTAAAAATGCCACAACCGCCCATCATCTTGTGCGAGTACATCAGCAAATCATTCGGTGATTTCCAAGCTTTGACAGATGTAAGTTTGACAGTTCGGCAGGGTGAGCGTGTTGTGGTCTGTGGCCCATCCGGTTCTGGCAAATCGACACTTATTCGTTGTTTCAATGGTCTGGAATCTCATGATCGCGGGCAGTTGACCGTCGATAATGTCGTTCTTACGGCTGATAGCCCGCATATCAGGCAGCTGCGCCAGAATGTTGGTATGGTGTTTCAACAATTCAACCTGTTTCCGCATCTGAGCGTGCTCGAAAATCTGATCATCGGCCCGATGAAGGTGCGCAAGCTGAGCCGCCAAAACGCCGAAGCCACAGCACGCAAATACCTCGAAAGGGTCCGTATTCCAGAACAAGCCGACAAGCGCCCCGCACAACTTTCGGGCGGGCAGCAACAACGAGTCGCAATCGCGCGTGCGCTGAGCATGGAGCCCAAGGTGATGCTGTTTGACGAGCCGACATCAGCGCTTGACCCCGAGATGATCAGCGAAGTGCTGGATGTCATGGTGGAACTGGCGCAAACGGGCATGACGATGGTCGTCGTCACCCACGAGATGGGCTTTGCCCGTAAGGTCGCCGATACGATGGTGTTTATGGAAGCGGGGCGCATCGTCGAAGTCTCGCCACCCCAGACGTTTTTCACAAACCCCGAAAGCGCGCGGGCGCGTCTGTTTCTTGACCAGATTCTGGAGCATTAAATGAGGTCCGTCGCGCGCCTTTATTCGCTAAACCGTGTGCTGAATGCCACGCCGGTTGCGGTAGCGATTTATCTGGTCGTGGTGGCTGCAATCGCTTGGTTGTCCTACAGCGGCGCCCAGCAGATGGGCTATAACTGGCAGTGGTATCAGGTGCCAAAATACATCTACACCTTTACCGATGACGGGTTTCAGGCAGGCGAGATCCTGACTGGGCTTTGGGCAACGATTATTCTCTCCTTAGCGTCATTTACCTTGGCCACAGTTTTGGGCCTTGGTGTGGCGCTGCTGCGTCTGTCGGGGTTGGTCGTCGGGACCGGCGTGGCCATCGGCTATCTGGAATTTATCCGCAACATCCCGCTGCTGGTTCTGCTGTATCTATTCTATTATGTGCTTGGTCCCGTGTTCGGGATTGATCGCTGGATCGCGGCAATGTTGACGCTTGGTGTTTTCCACTCCGCCCTGATTTCCGAGATTTTTCGTGCGGGCATCAACTCTGTCGCAGCAGGGCAATGGGAGGCCGCGGCCGCCATCGGCATGAGCCGTATGCAAGCCTATCGCTATATAATTCTGCCCCAGTCGGTGCGCTTTATGCTGCCACCTCTGACAGGTGAGGTGGTTCACCTGATCAAATCATCCGCCATCGTCAGCGTTATCGCCGTGGCGGAGCTGACGACAGTCGGGCGCAACATCATCTCTGATACCTACATGAGCTTTGAGATATGGTTCACCGTCGCGGCCGCCTATCTGGCCCTGACCCTCGTTCTGTCGTTCGGCGTCTCGCTGCTGGAACGTCGGTTTCAACCCACCAACTGACGAAAACCCAAACAAGGAAGAAACTATGTCTATGACACGCAGAAAAATTATGTCCAACACGCTTGGACTGGCGTTTGCCGCCCTGACGAGCACGGTCTTTGCGCTACCCGCCATGGCCCAGACTGCCACACAATCGCTCAGCTCTGAATCGGTGATCGAGCAAATCAAACAAGACGGCGTCATCCGCATCGGCCTGTCGATCTTTACGCCGTGGTCCATGCGTGATTTGAACGGTGAATTGGTCGGTTTTGAACTCGACGTGGGTCGCGCTTTGGCCGAAGATATGGGCGTAGATGTTGAATTCGTACCAACCGCATGGGACGGTATTATCCCCCAGTTGGTCTCGGGCGACTTCGACGTCATCATCTCTGGAATGTCAATCACGCCCGCACGTAACCTGACAGTCAACTTCACCAACCCTTACGCCTATTCCGGTCTGACCATTCTGGCCAACACCGCAATGACCGAGGGTTTTACGCTGGAAGACTACAATAGCCCCGACGTGACGTTCGCGGCGCGGCGCGGCGGCACACCCGCGACCACTATCGCACAGCTCTTCCCCGAGGCGACGCTGCTGCTGTTTGACGAGGACGGTGCGGCGACGCAGGAAGTGCTCAACGGTAATGCCCACGCCAACATGCAAGCAGAACCAACCCCATCGATCGAGGTGCGCCGCTATCCCGATGTTCTGTCGGTCCCGTTCGACCAGACGTTCCTTGCCACTGGCGAAGGCTTTGCCATCCGCAAAGGTGACGCCGACGCGCTCAACTTCTTCAATAACTGGATCGCAGTACGTCACGCCAGCGGTTGGTTGAAAGAGCGAAATGACTACTGGTTCAAAGGCAGCGACTGGGAAGATCAAGTCACGCGGTAAGGGCCGCTGTACGCATCAAAGTGTTAAAACGCCTCAATTGGCTTGACTGGTTGATCCTTGCCGTACTGGCGGGGATCACGACCTATATCGCTGTGCGCATGCAAGGTGCTCTCAACTACGACTGGCGCTGGGAGTTGATCCCCGACTACATCCTGCGCTACCGCGAAGATCGGCAGGAATGGTTCGCCAATTTGTTGCTGCAAGGTCTGTTTGCGACGATCCGCATCAGCATTTACGCCAGTGTTCTTGCGCTGATCCTTGGTACACTTTTGGGTGTGGCGCGCTGTTCGGAAAACCTGACCGTGCGGTTGCTCGCAAGGACCTATCTTGAACTCCTGCGCAATATTCCCCCGGTCGTGATCATTTTTATCTTCTTCTTTTTTCTGTCCCAACAACTGATCGACGCGCTGAACCTGAACGCCTGGTCGCGTGACATCGCGCGCGGCGACAATGCAGCCATTTGGGAATTCTTCTTTGGCGATATGCGCCGCTTTCCCTCTCTAATTTCAGGCGTGATCGTCTTGGCCATGTTTGAAGCTGCTTTCGTCGGCGAGATCGTACGCGCAGGCATCCAATCTGTTCCCGACGGCCAGCGCGAAGCGGCGCGCGCAGTGGGCATGAACCGTATTCAGGAAATGCGCTATATCGTCATGCCACAAGCCCTCCGCAAAGTGGTGCCCCCGATGGCAAACCAGTTTATCAGCCTGATCAAAGACAGCTCCATCATCTCGCTGATTTCAGTGCAGGAACTGACATATAAGACTGTGGAGCTTGTCGCCTCGACACGCCTTATTTTCGAAGCGTGGCTGACGACAGCAGCCTTCTATTTTATCCTGTGCTTTGGACTTTCGTTGTTGTTTCGCAAGCTGGAAAAATTCTGATCGACCGTCCAGTTCGCGTGTGAAATTACACAACCTTATTTTGACAGCTCAGAGCAGATGCTGACTCATGCTAAAACAAGATATCAGTATGCCTTCAGGAAATAGGGAAAAGAACCGATTTTCGCAGGAGCTGTTTTCCAAAAGGAGCCATTGGCGCGGCTTTGTTGCACAAATCGTGCCCCGAGGATTCACTACATGAATCCAGCGTGATAGCTAATGTCCATGAGCAGCTGGACCCCCTACGAATTACAAGACCAAAAATTGGTCCCACTATAATTGAGCCCTGAAGCAGCGTGGTTCGCTGTCGATCTGGTTTGACGCGGAGATGACATGGGAGGCGAAGCCGTCAGGTCATAATCGAGTCTCTCATGGTCATGGTCATGGTCATGGTAAGAACTGACTCCAAGCAGTTCTTCGAGCAAGTCTCGCCAACAAACAATGGCGAAAACCCATATGCGATAATCCCCATGCTTCATCACATATCTGCTGAACAGTTTGTGGCTGATTGGCTGAGCTCCCTGAACGAGAATTGGCGAAATAACTACTACGCAATTGAAAACCGCTACTCGCATGGAAGTCTAAAGCGAGACCTTGCAGCTGAAGAGGATTGGGCATTTGAAATTTATCAAATCCTCACTCGTCATGCCGACGCAGCAGAGGATTTTCGTTCTCCATGGATCCGTCGTGCGATCCCCAAAGTTCTGATAGAGCTTGCTCATGAGAGACGCGCGGCCGCTGAACAATAGTCGCCCGTGTCACGTTTGGTCGCTGAGAAAGGGCGATCAAGCCAGAGCAAATCGGTGACAAAATTGGAAACGACCAAGGTCTTCTTTGGGAAGCTGCACCGCAGCGTCGGGACAAACGGTCAACGGCAGCACTGGGCCGGAAGTGCTGAATACTGCTTCACCGTAAGGTCCTAGCGCCTAAATACATGGTCCTGACATCGTGCAAGTAAGACACCGTTGGGGGTCTTTGCACTTGAAGTTACCCACAAGTCGTGTGGCAAATTGATTCACCCACAAGATTTGGTCTTGCTCCAGAA
>NZ_JBGQOQ010000061.1:0-10614 GCF_052119765.1 Pseudorhodobacter sp. W20_MBD10_FR17 | reverse complement strand
CCTCTGCTTGGTTGCAATAAAACCATCTTGGCACAATTGATGCCGTTGGGGTGGGGGCATCCACCGCATCAGTTCAAAGTGCCCCCATAGGGTGGTCCACTGGCCCTCAACTCCGCGTCGGCAAATTATCAGCAATAGCGATTGGGTCATATAAACGTCTTGAAAGAGTTAATTTTCTGTTACGGCGCCGGCTTATCGAAAGCGCACTGCAGGTTGCTGCTTGCTAGGGCATCTGCCCCATACCCGGAGAATGAACATGACGTCCTTTAGACTTATCGCACTACCATTGTTGGCCAGTGTTTCCGCTCTTTCCATGTCGACGGCCTATGCCGAACCCAGCGCCGAGCTGATCGCTGCGGCAAAGGCCGAAGGCATGTTGACCACCATCGCTTTGCCGCATAACTGGTGTGGCTACGGTGCCGTGATCGAAGGCTTTAAGGCGAAATACGGGATTGACGTGAACGAGTTGAACCCGAATGCAGGCTCGGCGGATGAGTTGGAAGCGATCAAGGCCAACAAGGGCAACACCGGACCACAAGCCCCGGACGTTGTGGATGTAGGACTGTCCTTTGGCCCTGCGGCCAAGGCCGAAGGTCTGTTGCAGCCTTACAAAGTCTCGGTTTGGGACTCGATCCCCGCAGATGCCAAGGATGACGAAGGCTTTTGGTATGGCGATTACTATGGCGTGCTGGCCTTTGGTGTTAACAAGGATATTTACACCGATGCCCCCACCAGCTTTGCCGATTTGATGGATGCGGCCTATGCCAACGGCGTTGCCGTCCCTGGCGATCCACGCACCGGTAACAGCACTATGATGACCGTCTATGCCGCAGGCGTGGCACAAGGCGGCGCGGCGGGTGCCGATGCGCTGAACAAGGGTATCAGCTACTTCAAAGGCCTGAAAGACAGCGGCAACTACGTGCCAGTCAACGGGACCTCGCAAAACCTCGCCCAAGGCACAACCCCGATCTATTTTGATTGGGATTACAACCTTTTGGCCATGCGCGACACCCTTGCTGGCAACCCGCCGGTAGAGGTTGTGGTGCCGTCTGATGCCGTGGTTGCGGGCGTTTACGTCCAAGGCATCTCGGCCTATGCGCCCCATCCGAACGCGGCGAAACTTTGGATGGAATACATCTATTCCGACGAAGGCCAAAACCTTTGGCTCGCGGGCTACTGCCACCCGATCCGGTTCAACGATATGGCCGCACGCGGCGTGATCCCACAAGATCTGTTGGACAAGCTGCCACCAGCTGAAAACTATGCCAAAGCCGTGTTCCCGACCTTGGATCAGCAAGGTGAGGCGAAAGCCGCCATCGCTGAGAACTGGTCAACAGAGATGGGCGTTCAATAAGCCGCTATCTTTGACCTTTGGGCGGCGGGGCAAAGTTCCTGCCGCTCGTTCCTTTTTAAGTCGGATTCCCCCGTGTCAAAGCTTCCTTCCCCTGACAGCGCGCCGCGCCGTTTGTCAGCGCTCAATTGGTCATGGCTTGGCCTTGTTCCCTTTCTGCTTTTCGTGCTGATGTTCCTGATCGCGCCTGTTTTCTACCTGATTAACGGTGCCTTCCAGACGCCCGATGGCAAATATTCGCTGGACACTTTGCTGGCACTTTCGGCGCCGGAAATCGTCAGCTCTTACAGCTTGTCGATCAGGCTAAGCCTTGCCTCGGCAGGGTTGGGGGCCGTCTTGGGGCTAATTTTGGCTTATGCGCTGATTTTGGGCGGGCTGCCGTCTTGGGTGCGCCGCGCGTTCATGACGTTTTCGGGTGTTGCATCGAACTTTGCGGGCGTGCCGCTGGCCTTTGCCTTTATCGCCACATTGGGCCGCTTGGGGCTGGTGACATTGGTGTTGCGCGATCTGTTTGGTGTGAACCTCTATGCCGCAGGGTTCAGCCTGTTTTCCTTTTGGGGGCTGGCACTGACCTACCTCTATTTTCAGCTGCCCTTGATGATCCTGATGATCACCCCCGCACTTGAAGGGCTGCGCCCCGAATGGCGTGAGGCTGCGGAAAGCCTTGGTGCGACCCGCCGCCAGTACCTGTCGCAGGTCGCATTGCCGCTGCTCGCCCCTTCGGTGCTGGGCTGTTTTTTGCTGCTGTTCGCCAATGCCTTTGGCACGCTGGCTACGATTTACGCGCTCACATCGGCCAACTTTCCGGTCGTGCCGATCCTCCTCTTTCAGCAAATTCGCGGCAACGTGCTTTATAACCCGAACCTTGGCTACGCGCTTGCGGTGGGGATGATCGTGCTGATGGGGCTCTCGAACTCGCTGTACTTCATCCTGCGCCGCAGGACCGAAAGGTGGCAGAAATGACCCGCCGCATTCCGATCCTGTCAATCGTGATCGCCGTCCTTGGGGCTGCCTTTTTTATTATCCCTTTGATCGCGACCTTCAACTTTTCCTTGCGCATGAAACGTGGCGAACTGTCGTTCGAGGCCTATAAATCAGTCTTTGAAAGCGACCTTTTTGTCAGCGTGCTCTCCTTCTCGGCTGTGGCTTCACTTTTAGCCATCGCTTTGGGCATCCTCATCGTCGTGCCAACCGCCTATTGGGTGCGGCTGCGCTTGCCGAAAATGCGTCCGGTGGTCGAATTTCTAAGCCTGATGCCGCTTATCATCCCGCCCGTCGTGTTGGTCTTTGGTTATGTCCGCATCTACGGGACCAACTCTTTCCTGCCGCTGACGATGACGGACGCAGGAACCAACACGCTTCTCATCATCGGCTATGTAGTGTTGTCCATCCCGTATATGTACCGCGCGGTTGATAACGGAATGGCCTCGATTGACATCGCCACCCTGACCGAGGCCGCAGAAAGCCTTGGCGCATCGCGCTTGCGCACCATCGCCTTTGTCATCTTTCCCAATATCCGGTCGGCCATTGTATCGGGTGCATTTTTGACATTCTCAATTTCGCTAGGCGAATTTGTCATCACCAGCCTGCTAAACCGCCCAGCCTTTGGCCCGTATCTGGTGCAGATGGGGCAAGACTATGCCTATCAGCCCGCCGCCCTTGCAATCATGGCCTTCGCCTTCACATGGACCTGCATGGCCCTGATGGAGGTGTTTGCCAACCTAAAACCCGGCCAGCGCCTGTTCCAGCGGCGCAGCCCCAAAACCGTCGAAAAGGCGCTAGAATGAGCTTTCTAACCTTAACGGGCATCACTAAATCCTTTGGTGCAAACACGGTCGTGCGCGATTTCAATCTGACGGTAGAGCCAGGGGAATTCGTCTCTTTCCTTGGGCCATCGGGCTGCGGCAAAACCACCGTGCTGCGCATGATCGCGGGGTTTGAAACGCCATCAGGCGGGGTGATCCGCGTCGGCGGGGCGGATGTCACGGGCTTGCCCGCCAGCCGTCGCAAGATCGGTATGGTGTTTCAGGCCTACGCCCTGTTTCCCAATATGTCGGTGCGCGACAATGTAGCCTTTGGTCTGAAAATCGCGGGCATGGGCAGCACTAAAATCGCGCGCCGCGTTGCTGAAATGCTGGACCTGATCGCACTGGGGCATTTGGCCGATCGCTATCCCTACCAACTGTCTGGCGGGCAGCAGCAGCGCGTCGCTTTGGCCCGCGCTTTGGCACCTCGTCCCAACCTGTTGTTGCTAGATGAACCGTTGTCGGCACTGGATGCGCAAATCCGCACCAGCCTGCGCGATGATATTCGCCGCATTCAACGCGAATTGGGAATCACTACGGTATTCGTGACCCATGATCAGGAAGAGGCACTGTCGATATCAGACCGCGTTGTCGTCATGCACAAGGGCCGCGCCGATCAGATCGGCACGCCGTCGCAAATTTATAACCGTCCTACAACCCGTTTCGTGGCCGAATTTGTCGGCAAGCTGAACACTTTTGGCGCGCATGTGGCGGGGCCAGATAGCATCCGCTTCGCCAACAGCGAGATCAGCGGGCTTCAGGTGCCCGCATTAGAAAACGGCACGCCGATCACGGTTGCCCTGCGGCCCGAGGCATTGTCGTTGGGCCGCCGACCTGGCGATACGCAATTCTTGCCGGGGCGGGTGGTGCAATGCAACTTCCTCGGCTCGGTCATCCGCGCGCTGGTCGAAGTCGCTGGCCAATCCATCAGCGTCGATATGTTCAACCGCGCCGATGTTACCATTCCCCCTATTGGCGCACAGGCAGATGTCTGGTTCGCGCATGATGATCTTCTTCTTTTACCCGAGGTGTCCCAATGATCCTGCCTGCCTTCGCTGCGCCCGGTCGGTTTTACCGTGGTAATCTTCACACCCATTCCAACCTGTCCGATGGCGTGCTGTCCCCTGCCGAGGTGTGCCGTCGCTACAAGGCCGAAGGCTATGATTTCATCGCCCTAACGGATCATATGATCGGCCTTTATGACTACCCAATAGCCGATACCACAGGCTTTCGCACGCCTGATTTTACGACCATTCTGGGGGCGGAACTGCATTCAGGTCCAATGCAGAATGGTGAGCTTTGGCATATTCTGGCCGTGGGCCTGCCCGCCGACTTCACGCCCGCAAACGCGCCTGGGTTTGTTTCTGTGCCAGATCAGGAAACCGGGCCGGAACTGGCTGAACGCGCGGTCAAGGCGGGCGCATTCGTCGCTATCGCGCATCCACAATGGTCCGGCATGACGATGCAGGATGCCCGCAGTCTAACCACCGCCCATGCAGTGGAAATTTACAACCACGGTTGCGCGACAGGCTGCGACCGGCCTGATGGTTTCCAATATGCCGATTTGCTGTTGTCGGAAGGGCGCGACCTTACGTTAGTGGCCACCGATGACGCGCATTTTTCCGAACCCGACCATTTCGGCGGCTGGGTCATGGTGAAATCTGAAAGCCTGACCCCGGACGCATTGCTTGCTGCCCTAAAAGCAGGGCATTTTTATTCCAGCCAAGGGCCGGAACTGCACAGGGTCGACGTAACCGAAACCTCGGTCGTCGTGGAAAGCAGCGCGGCTGTATCGGTGATCGTGCAGGGCCACGGCTCAGCCGCCCAAGCGCTGCATGGTCTTTCAATGACCCGCACGGTGATTGACCTGAACCGTTGCGCAAAATCACCCTGGCTCCGGGTAACGGTGATCGATGCGGCTGGCCGTCGGGCATGGACAAATCCGCTGCGCCATAAGCCGTTGGCGGCTTGAATTGGCCGGAGCGTTTCACCGCTGACAGCATGGTTTGGGGTTTGAAAAGGGAACTACCAACGCATTTTGTGAGGAGAGCCGGCAAAATGGAAGGTTAAGCTTCAGGGATGAACTTCTCAACGGCGCGGCCTTCTTCTTTTACCTTGTCTTGTGTTCTCTCAACCGAGCGAGTTCCGACCCTAGGTTTCTCGGCCTTCATTCGCCAACAGATCCCAAAACGTTTCGACTGGTCGCGTTGGCCGGCTTGTATCCAGACGGATTTTTCGCAATTCCCTGCGACTAAACGGGTCCGGCTTCCATGGAATGCCCAGCACCTTGCTTGGCATTCCATGTGCAGTTTCGAACGACGGGTCAAGCGCGCTGACCCGCCGAGGACATTATGAGAGGGTCTGCAGATCTTCGGCTTTGAAGCCATGCAGGTCTTCCATGTGGCCGCTACGGACTTTGCGCACCCACTGCGCATCCGAAAGGATGGCGCGGCCGACAGCGATCAGGTCGAACTCATCGCGTTCCATCCGGGTGATGAGGCGGTCGAGCGGTGTGGTCTGTGACCCTTCGCCTGCGAAGGCGCCGCCGAAGTCGGAATTTAGGCCAACCGATCCAACGCTGATCGTCGCGGCGCCGGTCAGCTTTTTCGCCCATCCGGCAAAGTTCAGACCGTCCGTGCCGTCGAGTTCGGGAAATTCAGGCTCCCAAAACCGACGCTGAGAGCAGTGCAGCATATCGACGCCGGCCTCGACCAACGGCATAAGCCAGTCCGTCATCTCTGCCGTGGTGGTAGCCAGCCGTGCGGTGTAGTCCTGCTGTTTCCATTGGCTAACGCGCAGGATCAGCGGAAAGTCCGGGCCAACGGCGGCGCGGATCGCTTTCACGATTTCTGCGGCAAAGCGCGAGCGCTCTTTGATCGTGGGGCCGTTCCAGCGGTCATCGCGCTTGTTCGTGCCGGACCAGAAAAATTGGTCGATGAGGTAGCCATGTGCGCCATGCACCTCGACCGCGTCAAAACCTGCGTCGCGGGCCAGCTTGGCCGAGGATGCGAAGGCCGCGATGGTGTCTGCAATGTCCGAGTCAGACATAGCACGGCCGCGGGGTTCGTTCGGACCGACGAGGCCGGACGGGCTTTCGACTTCGGCCTCCGGCTCCCACTTACCGGCGCGAGTCGAGCCGGTGTGCCAAATCTGCGGCGCGATTTTGCCGCCTGCCGCATGCACTGCCGCGGCGACATCGGTCCAACCGGCCATCGCCTTGTCTCCGTGAAAGAACGGAATGCCGGGCGTGTTGCGCGACGCCGGGCGATCGATCACGGTGCCTTCGGTCAGGATCAGGCCGACGTCGGCTGCCGCGCGGCGTTCGTAATAGTCCACCTGCGGTTGTCCGGGGATGCCTTCAGGGGCCATGCTGCGGGTCATGGGGGCCATGACGATGCGGTTGCGCAGTTCCATCCCTTTAAGGGAGAAGGGGCGGAAGAGTGTGTCGGTTTTCATGTCGTATCCTAAGTCTCTTGTTTCGTGTCGAAGGCTTAGGTATACTCTTAACACCAAGTGTCCAGAGCGCACTTGAGTTGCACTAAGTCACCCGGAGGAAACCATGCCGCAAGAACCCCACTGCAACGGGTCCAGATTTTCGGTCGATTGCCCGTCACGCCTGCTGTTCGATCAGGTCGCCGACAAGTGGTCAATGATGATTATGACGGTCTTGAATGGTGGCGGTACCCGTTTTAATGATCTGAAACGGCGGCTGGAAGGGGTTTCGCAAAAGTCGCTATCAATGACCCTTAAACGGTTAGAGCGGAACGGGATTATTGCCCGCACTGTTGTCGCAAGCACGCCGCCGGGTGTGCTTTACGAGATGACTCCGCTGGGTCTGACCTTGTTGCCGCCGTTTCAAGCGATCTATCTTTGGGCGAACAACAACATGGACGCGGTCGAAGCAGCACGCGTTGCCTTTGACAAGGACCACAGCTAACGAAGGGCGGTGGTCAAACATCCAGCGTTCTCGGCAAAAGGACCGCGGCTTTCTCAATTGTTGCGATTGTGATCCAGCGCCGTTACAAAATTAAGACTGGGAGCAGGCATTTCGACTAACTGATAAATGTCTTGGATGGCCGGACCGGACGATGGTAAACATTGCAACCAAGACCGGCTCGGAGCCCAAAACATCGGATACTGCACCAGCTACGAATGTGGGCTATCGCGTCTTGCTCACAATTTCAATGCCCAGCCCATGCTGCGCTGTGAGAGGTGCCGTAAATGCGCACATGGGGTAGCAGAAAAGCCAATTTATAACGACGGAAACGGTAACTTGCTCCGTTTATCTATTTGGCCCCAAACCAGATCGGGAAAAACATTGGAAAAACGCGCATTCCTTGCACCACTCGCAATTGGGTTGATCCCGATGTCTGCCTTTGCTGAACCCAATATTCTTCTGATCATCGCCGACGACATGGGAGTGGAAGCCTCGCATTGCTACTCACTGGGCGAAAATCAGGCAAAGATGCCAAACATAGAACAGCTCTGTGCGAACGGATTGGTCTTTGATAACGCCTATTCCGCCCCGGTCTGTTCGCCGACACGCGCGTCCATCATGACGGGAAAATATGGATTTAGGACAGGCGTTGGCGCAGCGATTCCGAAAGATGGCGGCGACAACGGACTGTCAGATAATGAGACAAGTTTATTTGATGTGCTTGCATCCACGCCCTACAAATCGAACCTTATCGGCAAGTGGCATTTATCAAGTTCTTTCGATGACCTGACACATCCTGATCGGCTCGGCGTTTCTGATTACTTTGGCATGCTCGGAGGAGGTGTTCCCGACTATTTCAATTGGCAGGCGGTAGAGAATGGCAAGACAGTTCAGATAAAAAACTATGCCACGACTGAACTGACTGACCGGTCTATCAGCTGGATCGCCGAACAACAAAGCCCTTGGTTTTTATGGCTGGCTTACAACGCGCCACACGCGCCATTTCATGTGCCGCCAAGCAATTTGCATAGCGCCAAAGACCTCAATCCGGATAAGGCGGCGATCGACGCAAACCCGTTGCCCTATTACAACGCGATGCTCGAAGCGATGGACACTGAAATTGGAAGGCTACTTGGCACACTCAGCGAGGATGTGCGTAAAGACACCGTCGTCATTTTCATTGGTGACAATGGCACCCCAGGTCAGGTATCGCGCGCATTTTATGGGCCAAGACGTTCCAAGGGCACCATCTATGAAGGTGGAACGCATATTCCTTTCATCGTGCAGGGACCAAGCTTTGATAAAGGTCGCAACCCAAGCCTAGTTAATACGACTGACCTGTTCGCCACCATTGCTGATCTTGCGGGAGTCAAAAGCGAGGCACAAGATTCAATCTCGATCCTGCCGATAGTGAATGGCAAGTCAGGCCCTCGAGACGATGCTTATGTTGAACACTTTTCGGACCTTCCCAGCGCACCAGCGGACGTGTTTGGCTGGGCGATACGCGAAGGTGACTGGAAACTGGTCGTTGAGGACGGTGCCGAGCCTAAGCTTTACAATATTGCCGTCGACCCGCTGGAAGCCGTCGATCTGCTGGCCGACGGCGCCAGCGACGCAGAAGCGGCCATCGTGACCCGTCTTGAAGCACGCGTTGAAGACCTGAAGGCCGAAAGCCGCTGATCTGCAACACATTGAGAACGACGTTGACCTGAAAGGAACACGTTATGACACCCAGACACATCCTGATCGCCGTTGCTGCAACGATTGTATCTGCTCTCGCGACCACCGTGGCCACCGCACAGGTTTACACCCCCGCCGAGGGCTTTTATGATCTCTCCGTGATGCCCGAAACCGGCATGTATCCTCAAGGCGGCGCAAAACCGGGTTCGGGAGGCGGCTCTGGCCCGCCTCCTAAGCAGGGCGAAATGACGATGCAAGACGTGGTGGTCGGACCGGCGACGTTTTCTGTCAACTATCCGATCTTTCAGGATTTCGCGTCGCTACCTGATGACGTCATCTACACTCGCGATCCGATCCAAAGCTTTGAGCGCCCCGAAGGCGGCATGCATTACTATGAGGCCGTTCTGGTCGAAAGCATGAACGTGAGCTGGGTTCAAGCTGCCATTTTGGCCGCAAGCGAAGGTGGCTATCTGGCGTCATTGACCACGCCGCAAGAAAACGCATTTGTGTTCGGCCTTGTGGATGACGAAAAGTATTACTGGCAGTTCCCCGACGACTATACCCCGGACAGCCACTATCGCATTAAAATTGGGCCATTCCTGGGCGGCGTCCGGGTGTCTGATGCCGAAGACAGCGTCGACGGTTGGCAATGGGTTTCGGGCGAAGACTGGACCTATACCAACTGGGCGCAGAACCTGAACGATGGTGTCACCGACCGCGATCCGCGCGACAACACCCAACCCAACGGCGCAGGGCGCCAGAATGTCATGGGTTTTGGCGAGTTGAACGTGCCGGTTCCCACTTGGGGCGACTATTGGGACACCGTGTCGCAATATGGCGAGCGCGGCATGCCGACGGGCTATAACAAAGGCTTCGTCATCGAGTATGATGAGATGCCCAACTGAGCCCACAACAGCCGTCTCGCGCCATTTGGTGCGGGGTGGCACGGCCCTTCACCAGCGACGACCGATCTCGCCGAAACGCAGCGGTCGGAGCTTTGTCTCTACTCTGCCAGCGACGTGAGTGAGCTACTCCCCATCCTTTGGACAGATTTCCGGGCGATTTAAGCTACTGCCTGCACCTGCTGATCAGTTTGGGTTGCATTGAAGTAAACCACGGCGGGCGGTTGTCCGCCATGGGCTGGAGCTATGCGGGAATTTGGGTGATGGCGTGATTTGAAAGGCGGCGTATCGTGGCAGGTGATCAAGCCAGCCAGAACCTCACGAGGAGCGATACGCCATGAAAGACGATACAACGATCTGTTAGCTGGCAGGGTATGTTTCCATGCCCGAGAGGCCTACCCTTTCGCCAATCGGAATCGGTAGCGGACCCTTTGACAGAGCTTGCACGGGAAGGCGCACGCCGGATGCTGGCAGAAGCGTTGAAAGCGGAAGCTGATGCGTTCGTCGCCAGTTTTGCACATGAACAACTGGAGGATGGCCGTCAGCGGATTGTGCGATGAGACTGTGCGGCGCCACTGGTTCAAGCCCACTGGCGAATGATTTGGCCCTGAACGGCAGATCCAGACGGGGATTGGTGCTCTGGATGTCCAACGGCCCAAGGTGCGCGACCGGCAGACCCCCTCTGGTGAGGCAGAAAAGATCCGCTTTACCTCAAATATACTGCCGAAATGGGCGCGCCGCTCGATCAGCTTGGATGCGCTGCTGCCTGTTCTTTATCTGAAAGGCATCTCGACCGGGGATTTTCAGGAAGCGCTGTCAGCCATTCTGGGCCCGGATGCTGTTGATTTTCGTGACGGATTGCCCCATTGGGGATGCGGACAAAAACTTGGACTGTTTTTACGTCATAAGTCCTAGGCTTTTACGGTATTCGATTGGGCT
>NZ_JBGQOQ010000060.1:0-10633 GCF_052119765.1 Pseudorhodobacter sp. W20_MBD10_FR17 | reverse complement strand
CCTAGGACTTATGACGTAAAAACAGTCCAAGTTTTTGTCCGCATCCCCGCCGGGTCAGTTCTCAGTGACAATTAACAAGCTACCGCAGAGGAAGGCGCGGTCTATTTCCTGACAACCTATAAAGACGTGTGGAACGATTGGTTGAGTGAGGACGCGCGCGACAAACTCTCGGCGGTTTTGCAATAATAGCTAATCCTCAGCGGGCTGCTCCGGATCACTGGAGCAGCCTTTCCACTGCGCGCAGTGTTCCGCGCGCCCTCACGTCAAGGCGCCCATCAGAGGCGCCGAGATCATAATAGGGAGCCTCGCAATGGCAAATTTCGAATGGGTATTCAATGCGCTTGGTTTGCGCGGCTGGTGCGATAGCAGTGCAAGCGGGGGCGTGGCGGCACCACCGTCGATGGCGGATTTGATGGCGAAGGCCAATGGCGGCGCGCCAGAAACGACAATCTGGGATACGCCTTTTCCGTCGATGGATGTTCTGAATGACGCTTGCTCGGCCTTTCCGCAATCGCGTGCCGTCAGCCAAGGACTCGAGCATGGATTTCTTGAAATCAAAGGCGTTCTGTCAATGGTGCTAGATCCGATCACGCAACCGCTGAGCTGGGCGCTGGAAAGCGCGCTTTGGCTGTTCGAGCATACACCTTGGTGGATTATGATCCCTTTGCTGGCCCTTATCGCACTAAAGGTCAGCCGGTCTTGGTCGCTGGGCGGGTTCGTCGCGGGGGCATTTGTGGCGCTCGCATTTATTGATTATTACAGTTACACGATGCAAACACTGGCCATTATTATGGTGTGTACGGTGATCTGCGTGCTGTTTGGCGTGCCGATCGGAATTGCGATGGCGCGGTCCGATCGGTGCCAAAATGCGATGACCCCTGTGCTCGACATGCTGCAAACGCTGCCACCGTTCGTCTATCTGATCCCGCTGATTTTCCTGTTCTCGGTAACCGAGCCAAAGCTTTACGGGATTGCGATCATTCTTTACGCCATAGTACCGGTGGTGCGCCTGACCAACCTTGGCATCCGCTTAGTGGATGAAGAGGTGATTGAGGCCGCCGATGCGTTCGGCATGACCAAGCGGCAAAAGCTGTTTTCTGTGCAAATCCCTCTGGCGTTGCCCAATATCATGGCGGGGGTGAACCAGACGATCATGATGTCGCTGGCGATGGTGGTGATCGCAAGTCTCGTTTCGGCGCCGGGCCTTGGCGTGCTTGTGCTGCGCGGCATCCGCAATTTGGAACTGGGCGTTGGGTTGCTATCAGGGCTTGGGATTGTGCTGTTGGCTGTCATTCTGGATCGCTGCACCAAGGCTGCGTTGGCGCATGTCAACGCGGCACAGAAGCATTGAATGGAGCGCATCATGGCAGATCCCAAGATCTCGATCCGTAACTTGTATAAAATTTTCGGCAGTGCGCAGGAGGTAGCCCTGGCCCATGTCAAAGCGGGGATGGGCAAGACCGAGTTGTTGGCCAAGCATAAACACGTTCTTGGACTGCGCGATATCAATGTAGATATGGCTCCGGGCGAAATCACGGTGATTATGGGGCTATCTGGGTCCGGCAAATCGACGCTGATCCGGCATCTTAACCGCTTGATTGACCCCACCGCCGGCGAGGTGATGGTCAATGGCGAGAATATCATGTCTTACTCTGCCGAGCGACTGCGTGATTTGCGGCGCAAAAACATGTCGATGGTGTTTCAGAAATTCGCGCTGTTGCCGCATCGCACCGTTTTAGAAAACGCGGCGACACCTTTGATCGTGGCGGGGCGGCCGCGGTCGGAATGGGAACCCGAGGCGACGCGCTGGCTTGACCGTGTCGGGTTGGCGGGGCAGGGCGCGCAATATCCGCATCAGTTGTCGGGGGGCATGCAGCAACGTGTCGGTATCGCCCGCGCGCTAACGTCGAATTCGGAAATCATGCTGATGGATGAGGCGTTTTCGGCGCTCGACCCATTGATCCGTACCGATATGCAGGATCTATTGTTGGAACTGCAGCACGAATTGCACAAGACGATCGTGTTCATCACGCATGATCTCGACGAGGCGTTAAAACTCGCCGATCATCTGGTGATGCTGAAAGATGGCGAAGTGGTTCAGCAGGGCGAACCACAACATATTCTGCTTCATCCCAGCGATCCCTATATCATCAACTTCATTTCCGATATCAACCGCGCCCGGGTTCTGCGCGCGCGCACAATGATGACAGGGGGGCGGCGGATTGAAGGGCCGACCTGCCAAGTGGATGCCAACGCGACGCTGGAAGAGCTGATCACGGTGGCGCAAGGTGATACCAATGTCTCCTTCACCGTTACTCGAAACGGCGCCACCGTTGGCACATTGACGATGGCAGAGGTTGTGAAAGCGCTTGTTCCCGTCCGGTGACCTAAAGGAGCCGCATGCCTGTGTATTAACCAAATTACTGCGCGTAGACTGCTTTTGTATTGGTTCAGCTCAGGTCTCTTTCGAGCAATGTTTGCGATCAAAGAGACGGCAAATGGCGACGAGATGACTGACGAGATAAGTAGGGATAAGTTGCGCGACTAAGCCAGCGGACGCGTCCCCGCCGGGACGTATGGCGCGGATCAGGCCGTCCCTCTGGATGCACTGCACACCGAAGCAAGTGCGAGGACCACTTAGGCCGATCCGACCATCCGACGCCAACATGCGGCGATCCGTCGAGATCGACCGCGGAGAGAACCATGAACCCGGCGCGCGCTAAGGCATCAATCAAGGAACTTGACTAATGCGATTAGAGAACTTCAGTGGGGGCATGCCAATTCAGCAGTTAATAGGCAATATTCCATGACGTCGGAATCTTTATGCCGTGCTCAATTTTGGTTGCCGGTTGGGTTCCAGCCCAACTCTCGAGATAATCCATCTGCATAGCTTTGTAGTATCCCGCGCAATTCATCAAGTTTTGGTATATCAAACCGGCTTGCAGGCCTCGAAATCGCGATCGAGCCGGGCACAGTCCCGCCAGTATCGAACACTGGGACAGCAATGCAGCGCATAGCTATGTGGCGCGGCAGCTTTGTGGGACTGGACATGGAGCGCCGGGAAAGCGATCTTATGTGCAAAGACAGGCCGGAGAAGGCCCCGACCGCTCTTAAGTCCGCGTGGCTGGAAAGGCAATTATGCAAAAACATGGCGGCCAAACCCACGAAGGCCCAGAGGAAATTCTCGTTTGCATTGTCGATGATAGCTACGGGAAACCAAGCGACCTTGATGAAGAACAGCAATATGAGTGGTATAAGGCACAGCTAGAAAAGGAGTTTTCTCAAAAATTTGAGGAGGTGGATGTTGCCCCCGGTTATTCACTCCCTGCATTTGCAACAATCGTCCAAATCGCAACTGAATACTGGCCTGCACTAGTGGCGACGTTCTTTCTTGCGAAACCCGTATCTGAGAATTTGGAAGCATGGAGGAATGCCGCGAACTCAATCAAGAAGTATTTTTCCAGACCTGACGTGGTCTTGGGAAGAAATGCCGCGGCAGCATTGGCCGTGGAAGCCGTTTTTGACGACATGTGGGGCGTTCCCAAGAAAATCGAGTGCCTTCAGTATTTTTGGAGAGACCGCAGGGTCAAAGAAGAAGATTATTCTGATGGCCAATCAATTCAGGATGGACCTAGAACAGAATACCTAAGCATGGCGGTTCATTTCTATAGGATTCGCGCTGACGGAATCGAATTTGAAGTTGAAGTTGACGGCAAAACCGTTCACGCAAAACGCGTTTAATCCCCATATCTCTCACGCATTTCTTCGAGCATTCGCTTCAATTCGCCAGTCCGGCTCACCGTCAAAGTTTCAAGTTCGCTTGCGTAGACAAGGGGGGCCATACTGCCCCCGTCAAACTTATAGGCCGCGATGCCGGCGTCAGACGCCACGGTGGTCATCAGAATATGGCCGCCGCCGTTCGCGATCGACATCTCCTGCACCGCCCCCAGACCCAAAGCGTGGGCCGCGATGGCATGGCCCGCCTCATGCACAGAAAGGTCCCAACCAATCTAGGTTTTCAATCAGGGTTCTTGGAAAAGCGACACAGCTTGATCTGACAAAGAAAGCGATGCGGCCTTTACATGCATTCGCAAAGGCCGCTTTTCGAGGTATTTAGAAGAAGCCCAATTTATTTGGGCTATAGCTAACCAACAAGTTCTTGGTTTGCTGGTAGTGGTCCAGCATCATCTTGTGGTTTTCACGACCAATTCCCGACTGCTTATAGCCGCCAAAGGCTGCGTGGGCTGGATAGGCGTGATAGTTGTTCACCCATACGCGGCCCGCCTCGATGGCGCGGCCAAAGCGGTAGCAGGTGTTCATGTCACGCGACCAAACGCCAGCACCAAGGCCATACATCGTGTCGTTCGCGATTTCCAAAGCTTCGGCTTCATCCTTGAATGTCGTGACCGAAACGACTGGCCCAAAGATTTCCTCTTGGAAAACCCGCATCTTGTTATGGCCCTTGAGGATCGTCGGCTGGATGTAGTTTCCGCCCGCCAATTCGCCGTTGAATCGTGCGGCACCGCCACCAGCCAGCACCTCTGCGCCTTCTTCGCGACCGATCGTGAAATAGCCCATGATTTTGTCGTGCTGTGCCTTGCTGACTTGCGCACCGACCATGGTCTGTGGGTCGCGCGGGTCGCCGTGCTTGATCGCGGCCACACGTTTGATACAACGCGCGATGAACTCTTCGTAGATGTCCTCTTGGATCAGCGCACGGGACGGGCAGGTGCACACTTCGCCTTGGTTAAAGGCAAACAAAACGAAGCCTTCGACGGCTTTGTCCAAGAAAGCGTCATCCTTTGCCATCACGTCGGAAAAGAAGATGTTTGGCGACTTGCCACCCAGTTCAAGCGTGACAGGGATAAGGTTTTTGGTCGCCGCTTCCATGATCTTGCGGCCCGTGGCGGTGGACCCGGTAAAGGCGATTTTTGCGATGCGCGAGGAGCTTGCAAGGGCTGCGCCAACTTCTCCACCAAAGCCGTTGACGATGTTCAACGTGCCTGCTGGCAGCAAGTCGTTAATCAACTCTGCGAAAACCATGATCGCGGCGGGCGTTTGCTCGGCGGGTTTCATCACGACGCAGTTGCCCGCAGCCAAAGCCGGGGCCAGTTTCCATGCCGCCATCAGCAGCGAAAAGTTCCAAGGAATGATCTGGCCTACAACGCCCAAAGGTTCGTGGTAGTGATACGCGATGGTGTCATTGTCGATCTCGCTCATGTTGCCTTCTTGCGCCCGCAGGACACCCGCAAAATAGCGGAAGTGGTCGGCGCAAAGTGGCACGTCTGCGTTCATCGTTTCGCGGATTGGTTTGCCATTGTCCCATGTCTCTGCAGTCGCCAAGAGCTCTAGGTTCGCGTCAATCCGGTCGGCAATTTTGAGCAAGATATTCGCGCGTTCGGTCGCAGAGGTTTTGCCCCAAGCCACTTTGGCAGCGTGGGCCGCATCAAGTGCCAGTTCAATATCGGCGGCATCCGACCGCGCACATTCGTTGATCATGCCGCCTGTGATCGGGGTTACGTTTTCAAAGTATTTGCCGTTGACTGGTGGCACAAATGCACCGCCGATAAAGTTGTCATAGCGTAGCTTGAAGGGCGAGGTGTATGTGCCTGCCTCTGTGTTGGTCATATCATTCATTTGAAATCCTCCTTTTGCAATCCGGCTTCTCCTCCCGGATTGCAAAGAATATGACGAACGCAGGGTGCGATGTCTTGTGGAGGCAAGGTGTCAGCGGATTGAAACTGTCTCAGCCCTGAGACAGTTTCCCCTAACTATCGTCAAGTCCAAGCCGCTTCATGCGCCGATAGAGCGTCGCACGACCAATCCCAAGCTGACGCGCAGCCTGTGAAACGTTGTTTCCAGCCCGCGCCAGCGCACGAATCACTGCGGCCTTTTCCGCTTTCTCAAAGCCTGTTGGTCCATCTTCGCGACCAAGTATGTCGGCCGCGGGGCGGGCTATCAAATCACCGGACCGTGGTAGTCCGAAGACGCGACGTGCCTTGCGGGTGGCCCCTATGACTAAATCATTTTCGTTAATAGCAAGCAGCGTGGCGGCATCGTCGTCACTGTCGGCAACAATTATCCTTGCGGATGCGTAGGCGGCCCTGAAATTGGCAACTTCAATAGCGCGTGCGGTTTGCGCAACTTGGGCTGCGATCAGACGGTTGAAGGCCTCTGTTTGGTCTGCGCGTGCGGATGACAAATCAAGCGCCGCCACAAGTTGCCCGTTGCTGCCATAAATCGGTGCGTCGATGCAACTCATGCCTGTGTTGCGTGTATAGAAATGCTCGTTTTGATGAATTATTACATGACGTTGTTCTGTCAGGCAGGTGCCAATTCCGTTCGTGCCTTCCTTCTCCTCGCTCCAGTCGGCGCCCGTCGCGAGGCCCCAACTTTCAAATGCTAAAGCGTCAGCATCAGATAGTCTTTGGTCCAAAATTATGCCGTCAGTATCTGTTAAGAAAACTGCGCAGCCTGATTGCCCGACCAATGAGAATAATGCATCCAAGCGTGGGCTTGCGACGATCATGAACTTTTCTAGCGCCTCGACTCTGGATTGAAGGCTTTTTTGCTCTATGCGGTCAGGTGCGCGGCGTTCGTCTGGATTTAGCATGTGTTTGAGTGCAGAGCGATGCCAGCTCGCCGCCACCCGCGACTTTGCTGCAGCCGAAGTCGACTGTGTTACTTCCATTACAATGTCAGCATGCGATGCCTTTGATGTCATCTTGACCTCCATAGAAGATCATTAAGACGGGTAGATCTCGTTTTGTCGATCACTCATCTTAGCTCAGCGACCTATTGACCATGCAGGCCACTTATAGCTTTTTCAGCTTACCCAAACTGCTGGGCGTTCCGGGTGGGGTTTTGCTGACAATCGGTACGGTTGGCCTTGCATGTGTTGAATTCTGCAAGGAATTGATCCAGTTTTCCGAAACGCCTTGACCCACTGGCATCAAGAATTCCGTCGCCTTTTCATGAGATTATCATGTTGCAGAGGGCTCAGCGCCAAATGAAAAAATGGGTCAATCCGACACGGAAATCAACAGGGCGTTCCAATGACGTCTGGTGCAGATCAACATTTTATTCGTTTTGCAACCGGTTGCAAAACGAATAAAATTATGCTTTCCTTAGCGTAAGAGTAGGGAGGTCTGCTCTAGTCTTCTATAAATCTAAAATTCTTGGGAGGAGCCAATAATGAAATCTACGTTGAAAACCTTGATGTTGACGGCTGCAGTGCTTGCCGCGCCAGTCATGGGCAACGCGCAAAGCAGTGATGCAAAGTTGCACTATGTTTTGGTCAGCCACGCCCCTGATTCTGACAGCTGGTGGAACACCGTTAAAAACGGCATCGCGCTCGCTGGCGAGCAGATGGGCGTTGAGGTCGAATATCGCAACCCACCAACAGGCGATCTGGCCGATATGGCTCGGATTATCGAACAAACAACGGCATCGCAGCCCGATGGTATCATCACGACACTGGCAGATTTTGACGTGCTGTCTGGCCCGATCAAAGCCGCTGTTGCACAAGGCATTGATGTTATCATCATGAACTCTGGTTCCCCTGCACAAGCTGCCGAAGTGGGCGCTTTGATGTATGTTGGCCAGCCGGAATATGATGCAGGTCTTGCTGCCGGTCAGCGCGCCAAGCGCGACGGCATTCACTCATTCCTATGCGTAAACCACTACATCAGCTCGCCCTCGTCAACCGAGCGTTGCCAAGGTTTTGCCGATGGTTTGGGTATCGAATTGGGCAACCAGATGATCGATTCCGGCCAAGACCCGTCTGAAATCAAGAACCGCGTTTTGGCCTATCTGTCGGCCAATCCCACAACCGAAGCCGTTCTGACGCTTGGCCCAACCTCGGCTGATCCAACCATTCTTGCGCTGCAAGAAAACGGCCTTGCAGGGTCGATCTATTTCGGCACGTTCGACCTCGGCGAAGAGATCGTCAAAGGCCTGAAGTCGGGCATCATCAAGTGGGGTATCGACCAGCAGCCATTCTTGCAGGCCTATCTGCCGGTTGTGGTTTTGACCAACTATGATCGCTATGGCGTTCTGCCCGGCAATAACATCAACTCTGGCCCCGGCTTTGTCACCAAGGACGGGCTTGCCAAGGTTGAAGAGTTTGCGGGTAAATTCCGGTAACGCGGTCTAACATGGTTTGCAGTCGCTCCATTTTGGCGTGACTGCAAGCCGCCCCCCACAGGTTTGCCCCATACACAGGTTTAGTTGCGCTACGCGTTTCGGCTGTCCCTTTTTGGGCGGGCTAAGCCCATGCGCGTTGAAATCGGGCGCCCCTCACCTCATTCTCGGCTGCCCTTTTCGTCATATTTCACCTCAGGATCCTTCTCATGTCAGACACGACTGCCGACGACGAACGCATCAAGCAGATCTCGCCCCTGCGCCAAGCGCTTATCCGACCCGAGCTTGGCGGAATCGTGGGCACCATCGCTGTGTTCACATTCTTTCTCCTCTTTGCCTTTGACAGCGGGATGTTCAGCGCCCAAGGCGCGATGAACTGGTCTGTCGTGTCGGCACAGTTTATGATCATCGCGGTGGGTGCCTGCCTGTTGATGATCGCTGGCGAATTTGATCTGTCGGTCGGATCAATGATTGGTTTTGCCGGCATGATGATTGCGGTGTTTTCGGTGACACTGGGCTGGCCGATGTGGGCCGCGATCTTGATCACATTTGCGATCTGCATCGCCTTTGGCGCGTTGAACGGCTATATCGTGGTGCGCACGGGCCTGCCCAGTTTCATCGTCACCTTGGCCACGCTGTTCATCCTGCGCGGCTTCACCATTTTCATCCCTCAAACGCTAGAGCGTAAGACGATCATTGGCGGTATCCGCGAGGTGGCGGAGGGCGATTGGCTGGCCCCGCTGTTTGGCGGCAAAATTTTGGGCGGTTTTTTCCAGTGGATGGGCGATAACGGCTATATTACGGTGTTTGACCGCGGCAACCTTGCGGGCAAGCCGGTGGTTGATGGTATTCCGATGCTGCTGGTTTGGGCACTTGGTTTGGTGATCTTTGGCCATATCCTGTTGACCCGCACCCGCTTT
This sequence comes from Pseudorhodobacter sp. W20_MBD10_FR17, assembly GCF_052119765.1. Classification (NCBI taxonomy): domain Bacteria; kingdom Pseudomonadati; phylum Pseudomonadota; class Alphaproteobacteria; order Rhodobacterales; family Paracoccaceae; genus Pseudorhodobacter; species Pseudorhodobacter sp. W20_MBD10_FR17. The sequence continues at coordinate 1,571 of NZ_JBGQOQ010000060.1, read as the reverse complement.
GGGAACTGGATTTTTGCCTCGGGCGGGGATGCACAGGCCGCGCGTTATGTTGGTGTTCCTGTAGGCGCCGTCAAAATCAAAATGTTCATGTTTACTGCATTCTGCGCCACGGTTTTCGCCGTGTGTCAGGTGATGGAGTTCGGCTCGGCTGGCGCTGACCGTGGCTTGCTAAAGGAGTTTGAGGCGATCATTGCGGTGGTCATCGGTGGTGCCTTGCTTACGGGCGGTTACGGGTCGGTTATAGGGGCCGCTTTGGGCGCGCTGATTTTTGGCGTGGTCCAACAGGGGTTGTTCTTTGCCAACGTTGAAAGTTCGCTGTTCCGCGTGTTTCTTGGGGTAATCTTGCTGCTGGCGGTGATCCTAAACACTTATATTCGTCGTCTGATCACAGGAGAGCGTTGATGCAACCGATCATCCAAATGAAGGACATCGAAAAGCACTTTGGCTCGGTCATTGCGCTGAACGGTGTCACGGTCGAGTTTTATCCTGGTGAGTGCCATTGCCTGTTGGGCGATAACGGCGCAGGTAAATCGACCTTTATCAAAACCATGTCGGGCGTGCATAAACCCACCAAAGGCGAGATTTTGTTCGAGGGCAAACCGATGCAGTTCGACGACCCACGCGACAGTATCAGAGCGGGGATTGCAACGGTTTATCAAGACCTTGCGATGATTCCGCTAATGTCGGTCAGCCGCAACTTCTTTATGGGCAATGAGCCGATCAAACGGATTGCGGGTATTCCGTTCTTTGATCACGAGCTGGCCAATGAAACGACCATGCGGGAAATGCGGGAAATGGGCATCAACCTGCGCGGCCCCGATCAGGCCGTTGGCACACTATCGGGCGGCGAACGTCAAACCGTGGCCATCGCCCGCGCTGTGCATTTCGGTGCCAAAGTTCTGATCTTGGATGAACCGACTTCGGCGCTTGGCGTGCGCCAAACAGCAAACGTGCTTGCGACCGTCGATAAAGTACGCAAACAGGGAATTTCAGTCGTGTTCATCACCCATAACGTGCGCCATGCGATGGCGGTCGGTGACCGCTTTACCGTGCTGAACCGGGGTAAAACCTACGGAACAGCCGTACGCGGCGAGGTAACACCAGAAGAGCTACAAGACCTAATGGCCGGCGGTCAAGAGCTTGCAACTCTAGAAGGTTCGCTGGGCGGTACCGTATAAGAAAAACTTGTTGAGGCGGCCGGTTTGCATCGGCCGTTTCAAGAGGGGGCAAGGCATCAAGCAAGGAAATAGCGGCCACTAATCGCCCTAGCATGCTCGCCAAGCGGCAAGGCACGGATAGGGTTTGGGAACAATCCTTTGAACGGCACTGTCAGAGGAAAACTTATTGAGGCGGGCAGGGCGAGCAGTTAGCGTCGCGGTATGACAACACGCAGCCCCTTTCGCTACTTCAAGACGAGCCCAGAGATCATCCGCTTGGCCGTCATGATGTATGTTCGGTTTCCACTTTCGCTTCGGAATGTGGAAGATCTTTTGCACGAGCGAGGCATCGACATCAGCCACGAAACGGTTCGGTTTTGGTGGAACAGATTTGGCCCAATATTTGCCGCAGAG
>NZ_JBGQOQ010000059.1:0-11143 GCF_052119765.1 Pseudorhodobacter sp. W20_MBD10_FR17 | reverse complement strand
CGGAATTGAAGCCACAACCCCAGACCAGATCGCCGCATGACCGACAAGCCTCAAACACCAGATTTGACAATAACTCGTTCTGTGGAGAGCGGGCAGGGTATAGCAGGCCTCAGAATTGATAACGCAGGCCAAAGCGCTTGGACTTCGCCTCAACAGGAACAACACACATGATCTCACCACTTATTAGAATGTCTACATTTGGCCTTTGCATTGCTTTGATGCTTACCTCACTCGTTGGCCTGTTTTGGTCGGGCATTTATGTTTGGCCCGCGCTCGGCTTTGGCCTTCTGACCGTTGTTGGCATCCGCGACCTCTCACAAGAACGTCATGCCGTTTTGCGCAATTATCCGATTTTGGGGCATATCCGCTATTTGTTTGAAACCATCCGCCCCGAGATCCGCCAGTATCTGATCGAGTCTGACGAAGACGAGGTGCCTTTTTCGCGTGAAGCGCGGGCAATCGTGTACCAACGCGCCAAGAATGTCGAAGACAAGCGGGCTTTTGGCACCAAAAAGCGAGTCTACGATAGCGGCTATCAGTGGTTGACCCATTCGGTTCGCCCCAAAAAGATTACAGACCCCAACTTCCGCATCACCATCGGCGGACCAGATTGCTCCCAACCTTACAACGCCTCCATCTACAACATATCGGCAATGAGCTTTGGCGCTCTGTCGGCCAACGCCATTCTTGCGCTGAACAAAGGCGCAAAAGCGGGTGGATTTGCCCATGACACTGGCGAAGGTGGCATCAGCCGTTATCACCGCGAGGGCGGTGGGGATTTGATATTTGAGGTGGGCTCCGGCTATTTTGGGTGCCGTACGGCCGATGGGCAATTTGACCCCGAAAAATTCAAAATGCTCGCGGCCAGTGATCAGGTCAAAATGGTCGAGATCAAATTGAGCCAAGGCGCAAAACCAGGCCAAGGCGGCGTTCTACCCGCCTCCAAAATCACGCCCGAAATCGCCGAAGCACGTGGCGTGCCAATGGGCGTGGATTGCATTTCCCCAGCTGCGCACAGCGCCTTTTCAACACCGATTGAAATGATGGAATTCATCGCACGGTTGCGGGATCTTAGCGGCGGCAAACCGGTTGGTTTTAAAATGTGCATCGGTCACAGGCGCGAATTCATGTGCATTGTCAAAGCGATGCTGGAAACTGGCATCACGCCCGACTTTATCGTGATTGATGGCAAAGAAGGCGGCACAGGTGCGGCGCCGCTGGAATTTGCCAACCATATGGGCATGCCACTGGTCGAGGGCCTAACCTTCGCCCATAACACCCTGCGCGGGGCGGGGCTGCGTGACAAAATCCGTATCGGCGCGTCGGGCAAGCTTATCCATGCTTTTGATATTGCGCGCGCGCTGGCACTTGGTGCCGATTGGGCAAACTCGGCCCGTGGCTTCATGTTTTCCATCGGCTGCATTCAGGCGCAGGCCTGCCATACCAACCATTGTCCAACCGGCGTGGCCACCCAAGATAAATTCCGCCAGCGCGCGCTTGTTGTCACTGACAAGTCGCAGCGCGTGGCTAACTTTCATCGCAACACTTTAAAGGCGCTGAGCGATATGACAGGTGCCGCAGGCCTAACCCACCCCAGCAACTTCATGCCGCGCCACTTGATGATGCGGGTGAATGACCGCGTTATGGTGACCGGCGAGGAAGTGTACCCGTACCTGCCAGAAGGCTTCTTGCTGCGCAACGAAGAAGACGGGTTTGGCTATCTGCCCCGTTGGCATCGGGCCAGCCCCGCCGCATTCGAGCCGTTTGATGATGGTATTTGACCGAGTAGTGACGGATAACTGGACGCTCGCTGCCGGACTAACCAGGGTCCACATTGCGGGGCGGCCATTCGCTACAAGTGCTCAAGTGGAGGCTTTGCGACGCACCCTCTGTTACGGACAGCAAAAAACTGCGCCCACCTTCATTTCACGCGTTCCACCTTATTCGGCTAACCGAGCAGGATTGGCGATCGTGCAATTCCCAGTTTAGCGCTGTTCTGAGGGTATGAAATCCTTCGCGCTCAGGGCCTGGGTTGCGATCCAGCGGACGAACAGGCCCGCTTGAGGGTGGCGAGGTGGGTTGATGATCAACCGATAGCCACGATCGGAATTGGCGAATGTCGAACTGACGGACACAAGTCTGCCCGCGTCGACATAATTCTGCACAAAGGGCAGAAAGCCGATGGCAATTCCCCCTGCCATAGGCGGCTTCAAGCACAAGGTTCGGTTTGTCGATTACATCGCCTCTGTCAGCAAAGCCGATTGGCGCGCCCGCTGCCTTCAACCAATGCCGCCATGCGGAGCGGTCGCGGTAGTGAATTGGTGGGACGGTCCCTGTGCAGAAATCGCCTTTCAAGTGCAGACTGGGTGCAGCGACCGGGATGGATTTGCTGTCGAAAAGTTTCACATCCTTCGTCTCGAAATCCGTGAGTTTCGACCTGACGATCGACACATCTGCCAGTCTTGGCTCTGGGCTCGCCAATTCGGTGGATCAAGTCAACCCGCAACCCCGGATTTTCCGCCTCGAACGCGCTTTTCTGGGGGAGCAACCATTGCCGTGACAGATAAGGCCCGATCGAGACGCGCAAAACGTCCTGCCGCGTGACCTGCGCCGCTACTTGTTGCAGATCCTCCCAGATACGGGCGACGCCGCGCGCCAGTTCAATCCCATCCTGCGTGAGCTGGATCTCACGGACGCGCCGCTCGAACAGGCGTTTGCCCAGAGCCGTTTCCAGCGCGTTGATCCGGTGGCTAATGGCTGAGGCCAACTCAATAGCCGTTCCTTTCAATCGACGCCCTTGAAAACCTTGCCGAAGAGTTAGAACTAGCATTCGCGCATCTCCTGTCAAACGACGGGCGCGCCCGTCGTTTGACGCCCAACAATAAGGAGAAAGACATGGCACGAGCGCAAGGCGCCCGGGCGCAGATGGCGCTTGGCTTTGAGACGGTTTACAGCACCCCACCCGTCAGCGGGTTCCGATTGATGCCATTCGCCCGGACGACACTGGGCTCGGAGCAGCCACTGCTGGAATCGGAACTCTTGGGCTATGACCGCGATCCTCTGGCACCGATCAAGGATGCGGTCACGGCCGACGGTGACGTCGTGGTGCCGATCGATGTCGAGGCCTTCGGGTTCTGGCTGAAGGCGGCGTTCGTCCAACCCACCACCACCGGCACCACGCCCAAAACCCACACGTTTCAGTCGGGCAACTGGACGCTGCCCAGCATGTCGATTGAGACCGCCATGCCCGAGGTGCCGCGCTTTGCGATATATTCGGGCTGCTTGCTGGATCAACTGTCCTGGCAGATGCAACGCTCCGGCCTTTTGACGGCTCGGCAAAGCTGATCGCCCAGGGTGAGGCCATCGCCGCCGCAACTGCCGCTGGCACGCCGACCGCGCTGGGCTTTCAACGCTTTGGCAATTTCAACGGCACGCTAAACGCAACGGCAGCAGCCTGGGCAACGTCGTCTCGGCCGAGATCACCTATTCCACTAACCTCGACCGGATCGATACCATCCGCGGCGATGCGGTCATGCCGGCTGAAGATACAGGTTACAAACTGTTGCCCGCCTGATCGCGGGTCTTCGAGGTCCCCACGGGACGCGGTTCCTGTGATGCCGTGCTCAGGATTGATGCCGATCATATCGAGCACGCCAATGAGATGGGCACATCGGAATTGCATTGAACCAGCATCATGTTGGGGGCCATCGCGCTGACCACGGACCGAAGCATGCACTCGGGTCGATCTCAGGAGAAGGCTACCGATCAGGAGAGCGGATCAATCGTTCAAAGGACAAGACCGCAGACAGGCGGCACTTTCCGCATGCGCAATACCGCTTGACAGGAACGACCCCGTTACCGAAATCCTGACCCAAAGGCATGCTCGATCTAACCGCCCTGCATCACGCCTTCGCGCAGGTTTCTGCGATCAATTTTTGGTTCAAAGTCAAGCCAAGTCCAAAAGTGTCAGGAACCGCAATCATCCCGTCGGCATCGATGCCCGCCAATCCATGCACAAGCTCTCGACGCAGTCGCGATTGGCTCGTCGAATACTCGATTAAGCCAACATCGGGCAATGTTGCTAGAAAATGAATATTTGCCGCGATCGTAATGTCGGTGTTGTAACCATGCGGAATAATCCGGCGTCCGGTTGGTGCCAGCATAGACGCTAGCTTGCGGGCTTCGCTCAGCCCGCCGAACATGGTTAGGTCGGGCTGGGCTATGTCAAAGGCATTTGCGGTAAGGTAGGGGACAAATTCCTTACAGGTCGTCATTCCCAGATCCCCAACACCCAAAGGAATGCTGGTGGCCGCTTTGAGTTTGATATGATCCGCTAGATTATCAAGTGGGAACGGGGCCTCAATCCAGTTGAACCCAAGGTCCTGCAGCAACCCAAGAAACGGCTCCATCTGCGCCAACCGTTGGAATTCCTGCGCCACATCTAGCATCAAACCCCGATCAGGCCCGACAATGGCGCGCAAATGCGTTAGGTTTTGTTGGACAAGGTCGTGGTCACACCACCAGGGTTCGACACAAACCTTCAGATGTCGAAAACCGGCCTCTAACAAAGGCGCAACCTGTGCCGTGATCTTATCAGCGGTGTCTTCAAGCGGGTAGATCGTGGCATAGACCGGTAAGCGATCATGGTGTTTTACGCCTAAAACGCTGTGAAGCGGTTTTCCCTGGGACCGCGCGAAGAGGTCCCAAATCGCAATATCAAGCGCGCTAATCGCGTGAATGGCCACACCGTTGCGACCGAACCATTGAGTGCGGTCATACATTTCCTGGGCCAGGCGGGTCGGGTCGTCCAGCTGCTGCCCCGTTAGGATGTTCGCCAATCCCCCCGCAAGCGAATTGTAATCTGGCATCTCGATAATCGACTTAATCACGCTGGGCGGCGCATCGCTTTCTCCAATTCCAATTTCGCCGTTATCGCTATGAACCACGACGACAACATTTTGATAGCTGCCTTCGAACCGGTGTTCCCCAGCCGTTGGATCAACCAAACAAAGCACTTCGATCTTTTTGATTATTACGGTCATTTTGTTTCGAAGGTCCGGCGCGCGTAGACATATGGCGTGATCGCGTCCCAGTCCATCTCTACTCCAAGCCCCGGCAAGCTGCTGGGTCGGACGAAACCTTCATCGTCCGGACGGATCACCTGTTTCGCGCCAAACTCATACTTCTCAAAGGGTGCGGCCTGTTCAAAGTAGTCACAATTCGTATGGGCCAACATCAGATGGAGGTTTGCCGCTTGGGTCAGCGTATAACCCCAGCTTTGGACTTCGCACTTCATACCGTGGGCGCGCGTCATCGCCATGCCTTCGTTGGCGCCCGTGAACCCACCGATACCGGTGACGTCAAAACGACTGCGATCCCATGACCGCATTTGCAACGCAAGCTGGATCAGACGTAGGTCGGGCACTGAATTGCCGCCACAAATAACATCCGTATCGAGGGCATCTGCCAGCGCCTTATATCCCGAAAAATCGCTATCCGGGATCGGCGCCTCTAGGACCTCCCATCCGGCAGCATCAAGCACGCGGCCCATGCGCAACGCTTCACTCAGGGAGTAATTTGCATCCGCATCAAGCATCCATCCGATGCCTTTGCCGGCGAACTCTTGGTTCAAGCGATGCACGAGACGCAAATCGTCCTCAAAGCGGCAATATGGATGGATCTTGATGGCGCGATAGCCGTTGCCCAGCATATGGTGACAATAAGCAATATAGGCATCATCATCCGGCAAAAGCGGGCTAGAGGCATAGGCTAGGATTTTGTCGCGCGCCGCACCCAGCATCTGGTAGATCGGCAACCCCAGCGTCTTGGCTTTGCCATCATGCAAGGCGATGTCAAACAGCGACGTGGCCAGATGACCCAGCGGGACGTAGCGGCTGCGCATCAAAGCGTAGATCTGAGGGATGTCGTGAATGTTTCGGCCCAGCACAAATGGCGCCATCAAAGACGCGGACGAAAACAAGGTCATGTCAAATTCATGTTCCGTGTAGGCCGTAGAGCCTGCAATCGCCTCTACGCCATTGGAAAGCTGCATTTTGACAAGGATCATGGCTTCATACATCTCGCCCAAATGGGAAGACCACGAGACCTTTTTACCATCTGGACCTACGGCCAAAAGTTCGATTTTTTCAACAATTGCTGCAGACATAATTCCTCCAAATCGCTGTATTCCATTGGGGTGTTGGGGTGGCTGCGCCAAAGATCCGCAGCCACCCCGTTTCACAGATTTAGGCTTCGTCTTGCTTCATAAACCGGACAGTGGTGACCATCATGAACACAAGGATCACCATGATCGGCAGGCCCACAAGCACAACGGCCGTTTGCATGGTTTTCAACCCACCAAGAAACAACAGCGCAATGGGCAGAATAGCGATTGCCCCACACCAGAAGAGCCGGTTGCTTCGGGCAGGCTCCATGCCTTCATCCAGTTCTTTAGTCGACGCGCAGGCCATGACATAAGCGGCAGAGTCAAACGTCGTGGCCAACATAACGATGCCCGAAATAGCCACCATGACAAGGACAAGACCGCTCATTGGCAAGGATTTGAACATTTCGATAATCGCGGGGGCCACGCCATCGTTGTTGACCAAATCCACCATTGGCGTCAGGCCATTGATCTGCTGATCGATGCTATAGCCGCCCAAAACCACATAAAACAGGGTGCAACCAGCGGTACCGAAAACAAGCATGCCTGTGATCAGTTCACGCACCGTCCGACCCATCGAAATACGGGTGACGAACAGGCCCATAAACGGCGCGTAGGCAACCCACCAAGCCCAATAAAACACGGTCCAAGCCTGCGGAAATCCGGTCTTTGCAACCGAATCTGTCCAAAGGCTCATGGTGATATAGTTTTGCAAGGTGTAGCCAATTGCATCCATCCCAAGCGCGGTGATGAAGTGTGTTGGACCGGCCACGAACACATAAATAATGATCGCCAAAGTCAGAATTGAGCCAAAGTAGGAAAGGCGCTTGATCCCCTGCTCCATCCCCAAGCCGCTAGAGATTGAGAAGATAACGGTGCAGCTGAGAATGATGGCCACATCCAGATACACATTTGGTTCAATGCCAAACACACTGGCCAGCGCCCCGCCAATCATCGGCGTGCCAAGGCCCAACGATGTGGCCGCCGCACCCAAGATGCCAAAGACGAACATGTAATTGATAACCTGGCCTACGGGACCGTCCACCAGATCGCCGAGCGCGCCACGGCAGCTTTCGCTAACTTTATAGACATGCTTTTTGCGCACGTAATAGATGTAGGACATTGCAACCGACGGAACGCAGTAGAGCGCCCAAGCTGTCGGACCCCAATGGAAGATGCCATATGCCTGCCCCACGGTAAACATCTGCGGCGTGCGCGGCTCTATACCTAAAGGTGTCCAAGCATAATGATACGCCCACTCGGTTCCGGCCCAAAGCATGAGGCCTGACGCGATACCGGCAAGAAACACCATGGCGCCCCAAGCGGTCCAGGAAAATTCTGGCGCGACGCCCGCGTCTCCCAGCTTTACATTTCCAAACCGAGAAGCGGCCAGCCAAATCACAAAGACCAAAGCCGCAAAGCCTATGGCCAGAAAGGCGAAGTCAAAGCTGCTGGTCATCCATTTGAAAAGGCTGTCGAGATGGATTTTGCCTTGCTCGGGGAACAAGATCAGCGGTAGCGCCGTGGCCAGAATAATCAGCACGCTGATGATCTGCATCTTGTGATCCGTCTCAATGCCTATGGCATCTTGCCGATTGTGGCCCTCTTGGACCGTCTTTGCTGTCTTCATTTGGGTTTCCTCCTCAAACCGTCTATTTATTCTGTTGTTTTCATCAATTCCAAGATTTGGACACCGTCGATGTCCTGAAAATCAATCCCCTCCCGGATTGACAAATCTGCGGCAATCGCGGCGGCCCGACCGTATTCAAAGCACTGCGCTGTCACTCGACAGCTCGCCAATGCTTCATGCTCGGCGCTCAGACAGCGCCCAGCGACAATGACGTTTCGCCCTTGTTTCGGAACCAGCGTCGCAAAGGGCACGTCATAGTAATCATCGACGAGCCATTCTGTTTTTGGCTTGGCCCCATAATGCAATTCTATGGGCCAGCTTGATTTCGCGATTGAATCATTGGTCTTGCGCGCCTTGACCACATCGTCATTCATCAGCCGCTTAACGCCGTCAATCGAACGCGTTTGCCGCACACCGACCTCTTGGGCATAATCGATGAAGTAAGCGTTCTCGCACCCCGGAATTTCTTCTTTTAGAAAGTCAAAAAAGGCGCGCGCTTGATAGATCGAGAATTGCTCCGCCTCGGAGTGGTCAACCGGATCGGTCACGTCCAGATCGCGCCCGTCAAAGCCGGTGATTTTGGTGCCATTGACCAGAATTTCACCGGGGTTCACGGTTGGGAACAACCAAACCTTCTTGCGCAAGAGCTCATCGCGCTGTTCCAGCTTTTCTACAACTTTCGGCGGACAAATGGTGTTGTCCCCCCAATATTCAAGGTAGCGCGGCAGGTCGACATTCCCGATCTTGAACATCATAGACGGGTTCTGAATGATGCCGTTATTGCCTTTGGTCGTGGCCAACCCCATCCGGAACACCGCATCTGCATCGCCGCTGGCATCAATCACACGCTTGCCTAAGACGCGAGCGAAACCCGATCGCGTATGCAGTACAAGGCCTACCAGCGCGTCACCTTCGGTGATCACGTCAACCATTTCGGTGTGATAAAGGATCTGAACACCCGCACCACGCAACAGATCCGTCGCCACCTTTTTGTATTTCGCGCAGTCATGGGTCGTTACCCAGGTTTTCCCATAAATTTGTGGCGCGGTAAGCCCGCCCTCTGCCTCAAGCGCCTGTCGCATCCGTTCTGCAAAGCCAAAGATGATTTGCTGCGGCTGCGCTACACTTGGGTCCGCGACCGTCATATAGAGGCCGCAAATTGTCCCCGACATGCCAGACACGGCTGCCCCACCGCAAAAGCCCAAACGCTCAATCAGCAAGACAGAGTGCCCGCTCTCGGCCGCTGTCGTCGCCGCCGCAATTCCTGCAGGGCCGCCGCCAAGGACAACAATGTCGAAGCCGCCGAATGTAGGAACGTCTCGGTAGCTTTCACTTCCCAAAGTGGGTTGATAAGTTTGCATTGTATCCCCTCCATCTTAATTCCGTGGCAATGGACCAGTCCGGCCAGCGCAAAGTTGCTCGTTTCGAACGCTAGACGCTGGGCAATGGGGCCAGTCCATCTGACAGATCGCATTGATAACACCTAACATGTTAGTTGTATAATAATATAAATGTCACCTGTCAAAGTTTTAGTGATTGGTAGTATTGAATGATTTCTGGTGGTAAGATGTGGCGTCCATGGGAGGGCTAAATGACTGAAGATAAACCCATCGCACGCCGAGGTGACGCCCAAGAGAAGGCCTATGAGGTCCTTAAAGAGATGATCATCGTGCAGGAATTGCGCCCAAATGAGCTTGTCTCGGAGAAAAAGCTTGCAGATCAGACCGGCTTTGGCCGCGCCTCGATTCGCATAGCCCTTCAGAACCTAAAGAACGATGGGCTGGTAGAAATCTATGCGCAGCGCGGTTGTCGCATTTCCGAAATTGATGTTGTCGTCCAGATGAAAGTGCTGGAAGTGCGTGCCGAACTTGAACGCCTTATGGCCGTTCATGCTGCCCACAACATCACTGACGAGGTCGCCGCCAAATTAAAGGGCAGCATGCGACTGTTGGCCGAGGCCGCACATAAGGGCGATGCAAGGCAGTTCATGGACAACCTGCGCGATGTTCACGAATTGATGGCCGCAGCCTCTGACAACGAAATTCTGTCGCGAAGCGTCAATCAAATTCAAGGGCTCTCCCGTCGGTTCTGGTATGCATATCACGCGCGCTACGCGGATATGTCGCTCGCAGCAGACCTGCACGCGGCACGGGTAGATGCAATCTGTCGCCATGACGCGCCAGCGGCCGCAAAGGCATCAGATGACCTTGTCGGATATCTTGCAAGCTTTACAGAAAGCGTTGTTTCGCGGCGCACCCAAGACTGAACAAACGCGCTGGTGGCGTCACACAAATGTGAACCAGTCTCCCTAATGCCAATGAAGCTGCCCCTTAGCCTATACTAGCCCACCAGCCAAAGCGCACCCTGCGACCGCGCCACTTGGGCGGCGATAGCGCTCGCTGTGCTGGCGCTGCAGGTGCGGAAACGGTGCCTGCATGGAAACGGGTCGACATAAGCTGCCCGTGCTGTAGCGTCGCGTTTGCGCTACCCTTGATCGTGGCGACCAGTGCGGCCAGCTTTGAGAAAAGTCCTATTAGACAGCTGATCTTAGTGTTGAGTTGTTTCAACGGGCCACAGGGTACAAAATCCGCATCCTGACTGTCGTCGATACCTTCTCGCGTTATGTCCCAGTGCTGGGCGCCAGGTTCAGTTGCGAGGGCTAGAACGTTGTCACAGCGCAAGATCGCTCGGTTTTCCTGGTTTCAAAATACCGAATGTCAGCAGATCGCGGCGAAATTCATCAATGCCCACAATATGCGCCCCGGCGCGCCAAACTGCCGCATCACAAAACGAGTTCAAGGTCGGGTCAGCGCCGTCTACGTCGGCGACTTATTGGACTGAGCGCCAATTCGGTTTCCGCAGCCTGCGGGTCTCGTCCCAAGTCCTGCTGGACGGCCACCGCAAGGGTGTTCATACCCCGCCGCATATCCGTCACGCCGCCTACAATCCACACCTTCGTCCCTGCTGGAAACGCAATCATGACGGATCCAGTGCTTGCACGAGCCGCGCAAGCACGACCGGGTCAATTGTGATGACCACAGACAAGCGGCGACCATTCACGAGGGCAATACCTGCCGTTTGGGTCTGGGTTGGCACAGACGGCCCGCTGAATACCTCGGGCACATGAGAAGTTGCGATGGTCAGCGGCGTGAAACGCGGACCAACTGCGCGAGGTCTGGATGGTCATTGGGAAGGGTGCGGAACTCGATCATTCGGCGATATTGCCATGGGGGATTTCCTTTGGTCAAACGCAAAAAGCCCCTCTGTTTTCAGCTAGGCGATTCACACATTTCGGAGCCTCCATCCGTGGGCGAGGGATTTGAAGTATTGGAGCCCGTGGCGGAAGGTGA
>NZ_JBGQOQ010000058.1:0-11919 GCF_052119765.1 Pseudorhodobacter sp. W20_MBD10_FR17 | reverse complement strand
CACTAATGACGTCATTAAACACGTGTATTAGATCAAAGCCCCAAGCTCAGGCAGGCGGTGCCAATGGGGTGGTTACGCACTAAGATCCGCAACCTCTCATCCGCATTGCAAGACCCCGCCCTCAAGATGGAGGCCACCGAGGCGCTGCGCGGGTTGATCTCCGAGGTGCGTATGATCCCTGACGCAGACGCGCCGAACGGTCATCGCATTGAACTTGCGGGGGAATTATCTGGGATTTTATCATTGGGGGATGTGGATACGACAAAGCCCGCAACAAGTGCGGGCCTTAGGTCGGAAACGATGGTTGCGGGAGCTCGATTTGGACACTATTTCACAAATCTTGTTAAAGTGCGCATTGGGCGGTGACGCCGATTGCTGCCCTTATCCTGCGTGACGAAGTGCTGCCCGAGCGGATCCCGACAGCAGCGCTGATGGTGGTGTCAGACAAATGCGAACCGGTCAGGTCATATTTAATATCTTTGTATTCTTTAGTTAAGAGGGTACTTTCAGAAGCATATAAATGTCCTGCGCCCGAAACGCGCGATACAATGGTTTCATCCTGAAACAGATGACCGGCAAGACCTGACTGTTATATCGCCGAGATCGCAGCCCGCGGGCGGATGGCCTGGCAGAAAACCACTGGCTACAGTCAACGCAGCCGAGGTGAAACTCTCATGAGCCGCTGGAAGGCTGTTATCGGGCCTAAGCTAAAGGCGCGCAACTTCGAAAATCAGAAAACAGAAGCCAGGATTGGTGTCCGCGTTCTCAACCAGATGACTGGACTTGGACGCCCGTATTTCGAACGCATCGCCTGAATTCCGTCTCGGGGAGGGCTCGTTTCGAGCTCCAGCTGATCCATGCAACAACGCGGGTTTCTACCGGCATCTACTCTCGTTCGTGCAAAATTCGTCCAATCAGGTTCATCAGCAATTGCGCAGCAAGGGTCGACGTGGAGCCAGATTGATCGTAGTCTGGGGCGACTTCGACCAGATCGACGCCGATGATGTTTCCGCGTTTCGTTAGGCCCGCAAGAATCTCTAACACCTCGTAATAGATAAATCCGCCATGGCTAGGCGTGCCGGTTCCCGGCGCGATTGACGGGTCGAAGGCGTCGATATCGATCGTGACGTAATACCGCGTATTTGCCGGAATACGTTCAAGCATCGCCTCAACGCCCATCTTACGAACCTGACGAACCGATTGAATATCAGACCCCATTGCACGCGCATCATCGTAGCCGTCTTTCGCGGTAGACGAGACATTGCGAATGCCGATCTGGCTCAGGCCTGTGACATAAGGCTTTTCCGCCGCGCGGCGCATCGGGTTGCCATGGCCGTATCTGACGCCGTGGCGTTCGTCGACGAAATCGAGATGGGCATCGATCTGCACCACATGGAATGGCTCCTGATCGTCAAAGGCGTTGATGCAGGGGATATTGATCGAATGATCTCCTCCCAAAACAACCGGAAGCGCGCCCGCCGCCAAAATCTTGCGAACGCCGTATTCGATGTTGGCATGGCTTCGTTCTGTGTCCGTATGCACGATGTCCGCATCACCGATATCGACGATAGTGACTTTGGCAGGATCCAGATAGGTCACGTCATCTTCGTGATCGTAAGCCCCGGCATGACCAAACGCGAACAGCGTCGATGCCTCGCGGATCGCCCGCGGCCCCATCCGTGCGCCCGAGCGCCACTGGCACCCGAAATCATACGGCGCGCCCATCACGGCGACGTCTGCCTTTATGGCATCCCAATCTTCCACGTAGCGGTATTTGCCGAAGGTGCAGATGCCGACGAATGGCAGATTAAGACGACCGGATTCATACCCGTGTTTTGACATGTTTTATTCCTTCAAAGCAGACGAGGCTGTTGCACTAATTGCCTGTTATCTGGGATCATGTTTACGAAAGGATCTTTCATATGTCGACTAAACAGTCGTTCAAACGCCAGACTATCCCGCCACTTCCGTGGCAAACTGTTTCACTGCCGTTCTTACAGTACTTTGAGTCTCCAATAATCATCACCTCTGGCATTTTGATATTTAGTTTTCCCAGATTATTCCGCAGTGCAATACAGGTTGCTGTGTGCCTCAGGCTGCTTTCGGGTTGCGTTTAAAAAACATTTTCTTCCACCCGGCAACGCTCGCCTCATCCAAGTAGAGCAGCCCCGAGACATCTTCCGTGCTCAGGCCGTCCGCCAGAAGGAGCAGGGCATTCGCCATGCGGGCCTGAATCAGCTCTGGAGATTTGGCGTTCAGGGTTTTTAACAACGTGTCGCGTTCAGTCTCTGAAAGGAACATATTTGAGTCGGTTCTTTGTTGATTAAGCGGCCTCTCTGACATGCGGCTTCGGTCGAGGCAACCTACCCCACACGGTCAGGACCGGAACCGCTTCACAGGAGGAAGCTGGTATGGAAAACGGTTCTGTCGCAATGGCCTTGCCACGGTTTAGTTCCGGTCTGGACCTGTCGCGGTTTGATGCCGCTCCTCAAATAGCATTTACGGCAACAAAGCATATGAACTATGGGACTTAAACGGACGAACGATTTCCGCCAACTGCAATGCTCGATAGTCCTTTAAGAACCACGCAGGATGCCTATGGTATGCTTATGAAATCATTGGCTCCCTCTTCCTCGTCGTCTCCTTCAATGCATCCCCACCTGATCGCTTCAGGGCTTGGCCTTGCCTCAAGGGAGGAATTGGCCGGGCTATGCGCTCTACTTGAGACAGTAAGCCTAGCAGGCGCGGCAGTCGGCGTCGGTGCCGACTTGCTGCAACGGATCGGTTCGGAAATTGAAACCGCCGCAGTGCGGGTTCAGTCTGCTGCCGCAACACTCCAAAGTTCTGATATCCCTGACGATGTTTTGCGACATAGACTTTGGCAAGGCCTATCAAATGGCTTGGAGACAGGAAATTCTTTACCGCTTTCGGAGCGGAGATTGGCCCAAGTGGCTGCCGCTCTCGGGGTGAGGGCGTCGCAAATTTTGTCGCCAAGCTTGCGCGCAACGGATGAGCTAAACCACAGGAAAGATGCCGGACGCAATACTTATCGTGAACGTATCGAAGATAAGATGCGCGCGATATATAATGACCCCAAGTCTATTTGGCAGTCATCTCCGCCTCTTTCGTTTCCTGAAATCGTTGCTCGGCAGCTGGCCTCCATGCTCGACACGATTGACCTGGGCGAAAACCAAGGCAAGTTCGATCCCGACATCGCGCGAGCCATGCAAAAAGGCGGAAATCAGGCCTGGGCCGGCATTACCGCTGCTGGCGGTTGGGTCGGGTTGGCGGCGGCTGTAAACAGTGCTGGCTTTGCCCCGTATATTCTTGCCGCGCAGGCATCTGCCTTTATCCCATTGATGGGTGGCCCCGCAGTTGTCTCATTGCTGGCCGTGTTGGTTAATCCCGTCACGATTATGGCCGGTCTGGTTGCCTTGGGTGGATTTGGTGGAAATCGTCTGAACCAAACGATCAAAGCGCAGATCTCAGCGAGCATTGTGGTTCTCCTCGCGATGCGCGGGCTTGCCGATCCCAGTGCTGGGCTGGGGCGCACTAGCACTGCCTTCCGGCATTTGAGTGCAGCTGGCCAGCGCAAGCCTGAACATTTGAAGATGCCCGAATGGACTGCGATGAAATCCCTGACGGCACGCGTGGAAGCGGAAATCGGGCGCAGAATGCCCGATGCACCAGGACGTGAACCCGAGAACTGGGGCACGGCATCAGAAATACCAAATCACAACACGATTTCTGGCGAGACCGAGGCCATCGTCGGACTGACCGCAGCAGAGATGCTGTATCATGCAATGTCCATCGACCCGAGAGTGCTCGCTGCGGCAGATTTTTGGCGGACAGCTGATCTTTCCAATCAAATTGAGTTTGCAACACATGCGACAGAGTTTGCGGTTCACGGCGCAGATATCGCGCTAAGAGGGTTCACGGCCGAACAGATGGTGCTTGGGAACCTCCTCGCCAAAGGCCATCACGTCACCTTGCCAGACAGCAGCGCCAACCCCGGATTTGATCTGATTGTGGATGGGCAAGAGGTTCAAGTGAAGTGCGGCGAAGGGCTTTCCCTACTAAGCGAACATTTTGAAAAATACCCTGACATTCCTGTTATCGCGAATGCGGAGCTTGTCGGGTTGATCTCTGACCAGCCTTGGGCGGGACTGGTGACAGCACTTGATGGGTTTGAGCTGGGCATCGTTGAGGACATAACGGCTAGTTCTGTCGCAGCTGGGATTGAGCTGGCATCTGTCGATGCGATGGCCACTGCAATCGGAGCTGGAGCAATCCGTGGTGCCGTAGCCGTTTTGAAAGGCGAGATTTCAGCCGGGGCTTTGCCAGCCTGGCTTGTTGTCGATACCGCATTGCGGGGCACCCTTGTGACGGTGGGCAGTAAGGCCGGAGCGATTTTGGGACTTGTGACAATCGGTCCAGCAGGGGCTTTGATTTTAGGACCTATCATGGGCGCGTCGACCCTGTTCGGACTGGATGGCGCAAAGGCCATGATCGACGGCAGGATCAATAAAGGGTGGTATGACGAGATGTTCGCGGCATCAGAGGCGTTAAGGGTTGTCGCACAGCGAGATTTAAAAGCGCGGATCGCCCTACTTGCGCATCGACGCGACAACGCCTTTAGACCCAACCGCAGGCTGCCAGATGACCTCACCACATGGTTGGATGAGCGCGCAGCCGATGATGCTATCGCCGCGTCAGAAGACCTTATGGATCTTGATGCACAGGTAAAAACAATTGTTGAAGCAATGTGCCTTGATGTCTTGGCCGCTCGGTCAACCCCAGCAAGCCCCGATGTATTGCGGGCGCGACGTCTCCTGCAAAACATACTTTCGCATAAACCAGGGCCTCTTGACGGCACCAAAGGTAGGCTGGAAGGGCTATGGCAACGCGGAAAAGGCTTCGCTCGCTTTTGATATAAATGGCGTGTGTAACCACTTCTTGTGCTCATGTTCGACTCGCACCTCTCATATCAGCCACTACTTGGGTTAATTCTGGGACAGAATTCTTCATCCCCTACAAAACTATTTATCCGCATCCTCTATACCAATTGACCTGCCCCCAAAGCTCCCTCATTCATAACCCAAGTTTGCGGATTTACATGCCCACTCTTTTCGGCAACGCCCCCACATCCCCGCGCGGAGACCCTGTCTCTGTGTGGTAGATTTCAGCCATAGGGCCTCCGCGAAAGTTTGGGCAAACCTGGGGCTCTTATCCATGCTTTCAACCGGGCTCGGGGCCGCCTCCTGCCTCCTCTTCCGAGAGCTCGGCGGCATTTTCTGAAACTGGCACAGGGCTTTCAGGCACAACAACCTGCATCTGCCCCTCCGCGTCCAAAATGCACAGCGTAAAGTCCGTAGATGGCCCTATCAGCGACCTGAGCCTGTTCCATTGGCTTTGAACCGCCAGATCCAACGCCAGCGGATCAGCCACGACCAGCATACACCCTGAAAACTGCCCCGCATGGCATGCTTCGGATATTTTTATTCGGTTTTCGTTGGTTGAGATGACCGATGCCATCATCAGCTTCGCCTCAAACGAGGCAACGCCCACAAGATAAGCCTCGCATTGTTTGAGTATCTCTGGGCCATCGGCAAGAACAAGAATACGGGGTTTGCGGGCATTCGTGGGCCTTTTAACTGCGCCATCATCTTGGCCCGCCTGAATGACCTGTTGATCCTGTTTCACCGACCCGATCCCAAGCATGTCCTTGACCGTGGCAATGATCCTCTTCAACAATTTTGGATGATCCATCCGCGAAGCCAGCACAGTGGTTTTGGAGATCTCAAGTGCCCCTACCCCGGGAAGATCAACCGAAAGTGTAAACGCCGATCCGGGAAGGGCTATGGGTTGCATCGTGAACCGCACATCCGGTGCGGCTTGGGTCAGCGCCTCACGGACGGCCCTGACCAGCCAAAGCCTGCTCCCGGTCATGACTGGTATCAGGCGCTGCCGGACATCCACGCGGTCATTTGGGTTAAGCCTGCCAAGATCCGCGTTGAAACCTCCGTCTGCCGCCTCATCTGCGCTTCCACGCCTGATAGGCGCTGTTCCAGCCCAATCAGCGTGCCCGAGGGCCCGAATACCTTCTCCTGCATTTCCATGGTCTGCTGCAAGCCCGCGACCACCCATGTCAGCTGCTGGATCAATTCCTCCAGTCGTTGCCCCGCCCCGGAGGTCTGCCCTGACGCGCTGGACAACAACAGCATCAGCGGCTCGATCAGCCGGACCAGAGTTTGCGTCTGGGCGAGGAGTTGTTGGATATCTTTTTCCGAGAGAGTCAGAGATGAGATAGGTTCTGATGGTTGCATTTAGCTTTTCCTGTTTGAGTTTGAGGGATTGCATTGACGCGATCAGCGGTGCCGGAATGAGGCTGTCCATTTGGTCCAGACCGATGAATGCGCAATAATGGTGGCCGATCCACCGAACGGCCGTGATTAGCTTTGTGGCGAGGGTCCGAAGTTGTTGGGCGGCAAACTGCCCCCCAAAAGCTGTGACAGGCCCTCTATGAATTGGTCCGCCGGCACCTGCCCCGCCGTCAGTCCAGCGACTTTGGCCTCCAGATCCGCTATTTGAGCCTGCATTTCTGCGGTCTGCTGCACGTGCTGGCGTTTCATGGTCTCTATTGTGTCGAAGAGGAGTTTCCCCATCGGGCTGAGGCTGTGCGGTTTCATAAGTTGCTCCTATTTGAGGTTGAGGGTCCATGTTCAGAAAGTGACGGCCAGGTATGGTCGTATTGGTCGCCGCTTGGCCCGAAAGCCACAGATGCGGGTCAAACAAGCATGGGGGCCAAGCGCCCTGCCCATAGCGGCTGACGTTGAAGTCCGCGCAGCGTTGCCATTCCTTTAGCAAGCGGTCCGGGGCGGTCTGCATGACCTTTTGGCGGGCCTGCATGGCAGCGTCCGGCGCGACAATGGTCCCATCAAAGTCATCTCGGCACAAAAGTCCCCGCAGGCGAAGTCGCTGGCTTGGCACCGTGCCCTGCGCTGGCCCCATGGTGATACTCTCGGCATCCATCCGCAGCACATCCCAGCCGATGCCCTGCCCCCAGTCCTGCAGGCAAGCCAACACATCAGACCGACATTTGATCTCCCCCTTATGCGCGGCGGCAACCAAGGCTGCCTCGATCCGATCAAAATCATCTTGCACCAAAATTGCGCCATCCCGCGCCGCTTGGGCCGCCCGCTTGCGCCGCCACGAGGTACTGGTGACCAGCTGCTTTCGACGCGGATCCTCCGGATCAGCGAAGCCAAATCTCAGGTTCACCAGATCTCGAAACGCGATCAGACGCGCGCGGGCAGCCGGCCCCGGCGGCTCCGGATTGTAGGCACGTAGCATCCCATCCGGTTTCAGGATCGCTTGCGGAACCGCAAAATTAACCTCAAGGCGCCCAGCATGGGTATGGGTTGCAAAGATGACATGAGGCCGAGCAAATTCCGGAATTCCGGGAAACAGGACCTCTTTGAAAAGATCAATGATCGCCGCCACCTTGCCGCGAAGGTCTGGATCGCCCGCATTGAAACGAACCTGATCAATATCCGAAGTCGCAAAAGACAGCACCCCGGATCGATAACGCCCCTGCGATGTCAGGGCGCGAACCGTGGCCTGAAAAATATCCGGATTTCCAATCAGCAACTCCGGAACCGGGTTTCGAGGTTGTGCTGCCCGCGCCGATTTGCCCCGCCGGGGCCGCGGCGATAGGAAATAATGAATTACCCCAATCTCTCCGGATGGGTCATCAGAATGGTATTTTGAGAAGCCGTCGATCATGCAAGTTCACCTTGCGCCATGGCCTCCGGATCAAGCGGCATAAGGTCGTCAATCAAATCAAGCTGCCGGTTTGGAAAAGCCGCCAGCAACAGGGCCCGCTCCACGCACAACAAGGCCATGACCAGATCAAAATCGGTTGCCAATCCCGGCCCCCGGATTGCGGCGGCAATATCGTCGAGCGCCTTGGAGGCCGCGGTGAGCGCATTCACAACCTCCGCCCGACGATAAGATCTTTGTGCAGGAACGCCCTCTTTCCGGAAATACCCCCCAAGGACAAAGGCAGAGTAAGTTAGCCCCGATGCCTTCGCCCCCGTTTGAATTGCCTGTTTTTCCGCAAAGGTCATTGAGATCGTCATCGTCGTCGCGCTGTTTTCGACATCGGTTTTCTTGGGGCGTGCCATGAGGGGTCCTGAGTTTATTTAACAAAGCGAGGAACCTTGTTGTTCATGGTCAGGCTATGAGGGGGGTGAGAAAATCCAAAACCGGATTCAGAAGATTTTCTTGCAAAAAGGAGAGTTCTCACGCGCTCGTGAAGAGTTTCTCAAAAATGGCAGGTCTTGATCGGAAAAATGGGCAAGATACTGATCCAAATAATTTTTGTTATAGTTTTTCCAAAAGTGAATATTACGGAAATCCCTATTTCTATTTTGTGGGAGACGGGCCCGATACCAGCCCTCCCACTCAGAGGATCATCCCAACCGCCTTGCCCTGCGCTACGGTTAAAGGCTCTCAATAAACCTGTGCCGCCATACCAATCGGGTCTGTCATCCGCACCCAAGAAAACGTATCTCTAGATAAAATTAGGATAATCCGAAGCCGAGGGGGCAATCCATGGCCATTAAGAAAAGCGATATTTATCGGTCTCTTTGGGAAAGCTGCGATCAGCTTCGGGGCGGCATGGATGCCTCACTCTATAAGGATTACATTCTCACCCTGCTGTTTGTGAAATACGTCTCTGACAGGGCAGGCCAATCCGATGCGCTGATCGAGGTTCCGCAAGGTGCATCTTTTACAGACATGAAAGCCTTACGCGGGGCAAAGAACATCGGCGAGGGGATGGATATGATCATCGCCCGCATCGCCGAGGAGAACGATCTGAGCGGGGTGATCGACCGGGCCTTTTTCAACGATCCGGAAAAGTTCGGGCGTGGGGCCAAGATGATCAGCACCCTCACAACGCTGATCAACATCTTCAGCCGGGAAGAGCTGAACTTCTCGAACAACCGCGCCGATGGCGATGACATCCTTGGCGATGCCTATGAATACCTGATGCGGAACTTCGCCACCGAGGCGGGCAAAAGCAAAGGGCAATTCTACACCCCTGCAGAGGTGTCGCGCGTGGTTGCGGCCGTGGCCGGTGTCAGCCGCGCCAACAGCCCCAAGCAATCGGTCTATGATCCAACCTGCGGCTCCGGGTCTTTGTTGCTCAAGGCGGCAGAGATGGCCCCCGTCTCCATCTCGATCTTCGGGCAGGAAATGGACATTGCCACTCGTGGCCTCGCGCGGATGAACATGATCATGCACAACCGCGAGACGGCTGAGATCGCGCAAGGCGATGTAATAGCCGATCCGCATTTTCTGGCGGGCAGCCAAGCCCTCCAGACCTTTGACTTCGTCGTCGCCAACCCGCCCTTTTCGTCCAAAGCCTGGGCCTCGGGCCTGACCGAAGATACGAAATACGGCCGCTTTGATGATGGGGAACCCCCCGCCAAAAATGGGGATTTCGCATTCCTTCTGCACATCCTTGCCTCCATGAAGGCCACCCGCTCAGGTGCGGTCATCCTGCCCCACGGCGTTTTGTTCCGCGGCAACGCTGAATCCCGCCTACGCGAAAAGATCCTCAAACGCGGTTACATCAAGGGCATCATCGGCTTGCCCGCCAACCTGTTTTATGGCACCGGCATCCCTGCCTCGATCATCGTGCTCGACAAATCCGGGGCCTGCGCAAACCGCCCCCTATTCATGATCGACGCCTCCAAGGGCTTCATCAAGGACGGCAACAAGAACC
This sequence comes from Pseudorhodobacter sp. W20_MBD10_FR17, assembly GCF_052119765.1. Taxonomy (NCBI): domain Bacteria; kingdom Pseudomonadati; phylum Pseudomonadota; class Alphaproteobacteria; order Rhodobacterales; family Paracoccaceae; genus Pseudorhodobacter; species Pseudorhodobacter sp. W20_MBD10_FR17. The sequence continues at coordinate 2,126 of NZ_JBGQOQ010000058.1, read as the reverse complement.
GCCTGCGCGCCCGTGACATCCACAAGATCACCGATGCCTTCACCCGCGCGGAAACTATCCCCGGCTACACGTTACGCGAGGCCCAGGTCCTGATCGAGCGCTGGCGTCACCATTACAATACAGTCAGGCCCCACAGCGCCTTGGGCTATCGTCCACCGGCGACGGAAAGCATGATGCCGATAGACCAGAGGCCCACCATGCACTAAAGCCTTTCTAATTTAACCTGAGGCATACTCGGCGGCCAGAAAGTAGTTCCAGCACTCCTGTGGGGAGTACATTTCGCAGATGTCGCCGATGGCGACCGCGTTCATCTTGCAGGTTTCGATCAGCGACGCGATGACGCCCCAGTTAGCGGCCCCGGCATCATGACCTGCGAATAGCGCGTTTTTGCGGTTCAGGGCGATGGGGCGAATGGTGCGTTCGACGGTGTTATTATCGATCTCGATGTGGCCATCTGTCAGGAACCGGCCCAAGCCGTCGCGGTATTTCGCGATATAGGCCAATGCCTCACCGAGGGGCGATTTGGCGGAAGCGCGGGCGCGGTAATGGCGCAGCCAATCATCAATGCGGGCAAGAATTGGGGCTGAACGTTCCCGCCGTGTAGCAAGACGGCTATCGGCATCGGCGCCCTTGATTTCGGCCTCGATAGTATAGAGCTCGCGGATGAGGTTCACACCTTCCTCGGCAATTGGCGCGGGGCCGGTGCGTGTGATCTCGATTAGCTTGCGGCGGGCGTGGGCCCAACAATAGGCCAGTTGAATGCCGGGGCCGATCCGGTCGGGTGCAATCAGCCGGTTGTATCCGGCATAGCCGTCGACTTGTAAGATGCCGCCAAAGCCCTGCAATATCCGTTCTGTATGCAGCCCGCCTCGACCGGGCGCGTGCCCAGAAGTAGCCGGTCTTGGTCTTCTTGGAACCTAGGTCGAGCACCGGGGCACGGGTCTCGTCTGTCACCCGGCAGGCGATTGCGCAGCAATCGGCCGAGAGGGCATGAACAGCTTTGTTGACCTTTTCAGGTCTGCCATGAGGGCGTCGAAGACAGGGCGCAGCTCAAAAGCGGCGCGGCCCACCCAATCTGCAAGGGTGGAACGATCGAGATTAACACCCTGGCGGCTGTAGATCTGAGCTTGGCGATACAGGGGCAAGTGGTCAGCATATTTGCTGACAAGAACATGGGCCACCGTCGCCTCGGTCGGCATACCGCCCGAGATCAGCCGTGCTGGGGCCGGAGCCTGCACCACGCCATCGGTGCAAGAGCGGCAGGCGTATTTTGGGCGACGGGTCACGATGACACGGAACTGGGCGGGGATGATGTCCAGCCGTTCTGACACATCTTCGCCGATGCAATGCAGGCAGCCACCACAAGCGCAGGTCAGGCTTGCGGGCTCAATCACCTCTTCAATACGCGCTAAGTGTTTTGGAAGCGCCCCGCGATTGGTTGTGCGCTGCTTGGCGGGACGTTTCGCCGCGCGATCCTCTGCATCCTCTTCGGCATGGATCGCGGCAATCGCGGTTTCCAGATCCTCAAGCGCCAGTTCAAACTGCTCAGGATCACTCTTTTCCGATCGCCGCCCAAAAGCCGCATGCTTGAAGGCCGCGACCAGCTTTTCCAGCCGTTCGATGCGCTCGTCCTTGCGAAGATCGCGCGCATCTGCCGCAATCAACATCGCCTTCAGCGCAGCAATTTCTTCAAGTAAATCAGCGGTATTTGGCATGCTCCATGCTTACCAAAACGTTGCCGCCAATGCTCGCGGAAACCACCACCTGAGTCATCCTGCCGCAGTCATTCCACGGCCTCGGGCGCACGCGCCTCAATGGCGCGAACACGTCGCCAATCCAACCCGGCAAACAGCGCCTCGAACTGCGCGTGGTTCAACATCATCAGCCCATCTTTCACGGCGGGCCATGTAAACGTATGTTCTTCTAGCCGCTTGTAGGCCATCACCAGCCCGGTTCCGTCCCAATATAGCAACTTCAACCGGTCTGCCTTCTTGGCGCGGAACACAAAAACAGTCCCCGTGAATGGATCTTTCGTAAGCGTTCTCGGGTCCTTGCAGTTACCCATAAGTGTCTGGCGGCGACGTTGCGATGCGGGCTCCCTCGACGAGATCGGCTAGGCGTGAGAA
>NZ_JBGQOQ010000057.1:0-13154 GCF_052119765.1 Pseudorhodobacter sp. W20_MBD10_FR17 | reverse complement strand
TGGTGTCGGCAAGGGCCTGTGCGAGCTCCTTTGTGTGGGTTGGGGGGCTGGCGTGGGGGGTCTTTCTTCCCCCCGCACCCCCCGAGGATATTTGGGCCGAAAAGAAAGCGGGGGTGGTTTCGTCTTGCAGCCATTGCGGGACGGGTTGGGATTCTGCAGCCTTTGCCGCGCGGATGATGGGGGCGTAGCCGGTGCAGCGGCACAGATTACCTGCCATAACGGTGTCATGGTCCGTGCGGCCCGCAACGTGGGCGGTGGCCATAGAAACGATAAAGCCGGGCGTGCAGAACCCGCATTGCGAGCCATGGTGCGTGACCATCGCGGTTTGAACCGGATGCGGGCTGCCATCAGGGGCGGTAAGCCCTTCGACAGTGCGCACCGATTTGCCTTGCAGCTGTGGCATGAACAAAATGCAGGCGTTCAGCGCCTTTGCCCCGTCGGTATCTGTGACCATTACAGTACATGCCCCGCAATCGCCTTCGTTGCAGCCTTCTTTTGTACCAGTCAGCCCGCGCTCTTCGCGCAACCAGTCAAGTAGGGTCTGCGTTGGCGGCACGTCCGTTAGGCACACCGGCGTTCCGTTCAGGTGAAACGCAATATTCGTCATGTAATAATCCGCCGCGGTCTTTGCGTCCAAGGCCTTTGCGTGCCCGCCCGATGCGGCGTAAAGCGGGCCACGCGCCCTTGTCTTGCGTAGCATCAAAGCTTGGGTGTGGCAAAATAGCAAATCTATTTTTCCCTACTAAATTTGCAGCACTATTTGGATTTGATTGAAAATCAGGCGAAGGCGTCGATAATTTGGGCGCGGCGGCGTGTGTGCACCCTTTCCCTTGGGCGCTGCTCTGGGCTAATGTCTGGCCATGTCAGCACCCCGATTCATACACCTTCGCACGCATACCGAGTATTCCTTGTTGGAAGGCGCGGTGCCGTTGAAATCGCTTATCAAACTGTGCGGCGAACGTGATATGCCCGCGGTGGCTGTCACAGATACCAACAACATGTTTGGAGCGTTAGAGTTTTCGACCTTGGCGGCGGGGGCGGGCTTGCAACCTATTGTCGGTTGCCAAGTCAGCCTGACCTATGATCCGCCGCAGCCCGGTGAAAAGCCGCGTAGCCCTGCGCCGATTGTGCTGCTTGCGCAAAATCAGGCGGGTTATATGAACCTGATGAAGCTGAACACCTGTCTGTATGTTGATAACGCGGGGCAGCTGCCGCAGGTTACGGTCGCGCAACTGCAGGCACATTCCGATGGTTTGATTTGTTTGACGGGCGGGGCCGAAGGGCCAGTTGGCAAGCTGTTGCAAACGGCGCAATTGCCCAAGGCGCAGGCGCTGATGGAGACGTTGGCGGCGGCATTTCCGGACCGGCTGTATGTTGAATTGCAGCGCCACCCAGGCGCGGGCGGGCAGTTGACCGAGGGCGAACGTGCGTCCGAGCGCGGCTTTGTCGAAATGGCTTACGCGCTGCGCCTGCCCTTGGTTGCGACCAACGACGTCTATTTTCCCAAAGCGTCGATGTATGAGGCGCATGACGCGCTGATTTGCATTTCCGAGGGGGCTTATGTTGACCAGCAACAACCCCGCCGCCGCCTGACGCCGCAGCACTATTTCAAGACCGAAGCCGAGATGGTGACCCTGTTCGCCGACCTGCCCGAAGCTATTGAAAACACAGTTGAAATTGCACGGCGTTGCGCGTTCAAGGTGGCTAAGCACCCGCCGATCTTGCCGAAATTTGCCGATGATGAGGTGAACGAGCTGCGCCGCCAAGCCAATGAGGGCTTGCAAGCGCGGTTGGCGATTATCCCTCATGCCGTCAGTGTGGAGGACTACCAGGCGCGGCTGGATTTTGAGCTGGATATCATTATCGGGATGAAGTTTCCGGGCTACTTTTTGATCGTTGCCGATTTCATCAAATGGGCCAAAGATCATGGTATTCCTGTCGGGCCGGGGCGTGGGTCGGGTGCGGGGTCGCTGGTGGCCTATGCGTTGACGATTACGGATTTGGACCCGCTGCGCTATTCCTTGCTGTTTGAACGCTTTCTTAACCCTGAACGCGTATCCATGCCTGACTTTGATATCGATTTTTGTATGGATCGGCGTGAGGAGGTTATTCAATACGTCCAAGGTAAATATGGTCGCGATAAGGTGGGGCAGATCATCACCTTTGGTGCGCTGCTGTCCAAGGCTGCCGTGCGCGATGTGGGCCGCGTTTTGCAGATGTCCTACGGCCAAGTGGACCGCCTGTCGAAAATGATCCCTGTTGAAGGGGTTAAACCTGTGTCGATCACCAAGGCGCTGGCGGATGAGCCGCGCTTGCGTGAGGCGGCCAAGGAAGAGGTTGTCGCGCGGTTGCTGGATTACGGCCAGCAGGTCGAGGGCTTGCTGCGTAACGCATCGACCCACGCGGCGGGGGTTGTGATTGGCGACCGGCCTTTGGATGAATTGGTGCCTTTGTACCAAGATCCGAAATCCGACATGCCCGCGACCCAGTTCAACATGAAATGGGTCGAGGCGGCGGGGCTGGTCAAGTTCGACTTTTTGGGCCTGAAAACCCTGACTGTTATTCAATCCGCGCTGAACCTGTTGCGGTTGCGCGGGGTGGATTTGGACATCTCTCTGATCCCATTGGATGACGAGAAAACCTATCAGCTCTATGCCGCTGCCAAGACTGTGGCCGTGTTTCAGGTGGAATCCAGCGGCATGATGGATGCGCTGCGGCGCATGAAACCGACCTGTATCGAAGATATCGTGGCGCTGGTGGCGCTGTACCGCCCCGGCCCGATGGAAAACATCCCCGTGTATTGCGAGGTTAAGAACGGGCTGCGGGAAATTGAATCGGTTCACCCGACGATTGACCACCTGCTGGCCGAAACCCAAGGGATTATCGTTTACCAAGAACAGGTTATGCAGATTGCGCAGGTCATGGGCGGCTATTCCCTTGGTGGCGCCGATTTGCTGCGCCGTGCGATGGGTAAAAAGATCGCCGAAGAAATGGCCAAGGAGCGCCCGAAATTCATTGAAGGTGCCAAGAAAACCCACAATGTCGATGCGAAAAAAGCCGGTGAAGTCTTTGACTTGCTAGAAAAATTTGCGAACTACGGGTTTAACAAATCCCACGCGGCGGCCTATGCCGTGGTCAGCTATCAAACCGGCTATCTGAAGGCGAACTATCCGGTTGAATTTATGGCCGGCGTGATGAACTGCGATCTTCACCTAACCGATAAACTCGCGGTGTATAAGCGTGAGGTCGATAAGCTTGGCATCAAGACAATCGCCCCTTCGGTGAACACCTCATTGGCGATGTTTACCGTGCGCGATGGGGCGTTGGTCTATGCGCTGGGCGCATTGAAAAACGTCGGCGTTGAGGCGATGAAACTGATCGTGGCCGCCCGCGAAACCGAAACGGGTGAGAAACCCTTTGCCACGCTGTTCGATTTCGCTCGCCGTGTTGACCTAAAACGTGTCGGCAAACGCCCGCTGGAAATGCTGGCCCGCGCCGGTGCGTTCGATACGCTCGACAGCAATCGCGCCCGTGTGTTTGAGGCGCTTGATGGCCTTGCCGCCTATTCCGCCGCGATCCATGAGGCGAAAAACTCTAACCAAGTCAGCCTGTTCGGCGAGGCGGGCGAAGATGTGCCTGAACCGCGCCTTGGGTCGCGCGATGATTGGCTGCCGGTCGAACGGCTGACCGAGGAACACAAAGCCATCGGCTTTTACCTCTCGGGCCACCCGTTGGATGACTACATGGCGCCGTTAAAACGCAAAGGCGTTTCCACCTTGGCCGAAATCACTGCCCGCGCTGAAAACGGTGCGTTCAATGCTAAAATTGCAGGCTCCATCAGTTCCAAGCAAGAACGCAAATCAGCGCGCGGTAACCGCTTTGCCTTTGTGCAACTGTCTGATCCAACAGGGCTTTACGAAGTTACGGTATTCTCCGACACGCTAGAGGCCGCGCGCGATGTGCTCGAGCCGGGGATGAATGTGGTGCTGACGGTTGAGGCCACGCTGGAAGGCGAAACCTTAAAACTGTTGGCCCGCGCCGCCCAGCCCATCGACTCGGTGGCAGCCGAGGCTGGTGGAAATGCGCTGCGCATCCATATTGATCGGGTCGAGGCCGCAGCCTCGGTCGCAGCCTTGCTGGAACGCGTGCTAAAAGACGGTGGCCGTAATCGCGGCGCGGTCACAATCTGCGTGCCGGATGATGTAACTGGACAAGAGATTGATCTGGAACTGCCGCGCGAATACCCCGTCAGCCCGCAAGTCAAAGGCGCCTTAAAGGCAATGACGGGCGTTGTAATGGTCGAAGACCTCTAATCGCATCATCTGTTCAAAAATATCCTCGGGGGTTCACTTTGCATCGCAAAGTGATTTGGGGGCAGACAGCCCCCATCCGCCTTTGGGGCTAAGCACCATCTTTCGGAACGCGGCCCACAAAATACCGCGCGATGCTAACAGAAACGACAATCCGGATGACATGGTGCAAGGTCACAAACACCACGCTCACATGCAGGCTTAGGGCGATCAGACTCATTTCGGTGATGCCGCCCGGTGCGAATGCCAGAAAAATCGCAGAAATCGGCGCGCCCATCATCAAGTGCAACGCTTCGGCAAACCCAAAGGCGAGGGCCAGTGACACCCCCGTCGACATCACAGCAAGGCCAAATCCGCGGCGCAGGGTGGTCGTCGCCATTCCCGCAAATCGCGCGCCAAGTCCGGTGCCGACCACGACTTGGGTCAGCGAAATTGTCCAAGACGGCGGTACGGCATCGGTAAGTCCGGTGAGATGCGCCAAGGCCGATGCGGCCAAAGGCCCGGTCATAATGGCGGCTGGAAACCTCAAGGCTTTGCCGATGAAATAGCCACCAATTGCAGCTACGGACAGCACCAAAATATCCATAATTTCTAATGGGTTGTTTCCGCCTATCATCACAACGCCGGCCGAAGACCCCACGCTATGCCCTGTCAGAACCAAGAACACGACGGGCACGAAAACGATCGTCAGGATCAGCCTTAGAAACTGAATCAGCACCAGCAATGCCACGTCGGCGCCCGCCTCTTCGCCCATTGTCACCGATTCAATTAATCCACCCGGAACAGCGCCAAAATAGGCGGTTATCGGCGTCAGCCCGCCTGCGCGGTAAATCTTATACCCCGTGAAATGCGCCAAGGGCACAAAGACCAGCAGCCCAAGAACACTTGGCCACCAGCCCGCCGCATCGTAAAAGATTTCGGGTGTGAATGCCCCGCCAATACCGACCCCAACGATGGGGATAAAGCTCATCCGCAAAGGTTGTGGCATGTGGATGGCTTGGCCAAGCACGCGTTTGCCAAAAATGGCCCAAACGGCAACCACCACCAGCGACCCCAGCAGATACCCCAATGGTAGGCCCAACTGTTTGCCAATTACCCCGCCAGTGGTACCAAGCGCCAAGGTCGCGGCAAGCGCGGGCGGGTCGATGCGGGTTTTGCCGATGTGAATTGGGGTCATATGCCAGAACTTATTTGCCCCAGACGAACATTCTTACCGCCAAAAGACAAGGCCTTACCTTTGCTTGAGGGGCCGCGCCCACCAACCCAGCGCCAAGCTGACCACGGCCAGCGTCAGCGTGATGCCGCGGCTTACCATCAACTTATGGCGTGCTACCTCGATTGTGTCGCGTAAGTCGCCGTGTTGGATAAGGCTGCCATATTCGCCCATCATTGCCACAATGCAGGCAAATAATACCAACGCTGCCGCAAAGGCCTTGATCCCGCGCGCCCAGTGCCCAGCCGTAACGGCGATCAAAACCCACAGAACAGTGCCCAAAATCTGTACCAAGGCAAAACCGTATGCGTGCCAATACGTTGCCCGCAGGATGACGCTGTCAAGCACCGGCTCGCCAACGGGTGCCAGCGGGGCCACAGTCATCACAGCAAAGAACAATAGCAAGGTGCCGCCCGCCAGCATGGCAAAGCGCCAAAGCCACAGACGGAACTGCAACAGGCGACGCATGGGCATCACCAATGCGGTGGGCGCTGATCGGTGAATACGGCACCGCCCTCATCGGGGGCGGCCATGCGGTCGACCATCATCGCCATGCGGTGGGTCAGGCGGTCAATCTCGTCGGCTTGTTTGGCGATAATGTCGGACAAATCCTCGACCGTGCGGGTCAGATGCGCCACGCGTTCCTCTATTGCATCCATTCTATCGGTCATAATGGTCATCCCTTGCTTGCCGCGCCTCGCCCCATCCGCTACACCGCGCGGGCATTAGCTGCAAAGGGTTTCCCGATGGCCAAAGAAAAACAACCCCGTAAACCACGCGCCGAAACGCCAAAAGGCTTTCGCGATTATTTTGGGGCCGACGTGATTGAGCGCCGCGATATGCTGGCGAAAATCTCTGCCGTGTATGAACGCTATGGGTTTGACCCGCTGGAAACCAGTGCGGTGGAAACGGTCGAGGCACTGGGCAAGTTCCTGCCCGATGTAGACCGCCCGAATGAAGGCGTGTTCGGCTGGCAAGATGAAGATGCCGATTGGCTGGCCCTGCGCTATGACCTGACCGCGCCTTTGGCCCGTGTCGCGGCACAGTTTCGTAATGAGTTGCCAACGCCCTATCGCCGCTATGCCTACGGCCCCGTGTGGCGCAATGAAAAGCCCGGTCCTGGCCGGTTCCGCCAGTTTTATCAATGCGATGCCGATACTGTTGGTGCGCCATCCGTGGCCGCCGATGCCGAAATTTGCGCCATGCTGTCGGATGCGCTGGAAACAGTCGGGATTGAGCGCGGCGACTACATCGTGCGCGTCAATAACCGCAAAGTGCTGAACGGCGTGATGGAGGTTGCGGGCCTGTCGGGTGACGACAAAGACGCCGAGCGCGGGATTGTGTTGCGTGCGATTGATAAGCTGGACCGCTTGGGAGCAGACGGCGTGCGGGCTTTGCTGGGCGCAGGGCGCAAGGATGACAGCGGCGACTTCACCAAAGGCGCTGGGTTGAATGATACGCAGGCCGATGTTGTCATGGGCTTTATGGCGGCCAAACGCGGCAGCGGGGAGGAAACCGTAGCGCGGTTGCGCGAATTGGTTGGCGCGTCAAAAGTTGGCTGCGAAGGCGTGGATGAGCTTGAAACCATCGCAGCCTTGCTGGATGCCCAAGGTTACGGCCCTGACCGTATTGAAATTGACCCCTCTGTCGTGCGCGGCCTTGGCTACTACACTGGCCCTGTTTATGAGGCCGAACTGACCTTTGAAATCCTTGATGAAAAGGGCCGTAAGCGGCAGTTTGGCTCGGTCGCGGGGGGCGGGCGTTATGATGATTTGGTCAAGCGCTTTACCGGCCAAGCGGTGCCTGCCACTGGTGTTTCCATTGGTGTTGATCGTTTGCTCGCGGCGCTGCGGGCCAAAAAGCTTGAGCGGGGCGAGGCTGAAACCACGTCCGCAGGCCCTGTTGTTGTGACTGTGATGGACCGCGACCGGATGGCCGATTATATGGCCATGGTTGGCCAGTTGCGCCAAGCGGGCATTCGCGCCGAAATGTACCTCGGTAACCCGAAAAACTTTGGCAACCAATTGAAATACGCCGACAAACGCGGCAGCCCGATTGCGGTTATCCAAGGCGGGGATGAGGCGGAAAAAGGTGTGGTCGTGCTGAAAGACCTTATCCTTGGCGCGAAGATTGCCGAAAGTGCCACGTTGGAAGAATGGAAAGACCGCCCCGCACAGGTCGAAATTCCGCTGGCTGATTTGGTGGCCGAAGTGAAGAAGATGTTAGCACAATGACCTGTCGCGCGAAAATTCGGGCCGAGGCCGAGGCATTGTTTTCCGCCTTTAAGGCCGCCGGCGCGCAACCGGTTGAGGCGGACACGCTGCTGCCCGCCGAAACCCTGCTGGACCTGTATGGCGAGGATATTCGCGCGCGGGCCTATGTAACATCGGATCCGTTGCGCGGCGAAATGATGCTGCGGCCGGATTTCACTGTGCCGGTGGTGCAGGCGCATATGAACGGCGGCGCCGAACCCGCGCGTTATTGCTACATCGGCGAGGTCTACCGCAAGCAAGATCACCTTGGCCCCCGTGCCAGTGAGTACCTGCAAGTCGGATTCGAGCTGTTTGACCGCACCGCCCCCGAGGCGGCGGATGCCGAGTTATTTGCCCTGTTTCACGGTCTGTTGGCTCCATTGGGACTGCGCCCTGCAACGGGCGATATCGGGATTCTGATGGCGGCGGTAAACGGGCTGTCGACCACTGATCGACGCAAGGCGGCGCTGTTGCGCCACATCTGGCGACCCGCACGGTTTCGCAAGTTGCTCGACCGGTTTTCGGGGCGGGCTGCTGTGCCGCAAGCGCGCGTTGAACTGTTGGCGCGTCTGGAGGCCGATGCGCCCGATGCGCTGATCGCGTCGGCGGGGCCAATGACAGGCCTGCGGTCTGAGACCGAGATCGCGACCCGTGTCGCGGCTTTGATCGAGGATGCCGAGACGCCCGCATTGAAGGCGCCTGAGGCGGCGCTGCTTTATGATTTGTTGGCGCTGCAAGCACCGGCCAAGGCCGCGCTTGCGCATTTGCGCGGTATCACCTTTATGCTGCCCGCGATTGAACCAGCGGTAGACCTGTTTGCCCGCCGGTTGGACGCGTTGGATAAACGCGGCATCGACCCGTCCGATATTCCGTTTGAGGCAAGCCATGGGCGGACCTCGATGGAGTATTACGACGGGTTTGTGTTCAGCTTTCACGCGGCAGACGATCTGCCCCCTGTGGCTTCCGGTGGCCGTTATGATGCGTTGACGGCGGTGCTGGGGCAGGGGCGTTCTATTCCGGCGGTCGGCGGTGTGATCCGGCCCGCAATGGTGGCCGAACTGCGGGAGGGTTTGCTATGAGCCTGAAAATCGGGGTGCCGTCCAAAGGGCGGTTGATGGAAAAGACCTTTGACTGGTTCGGAGACCGTGGTGTCACTATGGCACGGTCCGGGTCAGACCGCGAATATGCGGGCGCGGTGGATGGCGTGGACGGCGTAGAACTTGTTTTGCTGTCCGCAGGTGAAATTCCGCGCGAACTGGCGGCAGGGCGCATTCATATGGGCGTGACCGGATCAGACCTTGTGCGCGACAAACTGGCCGATTGGTCGGCGCAGGTGGCCGAGGTGGCGCAGCTTGGCTTTGGCCATGCGGACCTGATTATCGCGGTGCCTGTCGCGTGGATTGACGTCGAGACGGTTGATGATTTTGATGCCGCAGCGGCGGCGTTTCGCAAGGCGCACGGCTTTCGACTGCGGATTGCTACGAAATACCACCGGCTGGTGCGTGAGTTTTTGACCGAGCAAGATGTTGCGGATTATCAGCTGGTTGATAGCCAAGGCGCCACCGAGGGCACCGTGAAAAACCTGACGGCCGAAGCGATTGCCGATATTACATCCTCGGGCGAAACGCTGCGGGCGAACCATTTGAAGATTTTGTCAGACGGGTTGATCCACGCATCGCAAGCCACGCTGTTTGCGGCGCGTGCGGCCGATTGGGATGGTCCGACGCGGGCTGTTCTGGACGCGCTGACGGCAAAGCTTGGAGTGCAGGCAAAGCTGTAAGGGGCCTATCCCGCCATTCGTCTATGGGCGTGCGCCATCTCCTAAAGGTTGGGGGTCCTCAAGGTTGGGCCTGGCAGCGGGGCAAGCCCCGCTGCGACCGTGCTGTTTAGCGAAGGCCGATATCGGCCAGAGCGCGGGCTAGTTCTGGGGGAAGCGCCTCTTCGGTGCCGCGGCCCTTTGGCAGATCGCGCGGGGCATCCTCAACGCTGAGATAGCGCCAGCCTTGAAAGGCGCGGCGCGGCGCGGGTTCGGTGCGAAAGATTTCAGGGTCCAGCACCAGCGCACAGCGTAAAATCCCATCTTCGCCGCGCTGTTCCTCAAGCGCCGTGATGCGCTGGCGGGCAAGGATGACGCCCTTAAACACCCAATAGAGCGAGCCGCCTTGCAACAACTCGGCCTCGCGTTTGGGCCACATGCGGGTAATGTGGCGCGGCATATGGTCTGGCCAGTGTTTGCGCCGCATATCTTGCCACGCCGCCAAGTCTTCGACGGTTTCTGTTCCGACACAAAGTTTCAATAGATTAACGGTGCTGCTCACGTTTCCCCCTAGGTCAACACAAATTTAACCTGTTAAGCGGCGCAGACAAGGGCTTGCCTGCGTTGACCTCGGGCTATTCCTGCCCTATTTTGTGTATTCGCGCGCAAGCACCCCCAATATATCCACCTTCCTGCCTAAAGGACCGACCTAATGTCCCGATTTTCCGCCCCTATCGCCGAGTCTATTTGGGATATGAAATACCGTCTGAAAACCCAAGATGGCGCGCCGATTGATGGGTCTGTTGAGGATACTTGGCGTCGCATTGCCCGCGCGCTTGCCGTCAATGAGGCCGAGCCTGCAAAGTGGGAAACTGCTTTCTACGGTGCGCTGCAAGATTTCAAATACCTGCCGGCTGGTCGCATTATCGCGGGTGCAGGGACGGACCGTTCGGTGACGTTGTTCAACTGCTTTGTCATGGGCACCGTGCCCGATGACATGGGCGGGATTTTTGAGATGCTGAAAGAAGCCGCGCTGACCATGCAGCAGGGCGGCGGTATTGGCTATGATTTCAGCACCATCCGCCCGCGCGGGGCCGAGGTAAAGGGCGTCGCCGCCGATGCGTCGGGGCCGCTGTCGTTTATGGATGTGTGGGATGCGATGTGCCGCACCATCATGTCGGCAGGCAGCCGCCGTGGTGCGATGATGGCCACGATGCGCTGCGACCACCCCGATGTTGAGGCGTTTATTGAGGCGAAAAAAGACCCGGCCCGCCTGCGCATGTTCAACCTGTCGGTGCTGATTACTGACCCGTTCATGGATGCGGTCAAGGCCGATGGTCCGTGGGATCTGGTGTTTGGCGGCAAGGTGTACCGCACCCTGCAAGCGCGCGATTTGTGGAACAAAATCATGCGCAACACCTTTGAATTTGCTGAACCGGGCGTGATTTTCATCGACCGGATCAACAATGCCAACAACCTGAAATATTGCGAAACCATCGCGGCCACCAACCCCTGTGGCGAGCAACCGCTGCCACCTTACGGCGCGTGTTTGCTCGGCTCGATCAATCTTGCACGGCTTGTGACACAGCCGTTCGAGGCGGGTGCCGAGTTGGACCCCGAGGCGCTGGACAAGCTGGTCGCAACGGCTGTGCGGATGATGGATAACGTGGTTGACGCCAGCCGCTTTCCGCTGCCGCAACAGGCCGAGGAAGCCCGTAACAAGCGCCGTATTGGTCTTGGCGTGACAGGTCTTGCCGATGCTTTGCTGATGCTTGGCCTGCGCTATGGGTCCGAACAGGCCGCCGCGCAAACCGAAGCTTGGATGAAGGCAATCGCCCGCACCGCCTATATGGCCAGCGTCGATCTGGCCCGCGAAAAGGGACCGTTCCCGCTGTTTGATGCCGAAAAATATCTGGCTTCGGGCACCATGTTGGCGATGGACGACGATGTGCGCGATGCCATTCGCACCCATGGCATCCGCAACGCTTTGCTGACGTCGATCGCGCCAACCGGCACCATCAGCCTCTATGCGGGCAACGTTTCCAGCGGTATCGAGCCCGTGTTTGCCTATGCTTACACCCGCAAAGTGCTGCAAAAAGACGGCTCGCGTACCGAAGAAGAGGTCGTCGATTACGCCGTCCGCATGTGGCGCGATTTGCACGGCGATGCGCCGCTGCCCGACCATTTTGTGAACGCGCAAACCTTGCCGCCGCTCGACCATGTGCGCATGCAGGCTGCCGCGCAAAAATGGATCGATAGCAGCATCTCTAAAACCATCAACTGCCCCGAAGACATCAGCTTTGAAGATTTCAAAGAGGTTTATATGGCCGCGTGGGACCAAGGTTGCAAAGGCTGCACCACCTACCGCCCGAATGATGTGACCGGCTCTGTTTTGACAGTCAGTTCCAGTGCCGAGACTTCTACCGAGGTGGATGACGGGGCCGAGGTTGTCTATCTGACTGAACCTTTGGACCGTCCGTCCGCGCTGGAAGGTGCGACGTATAAGGTGAAATGGCCGGGGTCTGAACACGCGCTGTATATCACGATCAATGACATCATCATTTCTGACAATCGCCGCCCGTTTGAGGTGTTTATCAACTCGAAAAACATGGAACATTTTGCGTGGACAGTGGCCCTGACGCGCATGATCTCGGCCGTGTTCCGTCGGGGTGGCGATGTAAGCTTTGTGGTGGAAGAGCTGAAAGCCGTGTTCGACCCGCGCGGCGGAGCTTGGGTGAATGGTAAATATATACCGTCCATCCTTGCGGCAATTGGCGGGGTTATCGAACGCCACCTGATCGCGATTGGCTTTATCGAAGGCGAAGGTATGGGGCTGAAATCAGACCCCAAAGCGGATGTCGTCTCAATCGGAACCCCAAAAGGCAAGAGCTGTTCATCCTGCGGTAGCTTTGAAATGCGGATGCTTGAAGGCTGTATGACCTGTGCGTCTTGCGGATTTTCTAAGTGTGGCTGAGGGCTGGCTGGCGTTTATGTTAGAGTCAGAAACATGAATAGTCTTCTCAAAAACACGCAATAGTGTGCGCAATGCCTGTCAAGCGTTAATCCGCTTGGCAGGCGATAAATTTTGCGGTCCTAATATTTGTATGTAGCAAGCGACGCTCGAATTGCTTGAGCGTTGACACGCGCACATTCGTTGCACTATCTCTTCCGCACCATGACAAACAGTATTCGGCATATTCAGGGCGCTATACGCGCCATTTGACCCCATCTCGGGGGCCGGTCACTTCTGTCATTTTTCCAACAGCACTGACGCCATCATGGCCGGGCATTTGCCCGCGGCCCTCCCGGTATTTCAACCAGAGGAGACCATCCATGTTCATCCAACCTATAATCCGCGCGACCAACCAGACCATCCGTATCCAGACCGCCGCGGGTCAGGCCCACCGCTACCCTGTAGGGGGCGGTCATGGATAACCTGTGCGCAAACCGTTTCGCGGTTCTGTCTCCGAACCTTGCCGTGCCGCGCCTTGAGGATATGGAGCGGGGTTTTATGAATGCATGGATCCGGATGAAGGGTAATATTGCAGTCAGAAACATGAATAGTCTTCTCAAAAACACGCAATAGTGTGCGCAATGCCTGTCAAGCGTTAATCCGCTTGGCA
>NZ_JBGQOQ010000056.1:0-13189 GCF_052119765.1 Pseudorhodobacter sp. W20_MBD10_FR17 | reverse complement strand
CGCATTCGTTCTTCGTAGCTATACATGAACTATCTCCAAGATAGTCCAAGTTTTCGTCCGCACCCCCGCGGGGTCAGCTCTCAGTGACAATTAACAGGTCTCCAATTCTACCTCCTCCATGGTTTTCCATGAACTGCGCCGCCTGATGACCTCTGTTTTGTAAAGGCCGTTGATGGTCTCAGCCAAAGCGTTGTCGTAGGCGTCGCCGACGCTACCAACGGATGGCTCAATGCCCGCCTTTGCCAATCGCTCGGTGTAGCGAATGGACACGTATTGGGCGGATTCAATCGGTCGTCGCAACACATTCGATTATATCCTTTTTGAGCAGCTGGTCGAGAGCTTCGGCGGGAGTTCTCCAGCCGAGGGTTTTGCGTGGTCTTGTGTTCAAAGCATGGGCGACCGCGCTCAACTCATTCACACTGTGCTGGCTGAGATCCGTGCCCTTTGGAAAGTATTGTCGCAGCAAGCCGTTGGTATTTTCGTTGCTCCCGCGCTGCCACGGGCTTTGTGGGTCGCAGAAGTAGATTTCCAGCCCCGTATCGATTTGGAGTTGCGCATGTTGGGCCATCTCTGCACCCTGATCCCAAGTCAGAGAACGCCGAAGAATCGCAGGAAGTCCCATGATTGTTCCTTCGATAGCATCGCGGACAGCTTCAGCGCCATGTCCAGCCAGCGCTGGTCCGTTCTTGGGCACATCGCCCTTTCCATAGCCCTCCATGCGCGGCAGATGCAAAAGCATGGTGAAGCGTGTTGTGCGCTCGACCAGCGTTCCAATCGCTGAACTTCCGAGTCCGAGAATGAGGTCGCCCTCCCAATGGCCAGGCACAGCCCTATCGCCAACCTCTGCCGGACGGTCGCTGATCATCAGCGCACCTGTGAGGAAGGGTCTGCCACGACCACGGGCGCGTTCGCGGGGTAGCCGCAGTGCGCGACCAGAGCGCAGACAGGCCGAAAGTTCCCGCTTCAAGGCACCCCGTCCTTGAATATAGAGCGCCTGATAGATGGCCTCGTGGCTGATACGCATGGTTGGATCCTCGGGGAAGTCCATCTTCAAACGCTGCGCGATCTGTTCCGGGCTCCAGGCACAGGACCAGCGCCGGCTTTGCCGATGAACGGCTCGCCGCCCTTTCCATACCACGACAGGACCATCGAAGGCGATGCCCGCCGGTGTAGCGATCAGTCCCGAGAGACGGTCCTGCACATAATCGCGTAGAGCTGGATTAGTCGCCAGCTTGCTTGGCTTTGGGCGCTGCGCCGCTCGATCCGCATGCCACTGCGCCGTGATCGCGCGATAATCGAAGTCTCCGCCGCGCGTTGCAGAATTGCGCTTGATCTCCCGCGATACCGTGCTGGGTGACCGCGACAGCTTACGCGCTATTGCGCGGATAAGGTGCCTTAAGAAGCGCGCCAAGGGTGGTGTCCGAGAAATGCGAACCCGTCTCTGCGAGGACAGTGAGGCTTTGCCTTATGCCGCATATAGACCGCGCCACTCGGCAAGAGCGGCGGTTCGGTTGAACTTGAAATTTGGGCGGCTGTGGGTAGACAAGGCAATCGTAAATGTTGACGTCGTGGACTGGATACAGCGCCAAGGCTTCAGCCGATCCTCCCTTTTAGATATGCGACTGCAAGCGCCAGAGTAGCGATCTTCGGATAATCGACCTCAGGAATATCGACCCCGATCCGTTGGTGTAGCGCGGTGACGAGGTTGAGGAAATCCATCGAGTCAAGTTCCAGATTGTCTTGCAGGTGATCATCTTCGCCGACGTGCCCCGGGTCAATGTCCGGGGCGATTTTGGTCAGCTCTTCAAGAAAGGCATTGCGGATTTCGGCATCGGTCATAGGGCCTCCGGGGTCTGTAATGCCGCGTCGAGCGCAGCCAGAAATTTAGCGCCGCGGCGTCCATCGCTTACACGGTGATCGGCGGAAAGCGTAACGGTGACGGTCATGCGCGGGGTGATCGTGTCACCCGTAATCCATGGCCGGGACACCGGCGCACCAAAGCCGACAATCGCGACCTGCGGCGGATAAATCACAGCTGCCATCGCATCGGCGCCGGTGTCGCCCATCGCCGAAATGGTGATCGTGCCATCAGTCATTTCCGACGAGCGAAGACGCCCGCTGCGCGCGCGCGCAACCAAGTCTCGCATCTGCCCCATTAGTGTGTCGAGCGGCAGGGTGTCGGCATCGTGCAAAGCAGGCGCCACGAGTCCGCCCCCGCGCAGTGCAACCGCCACACCGGCGTGAACTGCCTTGGCGGGATGAAAGCCCTCAGCATCGTAATGGCCATTCATCTGCGCGATCTGGGCGGCGGCGAGGGCTGAGGCCTTGACGAACAGTGCGCCCATCAAAAAACGCGTATCGGGTGCGCGCTTTGCGTTGGTCGCAGCGAGCCAGTCACTGGCGGCTTGCAGGTCGATGGTCTGGGTCAGGTAGTAATGTGGGATCTCGCGTTTCGAGCGGGCCATTGCGTTGGCTATGGCCGTGCGCATAGCGGCCATTTTGCGCCCCGCCTTGGCGCTGGCTGTCGGTGGAGCCTGAATGATTGGAGCAGGCTCTGCGGCCTCGACATCCCCCAAGAGAACGGCACCGCCGGGACCCGTGCCGGTCAGGATGGCAAGGTCGATCCCACGCTCTTCGGCAAGCGCCCGCGCGGCGGGAGAAGCGGGTGGCGCTTGGTCAGAGCGCTGCACGGCTGGCGGTGGCTCTGGCACCGTGGAGGTCTGCGCAGAGGCCATGCGCGGCGGCATTTCGGCAGGCTGGGCAGACGCTTGTGTCACAGCTTCCGGCCCAAGGCGCGTCTCAAGGGCCGCCGCGGCCGTGGCCGAGACTGCGGGGTCTTCGCCGGGCGCGCGGATCGTCGCCAAGGGAGCGCCAACGGCAAGCGTGGCCCCAAGCTCTGCGTCGAGCGTTTCAACGGTGCCCTCCTCAAAGCACTCGACTTCAATCGCGCCCTTCTGGGTTTCGACCACCGCGACCACATCGCCTCGCTTGACGGTGTCGCCCGGCTTGATTATCCACTCGATTAGGGTGCCCGCTTCCATATCTGCGCCGAGCGAGGGCATGGCGAAAACGGCCATCGGATCAGCCCCTACCCATTGTCGCACGCGCAGCGGCAATGATGGCAGCAACCTGTGGGATCGCCGCTTGCTCCAGATGTGCGGCATAGGGGATCGGCGCTTCGACCGAGCAGACCCGGCCCACCGGCGCATCAAGCCTCCAGAAGGCGCCTTCAGTGATCCGCGCCGACACTTCGGCCGCAAGTGAGCCGCTGCGCCACCCCTCATCCACCACCACCGCGCGGCGGGTGCGCGCGACCGAGGCGAGGATGGTTTCGCCATCAAGCGGGCGCAATGTGCGCAGGTCTATCACCTCTGCCTCGATGCCCTCCTTGGCCAGTTCGTCGGCCGCCTCCAGTGTTTTGAAAAGCGAGCCGCCATAAGTGATCAACGACACATCCTTGCCTGTCCTTCGGATCGCGGCTTTGTCGATATCAACTGCACCTGCGTTCGCGCCGATCTTACCCGCCATGTTGTAAAGCATGACGTTTTCAAAGATCAGAACTGGATCGGGATCTTCAAGCGCCGTCAGCAGCATGCCGCGGGCATCTTCCAATGTGGCGGGTGCAAGCACCTTAAGCCCCGGAATATGTGCATACCAGCCTTCCAGCGAATGCGAATGCTGTGCGGCCAATTGCTTGCCCGCGCCGGTCGCCATGCGGATCACGACAGGGCAACCGAACTGGCCGTTCGACATATGCCGGATCGTGGCGGCGGTGTTCAGGATCTGATCCAGCGCCAGCATCGAGAAGTTCACGGTCATAAGCTCAACAATTGGCCGCAGGCCCGCCGCCGCCGCACCGATGCCCGCGCCGGTAAAGCCCGATTCCGACAGCGGCGTGTCACGGATACGGTCCTCGCCGAATTCTGCCATTAAGCCCTTGGAAACCGCATAACAGCCGCCATAGGCGCCAACATCCTCGCCCATCAAGAACACGCGGTCATCCTTTGTCATCGCCTCGCGGATCGCCTGCTTGACGGCCTCGCGGTAGCTCGTCTCGATCATTTCGCCCTCAGGTTCAGACGCGACGGGCGCCGCCGCGCGGTCCTCGGCCATGACATGTTTCGTTAGGGTTTCAAGCGGCTCCCACGCGCCGGCTTCGGCAAAATCCACCGCCTCGGCAATCTCGGCGTCGATCTCGGCGGCAATCTCGGCGATGTCCCTCTCGTGGATAAGGCCGTTTTTCAACAACCAGCCCTGAAACCTCACGATCGGGCCCTTTTCGCGCCATTCGGCAATTTCGGCCTTGTCGCGGTACAGCTGCGCGTCGAACATCGAATGCGGGCGAAAACGGTAGGTGCGCGCCTCCAGCAGATACGGGCGCCCGGTTTCTCTGATCTTTGCCACTGCGCGGCGGGTGGCGGCCTCGACGGCAACCACATCCATGCCGTCGACCACTTCGCTTTCGATGCCGTAGGCTGTGGCCTTGGCATGAATGTCGGTCTGTGATTCCGTGCGCACCAGCGCCGACCCCATCGCGTAGCCGTTGTTTTCGCAAACCCAAAGCACCGGTAGATCCCAAAGCTCTGCTAGGTTCATAGTCTCGTGGAACTCGCCCTCGGCCACAGCACCTTCGCCGAAGAAACAGGCGGTGACATTCTTTTCGCCGGTCATCCGATCTGCAAGGCCTAGACCCGCCGCTAGCGGCAGACCGCCACCAACAATCGCGTTGCCACCGTAGAAATTGGTGGCTGCATCAAACAGATGCATCGAGCCGCCGCGCCCGCCCGAACAACCGTTAGCCTTGCCATACATTTCGGCCATAATCGGTCCCATCGCAACACCGCGCGCTAAGGCGTGCCCATGCTCGCGGTAGGTGGCGACAATGCGGTCATGCGGCCCAAGAACCGGGATCACGCCCATCGCCACCGCTTCCTCGCCATCATACAGATGCAAAAATCCGCGAATTTTTTCGCGGGTGTACATCTCGGCGCATTTATCCTCAAAGCGGCGAATGCGGATCATGCCGCGCAGCAGTTCTTGCACATGGGCTCGGGTCAGATGTGGCTTGGTATCAGCTTTCATTTCTCATCCGCCTCCAGGGTCGAGATATCGCCTTCGGGCAGGCCAAGCTCGCGGGCCTTGAGCAGGCGGCGCATGATCTTGCCCGAGCGGGTTTTCGGTAGTTGCTTGTGGAACACAATTTCGCGCGGTGCCACCGCTGGTCCGAGCTTTTTGCGCGCATGGCCGCGGATGTCGCGCTCCAGCTCTTCAGAGGGTGCAAAGCCTGGGTTCAGCGCGACATAAGCCTTGACCACCTCGCCAGCTGTCTCGTCGGGAATGCCGATCACCGCCGCCTCAGCCACTGCGTCATGCTCTATCAGCGCGCTTTCCACCTCGAACGGTCCGATGAGATGGCCGGAGGATTTGATCAGATCGTCGGCGCGGCCAACGAACCAGAAATATCCGTTTTTGTCCCGCATCGCCAGATCGCCCGAAAGGTACCAGCCATCGACAAAGCATTTGTCATAGCGCGCCGCTTCGTTGAGATAGGCGCGCATCATCGACGGCCAGCCGGGGCGCAGCGCCAGTTCGCCAATCTCGCCGGGCTTGCACTCGGTAACCTTGCGGTCGTCGCGGGCGACGATCCCAGCCTCGATCCCCGGCAGCGGCTTGCCCATCGAGCCGGGGTGGATGTCCATTCCCGCGGTATTGGCGATCATGATGCCGCCGGTCTCGGTCTGCCACCAATTGTCGTGGAACGGTTGCCCGAACACCTCATGGCCCCAGACCACGCCTTCGGGATTCAACGGCTCGCCAACGCTGGCCAGAAAGCGCAGTTTGGAGAAATTATAGCCCTTCGCCGCCTCTTTGCCTGCCCGCATCAGCATGCGGATCGCGGTGGGCGCGGTGTACCAGACTTGCACGCCCTCGTCTTGGAGGATCGAATACCAGCGGTCCAAACCGAACTCCGCCTCGTCGACGATCATCGTTACACGGTTTACCAAGGGCGAAATAATGCCATAAGACGTACCTGTGACCCAGCCGGGGTCGGCGGTGCACCAGTAGATATCACTGGGTTTCAGGTCGAGCGCGAAGCGCCCCGTTGTAGCATGGGCGACGACAGCACCATGCACATGAACAGCACCCTTGGGCTTGCCGGTGGTACCAGAGGTGAAGTGAATCAGCGCCATGTCATCTGGGGCAGTTTTCACTGTCTCGAATGTGTCGGCGGCGGCATCCATGGCTGGGCGTAACGCCACACAATCCTCAGGCAGAACGCCATCGCTTAGGATCAGCACAAGCTTCAATGAGCCCAGTTCCTTGCGCCAGGCGGCGACCTTCTTACGATACAGCGCGTCTGTGGTGACAAGCACGTTGCCCTCGCCAATCTCCATCCGCGACTGGATCGGCTCAGGGCCGAAGGCGGCAAATAGCGGGGTGAAGGTCATGCCCGCCTTCAGCGTGCCAAGGGCTGCGGCATAAAGTTCTGGCACCCGGCCCATCAAGGCGAAGACCCGCGCGCCGGGCTTCAGCCCATGCTCGGACAGCACGTTCGCGAAACGGGCCGCATCCGCAGCAAGCGCTGCATATGTAATGTCGCGCCGCTCACTGTCTTTCCCTAACCAGCGGATCGCTACCTGATCGCCATAGCCAGCCGTGACATGCCGATCAACCGCCTCATGCGCGATGTTAAGCCCGCCGCCCGGCAACCCTTCCATCATGTCGCGCGCGTCGTCCCAACTAAACCGAGCGCGGACAGCATCTGTCAGATTTGCCGCGGTGCGAGTTGCATTGTCTTTGGGAATTGTCGGCCAAGTCATGATTTATCTCCCTCATGGCAGGCTATGCCACCTCGATCAGCGTCACCTTGATACAGGTCAAGGAAATCCGGCGGGTGAGTGACGCGAGCACGAAGCGACACCTGCGATCCCAATTCCCGGACGGACCGGCTAGATTGAAATCGCATTCTTCGCTGATGCAGCAAACCGACTGCCCTGACCA
Organism: Pseudorhodobacter sp. W20_MBD10_FR17; assembly: GCF_052119765.1. NCBI lineage: Bacteria > Pseudomonadati > Pseudomonadota > Alphaproteobacteria > Rhodobacterales > Paracoccaceae > Pseudorhodobacter > Pseudorhodobacter sp. W20_MBD10_FR17. The sequence continues at coordinate 6,187 of NZ_JBGQOQ010000056.1, read as the reverse complement.
ATCCGATCACCACGCTACAACGCAGCCAAGGAAAATGTAGTTTCGACACAGAGCATGGCGCATGGATGCTGTTTGCATTCAGTGAGATAAGTTTTGCTGCCAGTCGCGTCCGCACGCGGATCGCGAAATCCTTCAGGCGCTGGGGCATCATTCGGCACTTATTCGTTGATCTGCATCAGACCTTGACCGTCCGAGATCGGGTATCAGACTGTTGGGCGGAGCCGGTTTCCGCACCATGTTCAATGGAGATAAAGTATGCCCGAGGACACAACCGATGCCGCTTTTGGCATGTCCGTTCAGGAACTGGCGGAGAAGCTGAGGTCTAACCCGAAGACGGGGCTTGGCGCGGCTGAGGTGAAAAAGCGGGTGGAGGCGTACGGGCCAAACCGACTGCGCCAACAGAAAAAGAAAAGCGCTCTGGCGATTCTTCTGCAACAGGTCAATAGCATTATCGTATGGCTTCTGACCGCTGCAGCTGCGATATCCTTCGTTCTGGGTGACATCGCCGAGGGCGTTGCCATTGCCTTTGTGTTGATCCTCAATTCGGCCATCGGATTCTTTACCGAACTAAAAGCAGCGCGTTCGATAGAAGCCTTGATGCGCATTGCCGAGGTCCGGACACGGGTGCGGCGAGGCGGTGAGGTTCGCATGATTGATGCGCACAAACTGGTTCCCGGCGATGTTGTGATCCTTGAGGCGGGTGACGTTGTCACCGCTGATCTTCGGTTGAGCGAAGCGTCGAACCTGCAGGCGGACGAATCCGCACTGACGGGGGAATCTGCACCGGTGATGAAAAACATTGAGCCAGTGAACAAGGATTCCGCCCTCGGCGACCGTCTCTGCATGGCGTTCAAGGGCACGGCGATTACTCAAGGTGCAGGTGAAGGAATCGTGACCGCGACGGGCATGAAGACAGAACTTGGCCGCATCGGTGACCTAGTGCAAAGCGCAGAAGGTGAAGTCGCTCCACTGGAGCGTCGCCTTGACAAGCTGGGCCATCGCCTTGTCTGGCTGACGTTAGCGCTTGCGGCGCTGACCATTTTTGCTGGTATTCTGCGAGGACATGACGTGGCAATCATGGTGCAAACTGGGGTTGCGCTTGCGGTAGCCGCCGTGCCCGAAGGGCTTCCGGTCGTCGCCACTCTCAGCCTTGCGCGCGGCATGTGGCGGATGAGTCAGCGCAATGCGTTGATCACGCGGTTGTCCTCGGTCGAGACGCTGGGGGCCACAACGGTGATCCTGACCGACAAGACCGGCACGCTGACCGAAAACCGCATGACGGTTGTCCGCTATTTGCTTGCCACGGGTGATGTGGATGCTGAGGATTGCGCGGCAACCGAAGGGCCGGAGCCGAGTAGCCCGATGGCGTGGGCGCTCCGGATCGGAGCGCTTTGCAACAATGCAGAGCTTGGGGACGGCTCGAATGACAGCAAGAGCGGCGACCCGATGGAAATCGCGCTGTTGGCGGCTGCGAGTAATTTCGGAGCTTCGCGGGAGAGCCTTCTCGACAAGACCCCGGAGGTTGAGGAACATGCCTTCGATCCTGCCAAAAAGATGATGGCTACAGTGCATAAGGCCAATAACGTCCATCTCTTCGCCATCAAGGGTGCACCCGAGGCGGTCATTGACGTTTGTACAGAAGTCATCGGGCAAGACGGCACCCAGGATCTGACCGAAGATGCGCGCCAGGAGTGGATAAATCGTAGTTCCAAGGCAGCGCAGGGCGGGTTGCGCCTGTTGGCCCTCGCGATGAAAGAGAGGGCATCAAAGGATGCTGATCCTTACGAAGGCCTCATACTTGTGGGGCTGGTCTGTCTGCTCGATCCTGTCCGAAAAGACGTGCCAGACGCAATCGAGGCGAGCCGCAATGCTGGCGTGCGCGTGATTATGCTGACAGGCGACCATGCAGACACCGCCGAGACCATTGCGCGTGAGGCAGGCCTTGGGAACGGCGAGATGGTGGTTGTTGAAAGCAGTGAAATTAATGGGTTTGATCCGAAAACAATTAGTGAAGATGAGCGCGCACGTTTACTGGGTGTGGAGGTTTTTGCGCGGGTCTCGCCCGAAATGAAACTCAAGCTTGTGTCCTTGTTTCAGGACGCGGGGCATGTCGTTGCCATGACAGGTGACGGTGTGAATGATGCACCTGCGTTGAAAAAGGCCGACATAGGTATTGCGATGGGCCAGCGCGGTACTCAGGTGGCCCAGGAGGCCGCTGATATGATTCTGCAAGATGACGCCTTCGCGACCATCATTGCAGCCATGCGACAGGGACGGACTATCTTTGACAACATCCGCAAGTTCGTCGTCTACCTCATGTCCTGTAATGTTAGCGAAGTCCTGGTCGTTGGAATGGCCGTGGGCGCGGGCTTGCCCACGCCGCTTCTTCCGCTGCAAATCCTGTTTCTGAACCTTGTTACCGATGTCTTCCCAGCCTTCGCATTGGGCCTTGGGAAAGGCGATGCGAGCGTGATGGCCAAACCGCCGCGCGACCCTTCGGAAGCCATCGTAAACCGCCAGTGCTGGATCCTCATTGGCATTTTCGGCGCGTTCATCACGATGGCCACATTGGGTGCCTTCGCCTGTGCGCTCTTCTGGCTGGGCCTTGAAACTGGCCCGGCGGTTACGGTGGCCTTTCTGACCCTAGCACTGGCGCAGCTTTGGAACGTGTTCAACTTAAGAGATCGCGATTCTGGGCTATTGCGCAACGAGATCACGCAGAATGGATATATCTGGGGGGCCATCGCACTTTGTTTGGGATTGATCGGCCTTGCGATATGGTTTCCTCCCTTGGCCGCCCTTTTGGGGTTGCCGAGCCCGGGGCGTGCCGGTCTCGTTCTCGCGGTCACTGCCAGCCTCGTTCCGCTCTTGCTTGGTCAGGCATGGGTCGGGTTCGCCGCACCATCAGATCGAAGCGACAGCGGGCGAGTGACCAGCGCATGACCAGCCGCAACGCGAAACCAAGTGAAAGAGGAACGCGGTCACATGTTGCAGTGGGGCTTTTCAGCAGCACACAAATGCCCCCTGACCTGGCTTGGATTGGGTGTATTGCGAGGCCGGGGTGGCTTAATGGACGTGACCTGGTGCATCTAACGTTCACGAAGTTTCAGCGGGGGTCTTGATCTGGATCAGTAATCCATATCGGGTGCCTGATAGAATCATATCGGGTGCCTGATAGAATATTGATACCATTTTTGTCCAACTGACCAAGAAAGGCCACGATAAAATGAGCTTAGGAACAATTCTAGTTTGCCTGACAACCCGGCACAATGCTGAAATGTTGATGAAGCTGGCAGTGCCGCTTGCGCGCAAGCATAATGCGCATCTCGTTGGACTTCACACATTGGAGGCCTTGGTTGTATATCCGGGAATCGCGATGCATATTCCGGCCCCCACCTTTGAATCTTTTAACAAAAGTCAGGAAGAAGAAGCCGAGGCGATCAGGGATATTTTTGACACCCACACAAAGAACGAGGACTTCCCTAGTGAATGGCGTCTTTTGAACGCTCAATCAACCTTGGCCACGGACCGGATGGTAGAAAGCGCGCGGACGGTTGACTTGGTAATCATGTCCAATAAAGACGATGAAAACGAACGCTATGACCAGCGCAATGCGCGCATCACCGTCATTCGGGACAGCGGTCGTCCTGTCATCGTCGTGCCACGGGGATATGAGGGACCGACAGTCGGGGAAAATATCCTGTTGGGTTGGAGCAATACTCGCGAAGCGGCGCGGGCGTCACACGATCTTTTGACGGTCGTTGATGAAGGTGCCGCGGTATGCATCCTGCAAGTGGGCGTCGCACAACAGGCGGCGCTTGCATCATCGGATACGATTGATCTTGCCAATATGTATGCACGGCACGGGCTGAAAGTCTCGCTGGAGCAACATGATGGAACGACCAAAAGCGTTGCAGAAATTGTTAACCAAACCGCCTTTGAGAAGGGAACCGATCTGATAGTCGTTGGTGCCTTTGGCCACTCCAAAGCATATGATTTCGTTTTTGGGGCGGCCACATATGACTTGCTTGAAGGGGCACAGTGCCCAGTCATGTTCAGCACCTAGTCTGGATCGGCGTGTCACCTGAGGGCATAAATGTTCCAGCCTGATTGTCCCACCGAATGGAATTGCGCTTACCGCCCAGAAATCCATGTTCTTTGCTGCGCCTACATCAGGCATCTTTGTGCCGCATTGCTGACGTCTGTGCAAAGCGCAGCGAATGACCGGTTCCCGCCCTTCGTGTCATATACTGCTCGTTCCAATAATGCCGTAGAGAGGCCTATTGTCGCTGCTTACCGTAATCGGCAAACGGCAGGCCATCCTTGATCAGGCCCAGAGCGGGGTGCTGCCGCAGTAACCGGATTTCTCTAAGCCGACCCACGCCCGGTTCCGTAGCAAGCTCGCGCAGATCGTTGCCTTGGCTGGGGCAGGCGACATCGCGGCCCTGCGTCTCAAGAAATGATCGGGCGGCTGCTGGGCCATAGTCGTCAAGATGATCATTGGCGACCACGCTTGCACTGCAGCCGCTATTGGTAGGCAAATAGGGCTAAGGAATTCGGATGCCGTGTTGACCGGCTCCGATTTGGATAAGATGAGCGACGGTGATCTGGCTCTGGCGGTGCAAGGCACCAATATATTTGCGCGCACGTCACCCGAACACAAACTGCGTCTGGTTATGGCATTTCAAGCGTATGTCCTGACCGTTGCGATGACCGGCGACGGGGTAAACGATGCCCCCGCTTTGAAACGCGCTGATGTTGGAATTGCCATGGGCATCAAAGGGTCTGCGGCCACAAAAGAGGCGGCAGACCTTGTGCTCGCGGATGATAACTTTGCCTCAATTGCAGCGGCGGTGCGCGAAGGGCGAACCGTCCAAGCGAATCTGCGAAAGGTGATTGCGTTCGAGTTGCCGACAAGCTTTGGCGAAGCGGGTGTCATCTTTGCGGCGTTGCTGTTTGGATTGGCTCTTCCGATTTCTCCGTTGCAGGTCTTGTGGATTAACCTTGTGACGGGGGTCACGCTTGGTCTAGCACTGGCTTTTGAGCCGACGGAACCGGGCGCAATGGACCGGCCGCCGCGCCCACGCGAGGCATCTTTGGTCGGCGGGGAATTGGTTTGGCATATGGTCTTTGTAGCCACACTTTTCATGGCCGCAGTTTTCGGGCTTTTCGCCCATGCTGTTGAACAAGACTACCCGACCCGAGTGGCGCAAACCATGTCGTTGAATTTGCTGGTCGTGCTGGAAATGTTTCACGTCTTTTTTATCCGCAACATCTTTGGCTCATCGCTGTCATGGACTGCCCTGCGCGGAACCAAGGCGATATGGCTCTGTATACTTATCATCATTCCGGCACAACTGGCTGTCACCTATTGGCCCTTGGCGCAGAATATCTTTGGCACGGCCCCCATAGCCATCAACGACGGCGCGCTGATTGTCGCGATAGGGACTGTATTTTATATTATCCTCGAAGTTGAAAAACAAATTCGGCTGGCCCTATTGGGCAAGAGTATGGGATAAACATTGCCGCGTGGCGGACGTGCTGCGCATTACCTGATCACATGTACGCAACATTTCGCATGGCGCACCACCAGCGCTGCGGTACTGCCCAGAAAATAGTCGCCAAAGTTTGGTTGGTGCGAATTAAGGATGATGCAGTCGACATGGTTTGTATCGGCCCATTCAAGAATGGTGCGACCGGAATGACCATCGACCAACACGCCGTGTCCGTTCTCGAAATCCTTTGCCAAGTCATCCAGCTGGGTGCGGATGGCTTCTCTCAGGTCCGTATCATAGCCTTCTGGCATATAGGCGATGGCATAAGGAGGTATTGCTTCTTTGACATGCAAAAGCGTAACACGGGTCTTTTTGCCCGCAAGCAGCTTTGCAATCTCAAGCTCGCGTTTTGGATCGCTTTCGGTTTCAAGAGCGATCGCAATCAAAATATGTTGGTACATGATAGTCTCCTTTTACGATGGGGCCATATTGTATTCGCATGTGCCGTGGTTTTCGGGGGCCGTTTCTTAGCCAAAGGTAAGGCTTATTCCAGCAAGTTCCGTAAGGTTTTTGCCAAGTCCCGCAAGCTGTAGGGTTTACGCAAGATGGTGTGTGGGCTCTTGAAGTTACCCACAAGTCGTGTGGCAAATTGATTCACCCACAAGATTTGGTCTTGCTCCAGAAAACCCTAA
>NZ_JBGQOQ010000055.1:0-13362 GCF_052119765.1 Pseudorhodobacter sp. W20_MBD10_FR17 | reverse complement strand
ACCTTCGGGACGTCGACGCCTTGGATGCCGAGATGAAGCACCAAATGGGATGACTTCGAAAAGAACCTTGCAGGTGGCCGATACACGAGACAATATCAACGAGCGCAGATGATCAATTAAAGAACCTACATCCGCACCCACGAGGGCTTCCTGTATCTCGCAGTTGTCATCGATCTGTTTTCCCGGCGCGTTGTTGGCTGGTCCCTCTCGGTGATTGCGCGCAATCACCTGCCGGCAACGCATGCAAGGCCGCACATATACCGATCTGCCCCTGCAAGCCCTGCTGATGGCCGTCTGGCGGCGCAAACCAAAGACCAAAGTTCAGGTGCATTCCCCCTCTCGGGCATTGCTACGCAATCCCCTGCCGGGCTGCGGACCAAGGTTCACAGTTCACCAGCTACGAGTGGCAAGAGTTCCTCGAACAGCACAATCTGACGCAAAGCATGAGCCCCCTCTCGGCAGATTTGCCTTGCAAATCGCCTGCCGGGCAATGGTCGCGGGAACTGTTGGGATAATGCGGTGGCGGAAAGCTTCTTCAACCTGCTCAAACGCGAACGCATCCGACGCAGAAAGTATAAAACGCGCGCTGAAGCCCGTCAGGACGTGTTCGCCTTACGGCGATTGTAGGCAATCGCCTACCGGCCAACGGACTACATCAAGTTTTTCTACAATCCACGGCGCAAACACGTTAGGAACGGGATGCTGTCACCGATCGACTTCGAACAGCAGCAGAAACTGAAGCTGCAAGGTGTCTAGGAAACTAGGGGCTATTCATGGAGACTACATTGGAGGTTCTCCCGGTTGGTGGCTGGGGTCGCCGCAACCGGAAATGGCCGGATGATTTGAAAGCGCGGATTGTGGCGGAGACGCTGGTGCCGGGCACCACCGTGAACGCTGTGGCGCGTCGGCATGGTGTGCCAGCGAACCATCTTTCCTCATGGCGCGGACCGGGCGGCTGGTGCTGCCAGCGCCGGAAGATCCTGTGGAATTCGCGTCGCTGATCGTTGGTCCGTTTGAAGATGCGTCGCGTGGCCCTGATCATGGGGCCTTTGACCGCCACCTCGGCAAGCTGGAATCCACCCGATCTGCCCGCTGCGAGTCCGCACCCTCTGGGTGATCCATAAAATGCTCCCTGATCATCCATCAACACTATGATTTGTATACGAAATACCACAATCAGGATAGCAAAATCAGAGGTCTACTTGGGGAATGCGGGTTTAACACGATTTAGGAAAAGGCCGCCGTACCACGACGAACACAGGCTCGTCGACTTTAACAAAAGCAAAGATACGGCGACTCTACCAATACCGATGCTGGGGGCACCGGTTACTCGTACTCATTCCAACAAACACTGGAACTGAAAACATAGATGACAAATTCTTAACGGCAGCTTAATGGGAAAAGGTAGAATGATTTCCCCATTTGGTTCGGGGACCAAAGCCGAAAGCGTATCGTATGAAATACCACAGCTACTTGAAAAAGCACACCGAAGCCTTGGTAAAGGATGTGGGTATAGAAGCCGCTTGCGAATTGTCGGGGAAATCCAAGGCCACGCTTGGTCGCTATTATTCGGATGCAGATGAACATGCCGACCGTTTCATGCCGGTAGATGTTGTTGCCGCATTAGAGGCAGCAGCCAGTTTTCCCCATGTCACCAGTGCTTTGGCCGATTTGCGCGGCATCACGATGGCCTATGACGGCACGAAACGCAATACGACCTCGCAGGGTATCAACTCGGATGTGGTGATGCTGTCGCAGCGGTTTGCAATGTTGATGGGCGAATATAACAGCGCCATTTCAGATGGCAAAATCTCGATCAATGAGGCAAAGCGACTGTTGCGTGAGACGTTGTCGATCCAGCAGGTTTTGCTTGAAATGAAGCTGAACCTCGAAGACGAAGCAAAATAAACAAACACTTTAAAACAAAGCTGGCGCAGAAATCCTGCGCCAGCTTTTATTTTATTTAGGCCACGTTGCTGCGGCCTTGTGGCCGTGGGCTACGCTTTGGCGCAGATTTTTTCGGCGAGCCTAGCCCACCTTCAACGCCGCGCATCGGTTTGCCCTGCGGCTTTGGCTTGCCTTGGCCAGCGGCCCGCGGTTTGCCCTGACCACCCCCGCGCGGCGGGCGTGCGCCACGCTGCGGCGGTTTTGGTGCAGCCTTAATATCGGCAAGGCCCCAAGGTGCGCCACCGATGATCGGCAGAGGGTTTTTCAACAGCTTTTCGATGTCTTTCAACTCGCCCATTTCAGCTGGCGCACAGAATGCCACGGCACGCCCTTCGGCACCCGCCCGCGCGGTCCGGCCAATACGGTGCACATAGTTTTCCGGCACGTTCGGCAGGTCATAGTTATAGACATGACGCACGCCGGGAATATCGATCCCACGCGCAGCAACATCGGTCGCAACCAGTACGTCCAACTCGCCATTGCGGAATTCGGTCAAGGTGCGGTCACGCTGGTTCTGGGATTTGTTACCGTGGATAGAGCCCGCCTTAAAGCCCCAAGACACCAGCAATTTCATCAGCTTTTCCGAGCCATGCTTGGTACGGCCAAATACCAGCGCTTGCTCGCCGACATGGTCTTTCAGATAGGTTTCCAGCAGCTTGGCCTTGTCACCCTGCGGTGTGTAATGCACCGATTGTTCAATCTTTTCAATGGGTTTGCCAGGGGGGGCAACCTGCACCTTGATCGGGTCGCGCAGATAGGTACCTGCCAGATCTTCGATCAGCTTTGGCATCGTGGCCGAGAACAACATTGTCTGGCGTTTCAACGGGATATACTGCGCGATTTTGCGCAGCGCGTGGATGAAGCCCATGTCGAGCATTTGGTCAGCCTCGTCCAGTACCAGATAGCCGCAAGCCTCTAGCGTCAGGGCCTTACGGTCCAAAAGGTCGATCAAACGGCCGGGGGTCGCAACCACCACATCCGCGCCACGGGCCAGCTTTTCCGACTGGCGGAAAATCGACGCGCCGCCGGTGATCATGACCACCTTAACAGGCGTGCCTTTGGTGTAGTTGGTCAGGTTATCCGAGATTTGCGCAACCAATTCACGGGTTGGCGCCAAGATCACGCTGCGCACGGTGCGCGGCGCAGGCGGGTGGCCGATATCCAGCAAACGGTGCAGTAAAGGCAGGCCGAACGCGGCAGTTTTGCCGGTGCCGGTCTGCGCAAGGCCCATGATATCACGGCCCTTCATGATGTGCGGGATGGCCTGAACCTGAATAGGTGTAGGCGCAGTGTAGCCAGCTTTTTCCAAACCAGCCATCAGCTTGGGCGATAGGCCCAAATCAGCAAACGTCGTCATAAATAGTCTTTCCGGCCCGTGATGCCACGCGCCTAGTGCCGCACCAAGCGGCAAAGAGGGAGCGGCGCGCGCCTCGAATGCCTGCACCTGCAAACACCCCGTCGGCACCGCGGAACCCCTGCGTGCGGTGGGAACCTTCATCCGGGCCGTTCACATGCTCACGCGGCACGGGCACTCGGATAAGGGGCAAATGGTGGATTTTGGGGGATTTGTCAAGGGGGAGTTGTGAGTGCCCAAACTTGGAAAAGCCTTGAAAACCGAATGGAGCCATGTAGCCTTGCAACCGGTCTTAGTTTTTCGATGGAGTGCACAATGGATTTTCTAAAACTACTTTTTCCCAAGTCAAAATCTAAGATTCAGAAAGTTGAGTTGCTCGTTGGCTCTGCGAAAAAAGGGAAAGCCGCAACCAAAAAGAAGGTTGTTAAAGAAAACAAGTTTGATGCTGCCGCCGATCTGTTGGATTTCGATGAAGAAGGCTTTTTCTTGGAACCTGAAGAGAGTTTCGATTTTGATATTGTCGGTGAGTCGTTCTATCAGGACCAGTTACAGTCAATTGCAGGACCAAAATCTGACAATGGCGTAAATTTGGAATGCGAATCTGTTGTTTACTGCGATAATGAGAACAAGCATGACAAGAATGCAGTCACAGTGTCGATAAAAGGTCTAGTTGTCGGGCATTTCGCTAAAGAAGATGCAAAAGAATGGCGGAGCATGCTCGCGGCAAACAAAGCGACAGAGAAAAATGTAAGAGTTAAAGCGCTAATCGCAGGCGGCTGGCTCCGCTCCAAGAAGTCGGAAGTTGATGAAGGACACTTTGGTGTAAAGCTGGACATTCCACATTACGCTGATTGAGTTAGGACTCATCCCCAGCCCCCGCAAGCGTGCGGGGGCGTTAAGCGCTGGGAACGGTCTACTGGACCGTTTCCGCCAAGGCAAAGCCCTAGCCGCGATTAACCCTGCAGCGTCCGAACCCCAATCCCCTCACCCCGTGCCTTCATCGCCGACACAGCGGCAATAGACCCCGCGGCGGTAGTGAAATACGGGATTTTATCCATCAAGGCCACGCGGCGGATATCGCGGGAGTCGGTGATGCTCTGCGTCCCTTCGGTGGTGTTCAAAACCAGCGCGATGTCGTTGTTTTTCAAACGGTCCACGATGTTCGGGCGGCCTTCATAGACCTTGTTCACCAGCGTTGCAGCGGCCCCAACCGAGGCCAGCCAAGTCGCCGTGCCTTTGGTCGCCACAATCTCAAACCCCATTTCAACCAAATCCCGCGCAGCGGCGGCCATGGCGTCGGTTTTGTCCATATCCTTGATAGACAGGAACACGCGGCCTTCTTCGGGCAGGTGCGTGCCTGCGCCCATTTGCGCCTTTAGGAAAGCCAGCGCAAAGGTGCGATCCCAGCCCATAACTTCGCCCGTCGAGCGCATTTCTGGCCCCAGCAGCGGGTCAACACCGGGGAAGCGGGCAAAGGGCAGAACCGCCTCTTTCACCGAAAACCAAGGGGTGATCGGGTCGGCCAATGTCATCGGATCAGCCAGCGGCAGATCGGTGTCGGGGCCAACGCCCGCAGCATAGGGCGCACGCATCGGGAAGTTCGACAGCGGCTCACCCGCCATCAGGCGCGAGGCGATCGAGGCAATCGCGGAATCGGTCGCCTTGGCCACAAACGGCACGGTGCGGCTGGCACGCGGGTTCACCTCAAGCACGTAAATATCATCGCCTTTCAGCGCGAATTGCACGTTCATCAGGCCGACTACATTTAGCGCCCGCGCCATTGCCACGGTTTGGAGTTTCAGCTCTTCGATGATCGCTGGCGACAGTGAGTGCGGCGGCAGCGAACAGGCGCTATCGCCCGAATGCACGCCGGCCTCCTCAATATGCTCCATAATGCCCGCGACATGGACGTTTTGGCCATCGGACAGGGCATCAACATCGACCTCAATCGCGCCGGAAAGGTAGCTGTCGAGCAGCACGGGGTTATTGCCCGACACCTGCACAGCCTCACGGATATAGCGTTCCAGTTGCGCGTCGTCGCGGATGATTTCCATCGCGCGGCCACCCAAAACGAAGGATGGGCGGATGACCAAAGGATAGCCAACATCGGCGGCGACAGCGAAGGCCTCATCGCGCGAACGGGCGGTGCCGTTATGCGGCTGCTTCAGCCCCAGTTTGTGCAAAAGCTGTTGGAAACGCTCACGATCTTCGGCCAGATCAATCGCATCAGGCGTGGTGCCAAGGATCGGAATGCCTTCATCATGCAAGGCATTCGCCAGCTTCAACGGGGTCTGCCCGCCGAACTGCACGATCACCCCGTGCAGCGTGCCGTTTTCCTGCTCAACCCGCAGAATTTCCAGCACATGTTCCAGTGTCAGGGGCTCAAAATACAAGCGGTCCGAGGTGTCATAGTCGGTCGAAACCGTCTCGGGGTTGCAGTTGATCATGATTGTCTCATAGCCCGCTTCGGTCAGCGCATAGCAGGCGTGGCAGCAGCAATAATCAAACTCAATCCCTTGGCCAATCCGGTTCGGCCCACCACCAAGGATAACCACTTTTTTGGCGTTTGAGGGACGCGCTTCACATTCGACATCGCCCATCACCGGCGACTCGTAGGTGGAATACATATAGGGGGTCTGCGCCTCAAATTCGGCGGCACAAGTATCAATGCGCTTGAACACAGCATTGACGCCAAGGTTGCGGCGGGCGCGGCGCACTTGTGCCTCATCCCGACCGGTCAGTGTGGCCAAACGGGCATCGGTAAAGCCCAGCATTTTCAGCTTGCGCAGGGCGGTAGCGTTGGTCGGCAGGCCGTCATGGCGAATGGCGGCTTCGGCATCCATGATCTCGCGGATACGGGCCAAGAACCACGGGTCAAACGCGGTCGCGCCATTGATCTCATCATCGGTCAGGCCAAAGCGCATCGCTTGGGCAATCACGCGCAACCGGTCGGGCGTTTGCTGGCTAAGCGCCTTGAAAATCGCGGCACGATCTGGCGCGCCGGGGATTCCAATTTCATCAAAACCCGATAGGCCGGTTTCCAGTGATGCCAGCGCTTTTTGCATCGACTCGTGGATGGTCCGGCCAATCGCCATTACCTCACCCACCGATTTCATCGCGGTGGTCAGCAAAGGCTCGGAGCCTGGGAACTTCTCAAACGCAAAGCGCGGGATTTTGGTGACGACATAGTCGATCGACGGTTCAAACGACGCAGGCGTGACCTTGGTGATGTCGTTGTCCAGCTCGTCCAGCGTATAGCCAACGGCCAGTTTCGCCGCGACCTTGGCAATCGGGAACCCCGTCGCCTTGGACGCCAGCGCCGAGGACCGCGACACACGCGGGTTCATTTCAATCACCACCATGCGGCCATCAACAGGGTTAATCGCCCATTGCACGTTCGAGCCACCTGTCTCGACACCAATCTCACGCAGCACCGCGATCGAGGCGGAGCGCATGATCTGGTATTCTTTATCGGTCAAGGTCAGGGCAGGGGCCACGGTGATCGAATCGCCGGTATGCACACCCATCGGGTCAATATTTTCAATCGCGCAGATAATGATGGCGTTGTCAGCAGTGTCGCGCACCACCTCCATCTCAAACTCTTTCCAACCGAGCAGCGACTCATCGATCAGAATCTGTGCCATTGGGCTGGCTTCAAGGCCGCTCCGGCAAATCGCTTCATAGTCGTCACGGTTATAGGCCACACCGCCACCCGTGCCGCCCAACGTAAAAGCGGGGCGAATGATCGCAGGCAGGCCGACGTATTCAATCGCTTCCATCGCCTCGGCAACGCCGGCCTTGATGTCATACTTACCACTGGCCAGTTTAGGCGCAGCGATGATCGTCGCCTTGGGGTTTTCCAACCCGATCCGGTCCATCGCCTCGCGGAACAACTTGCGATCTTCGGCCATTTCAATGGCTTCACGCTTGGCACCGATCAGCTCAACATTGTATTTTTCCAACACACCCATATCGGCAAGCGCCAAGGCTGTGTTCAACCCCGTCTGCCCGCCCATCGTTGGCAGCAATGCATCTGGGCGCTCTTTCTCAATAATCTTGGCCACAACCTCTGGCGTGATCGGCTCGATATAGGTGGCATCGGCCAGCACTGGATCGGTCATAATCGTCGCAGGGTTCGAGTTGACAAGGATAACACGGTACCCTTCCTCGCGCAGCGCCTTACAGGCTTGGGCACCGGAATAGTCGAACTCGCAGGCCTGCCCAATCACGATAGGCCCCGCACCAATGATCATAATGGATTTGATGTCGGTTCTTTTTGGCATGGCCATTCTCCTGCTTATCTGCGCCCCCAATCTGCGCAAAATTTTGTGGGTTATAACTGCCATGCGCGGGGGTGCAAGGGGCATATCGGCGCAAGGGCGGCTCATAAACCAGATGGTCATCAGCTAAAGGCCAGCAACCTGAAAAAAGCGCAGCTCCAAAACCTGCCATCGCCTGCAATACTCTCAAGGTCGCTCCAAACGCGGATACCAAGGGGGAATCACATCACCCCTACGCACCCCGCTCGTATCATAACCGCCTCCCGCCGTTCATCTTGGCAAAAATACCTAAACCCCGCCCTCGGCCACCAAGCCGCCACCCCAATGCTCATCCCTGCGCCGGCAACCCGCACCAAAGCCGCCCAAAGGGGCTCGATGCCCCTGCGGGTGGCTTCCCACTCCCACAAAGACTTGACTTCACCGCTCATGCGATGTGTATCAACCTCAACGGAATATGAGCCCTCTGAAAGGGGATGATGATGCACGCCTATCGCAGCCACACTTGCGCCCAACTTAACGCCTCCAACGTCGGGCAAGATATCCGCCTCTCTGGCTGGGTGCATCGGGTCCGAGATCACGGCGGCGTCCTCTTTATCGATTTGCGCGACCATTACGGCATCACCCAGATCATCGCCGACAGCGACAGCCCTGCTTTCCGCGACCTTGAAAAGGTTCGCGCAGAATGGGTGATCCGCATCGACGGCACGGTCAAAGCGCGCGATGCCTCCTTGGTAAACCCCAAGCTTCCTACGGGTGAGATTGAGGTATATGCCCGCAGCATGGAAGTGCTGGGCGCGTCGGATGAATTGCCAATGCCAGTGTTTGGTGAGGTCGACTATCCCGAAGAAACCCGTCTAACCTACCGTTTTCTTGATCTGCGGCGTGAAAAACTGCACGCCAATATGATGCTGCGGTCAAACGTCGTGCGGTCCATCCGCAACCGGATGTGGGATCTGGATTTCAACGAATTCCAAACGCCGATCATCACCGCATCCAGCCCCGAAGGTGCCCGCGATTTCTTGGTGCCATCCCGCTTGCACCCCGGCAAATTCTACGCGCTGCCACAGGCTCCACAGCAGTTCAAACAGTTGATCATGGTGTCGGGTTTTGATAAATACTTCCAAATCGCGCCGTGTTTCCGTGATGAAGACCCGCGTGCCGACCGTTCGCCGACCGACTTCTATCAGCTTGATGTTGAAATGTCTTTCGTCAAGCAAGAAGACGTTTTTGCCGCCGTGCAGCCCGTTATTCAGGGCATCTTTGAGGAATTCGGCAAAGGCAAAAAGGTTGATACCGAATGGCCGCTGATCGCTTATAATGACGCGCTCAAATGGTACGGCTCTGACAAACCCGACCTGCGCAACCCGATCAAAATGCAGGACGTATCCGAACATTTCCGCGGTTCTGGCTTTGCGATTTTCGCCAAACTGTTGGAGTCTGAGGGCAACGAAGTCCGCGCCATTCCCGCGCCCACAGGCGGCAGCCGCAAGTTCTGCGACCGCATGAACGCCTTTGCCCAGCAGCAGGGCCTTCCGGGCATGGGCTATATCTTTTGGCGCAAAGCCGAAGATGGCAGCATGGAGGCCGCAGGCCCCTTGGCCAAAAATATTGGCCCCGAGCGTACTGAGGCTATCCGTGTGCAGCTTGATCTAGGCGAAGGCGACGCCGCCTTCTTCCTTGGCGGCAAGCCTGAAACCTTCCAATCCGTTGCTGGCCGTGCCCGCAATGAGATTGGCAATGAGTTGAAGCTGTCGGAAACCGACACATTCCGCTTTGCGTGGATTGTCGATTTCCCGATGTTCGAAAAAGACGACGAAGGCAAAATCGACTTCAGTCACAACCCTTTCTCAATGCCGCAAGGCGGGATGGAGGCGTTGCAAGGCGACCCGCTGGACGTTTACGCCTATCAGTATGATCTGGCGTGTAACGGCTATGAGCTAATTTCGGGCGGTATCCGCAACCATAAACCCGAAATCATGTACAAAGCGTTTGAGATCGCGGGTTACCCGAATGATGAGGTGAACAAGCGCTTTGGTGGCATGGTTAAGGCGTTCAAATACGGCGCCCCGCCCCACGGTGGTTGCGCAGCTGGGATTGACCGCATCGTGATGCTGCTGGCCGATGAGGCCAACATCCGCGAGGTTATCATGTTCCCGATGAACCAACGCGCCGAGGACCTGCTGATGAACGCGCCGTCCGAGCCGATGAACGAACAGCTACGAGAGCTGCATTTGCGCGTGATTCCCAAAGATTAACGGCTTTTGGCCCTATGTTTCACCGCATAGGGCCATGCTTTTGCACTTTGTCCTTGAAAATCCTGCCCATTCGGCGCATATGCCCGCAAAAGCCTGCATTTTTGCGGGCTCAAATTTATTGGAGTGACCATGGCCAAAGAAGACATTCTCGAATTCCCCGGTGTCGTTAAGGAACTTTTGCCCAATGCGACATTCAGGGTCGA
Source organism: Pseudorhodobacter sp. W20_MBD10_FR17 (assembly GCF_052119765.1). Lineage (NCBI taxonomy): Bacteria > Pseudomonadati > Pseudomonadota > Alphaproteobacteria > Rhodobacterales > Paracoccaceae > Pseudorhodobacter > Pseudorhodobacter sp. W20_MBD10_FR17. The sequence goes on along the minus strand of NZ_JBGQOQ010000055.1, from coordinate 3,323 downwards.
ACTTGAGAACGGCCACGAATTGATCGCAGTGATGGCAGGCAAAATGCGTAAAAACCGTATTCGCGTGCTGGCAGGCGATAAGGTTCAGGTCGAAATGACCCCTTACGACCTGTCCAAAGGCCGCATCAACTATCGCTTTAAATAATCCCGTGCGGCTGATCCTTGGCTCTGCCAGCCCGCGCAGGCTTGAATTGTTGGCGCAGATTGGGGTGGTGCCGGATGCCGTGCTGCCGCCCGATATTAACGAAGATCCGCTAAAGGCCGAGCTTCCGCGCCCCTATTGCGCGCGGATTGCACGTGAAAAGGCGTTGGCTGTTGTGGCTGGCCCCGATGATATTGTACTGTGTGCCGATACCACCGTGGCCCTTGGCCGCCGTATAATGGGTAAGCCCGCCGATGCGGGTGAGGCGGCGTCGTTCCTGCTGGCGTTGGGCGGGCGCAGGCATACGGTAATTACCTCGGTCGCCCTGCGCCGTGGCGATAAAATCTGGGCCCGCGATTCTGTTTCTGCTGTGAAAATGAAGCGGCTGTCTGATGAAGAGCTGAACACCTACCTTGCCAGCAATGATTGGCGCGGTAAGGCGGGTGGCTATGGCATCCAAGGGCTGGCCGGCGCGTTCATCCCGTGGATTTCGGGGTCGTTTACCGGCATTATGGGCCTGCCCGTGGCCGAAACCGCCGCGATGCTCGCCACCGCAGGCTACCCCGTTTGGAAGGAAAAACCATGATTGGCCGCATCGTTGTACTGGATGAAATCCAAGGCAAGCCCGCTGCCGCGCTGATCGTTGATGGCCAGCTGCAAGATTTGTTGGTTGACCCTCAGGGTGATGATGCCCTGCCGGGCGCGATTTACCGCTGCGTGGCTGATCGCTTGATGAAGGGCCAAGGCGGCGTGTTCGTTAAGCTGCCGCAAGGCACCGGCTTTTTGCGCCAAACTTCGGGCATCGCCCCCGGCGCGCGGCTGTTGGTGCAGGTCACCGGCCCGTCCGAGGCTGGCAAAGCTGTGCCCGTCACCACGCGCCTGCTGTTTAAAAGCCGCTATGCGATTGTCACCCCCGGTGCGCCGGGCCGCAACATATCGCGCCGCATCAAGGACGAAGATGTGCGCGCAGGGCTAGAGGCCTTGGCCGAGACCGGCATGAAAGGCGCGTCCGAGGCGTTGGGTTTGATCCTGCGTTCGGCCTGTGAAGGTGTGGACGCACTTGATATCGCCCAAGATATTGCCGCGATGCGTGATCTGGCCGAGGCTGTGCTGGCCGATACCAACGGTGGGCCAGAACTGCTGGTCGAAGGGGCAGGGGCTCAAGAAACCGCTTGGCGCGACTGGGCCGAACCCGCTCCCGATGAGGTGGTAACCGGCGGTTTCGAAGACCTCGGCGTGTATGAAATGATCGACGCCGTGCTGGACCCGCGGGTTGAGCTGCAAGGCGCCGGCCACATGATGATTGAGCCGACCCGCGCGCTGCTGGCCGTTGATGTGAATACAGGTGGCGATACCACCCCTGCGGCGGGTCTTAAGGCTAACATCGCAGCCGCCCGCGACCTGCCACGCCAGCTGCGCCTGCGCGGGCTGGGTGGTCAGATCGTGGTTGATTTTGCGCCGATGCCGAAACGCGACCGGGCCGTGCTCGACCAAGTTCTGCGTGCTGCGTTCAAGGGCGAATCGGCTGAAACCAGCCTTGTGGGTTGGACGACGCTTGGCCTCTATGAACTGGTGCGCAAACGCGACCGCCTTGCGCTGGCAGAGGTGCTGGAGGGCACGGCATGACCTGTCCAATCTGCGCCCGCGAGGCTGATCCGAAATACAAACCCTTCTGCTCACGCCGCTGCGCCGATATTGATCTCGGCAAGTGGCTGAACGGCTCTTACGCGATCCCCGCCGCCGTGACCGAGCAAGAAGACGACAATGAGCCGCTGCCTGAAATGCCGCCAAAGCAGTAAAACGTATTTGACCGCATTTTTTTGCGAAATCCCTCTGGACAGCCCCCGCAGGCTGGCCTAATACCCGCCCTACGTGCCCGAATAGCTCAGTTGGTAGAGCAACGGATTGAAAATCCGTGTGTCGGCGGTTCAAATCCGTCTTCGGGCACCATTTTTATTTACAGCAGAAACAATGGCTTATTTTGCGTTTGCGTGATTGACGCCTTACGCTACGTTTGAAGAGTTTTTCCGCCGTGGCACAGCGGTGGCACAAAACCCATTTGCTACTCGCTGTACGGTTTGGGTTCGAGTCGCAAATTATGAACGTAGCCGGACGGATGCTCAGGTCTCGTTTTCTAGAACGCCGGTCGTGCCCTCAATGGCTGCAAGGTAGCTTTTGACTTCCGCTACAATAAAGCGCGTGCTGCAGTTTCCGCGTCCGGGCACCCCCAGCTTGAGCTTGCTGGGAAAGGCGGGGTTGTCACGGCACCAACGGTCGATAGTCGGACGTGAAACCTCAAAAAGGCGCATCAGATGCTTGACGGTGCAGTAGCGGCGGCTTGAGAGCCATTCGGGAAGGCCGGTGTGATTGTCGGGCATATCTTTAGCTTTCATTTTTTGGCACTAGATGAGCTTCGGCCGAGGTGAAGTAAATTTTTGGGTTCTGGTGCGCCGCAACGCGGGGAAGTAGTTCACATATGTTTTCATCTTTTCATGCGCGTAGTCGATGACATCCGCAAACGGTGGCGACGTCAAAACCAGATCCCCTCTGTAAACATGCCTTTCCCGATCCCGCGCCATTGCGAGTTGCTCCGACCGCCCCATCGGGCGCTGGCCCTGGGCTCATAAATGTTGATGTTTTTGGCAGGGTTAAGCTTGCCATCTCGTTCATCATCATAGCCTGCATCCTTTGAGATTGCGTCAGGAAATTGTACGGGTCGTGGCGATTTTTGTTAATAACTTCAGGCGGATAGGGAGAAGTTTGGATTCTCGGAGAGTTCTCCCTATTTAGAATGACGGCTCCGGAATAACTTTTTCCGCCTTCGTCTCCCTCGAGGGCGCAAAAGGCTTTGAAGGGGAGAAATCCGGCGGCAGGAATGGGCCGGGTCAAGTAAGGTGTGGCGGCTCGACGGGTGGTCTTGGGGCCAAGGCAATGATCGTAGGCATCTCACGATCGGGTCGCTTATTGCGGGCCCCATCCCGTAGCCCGTCCAGATAGGGCGCGATCTCCTCGCGTGTCATATGCCCGACCTCGTTCAGGGCCTTGGCAAGTGCCATGAGAGCACGGTGGTGGCGGTGGAGGACCGCCTCCATCCGCAAGGTCTGGGGGATGCGGACAAAAACTTGGACTGTTTTTACGTCATAAGTCCTAGGCTTTTACGGTATTCGATTGGGCTTCGACC